>CAZXGR010000020.1:0-26747 GCA_964640245.1 uncultured bacterium | reverse complement strand
TTTATCAACAAATCTTTGCGTTATCATCTGGCAAGATTCCTGTAACCTATTCAGTCTTATTTATAAATGGTATTAAAAATTAACTTTAAATTATTTTAGATGTGCTACTGCAGCTAAAGTTCTTATCAATCTTTCTTAGTTCATTGAAGGTTTTTCCCGCTTTCCGCTGGGATATCTGGGATGCCTTAGCTATGGAATTAGCATGGTTTTTTAGCGTTAAAACTACTATAGGATCAAGCTTACCTTCATCTGAAAGTTTTGAAAGAACATTTAGAACATCCTTAACCGATGAAGGCTTTTTGTAAGGTCTTTCCTCCGTAAGCGCAGTAAACACATCTGCAACGGCCATTATCCTTGAGCCAAGGGGAATTTGATTGGCCTTCAGTTTGAATGGATAACCGCTACCATCAAGCCTTTCATGATGGTAGGATGCCCATTCAACGATCTCTCTATCATCTACAAACCTCGAAAGAATCTTGTAGGTATGAAAAACATGTGATTTTACAATGTTGAATTCATGCTCCGTTAACCTACCCTTCTTATTCAAGATATCCTTTGGCACAAAAATCTTTCCAATATCATGAAGGAATCCCGCTATTCTCATTCTCTCCACATCAGCAGGACTAAAGTGAAGGTATTTGGAGATCTGCGCTGCCGTTTCGGCAACACCGGACGAATGTGTTGCGGTAAAAGGACTCTTAAAGTCAATAATATAACCAAAAAGCTTAATCAAGGATAGGAATTCCTTATTGCTTATTGAGAAGCTGAACCTATTAGACCATCCAAGTATGGAATTCTCCACATAGTTAGGCTTTCCGTAAAGCTCAAAATAGAAGAATTCCTTATCGTAAAATTGGTCTAAGAACAGATCAACCAACTCAGGATGAAGAGCAGTACCTCTACCAGCTAATAACTTTTCCCTTAGAAGTTTTGCTGCATCAAAAAGTTCCTTTCCCTTCTCCAATTCGGTAATCATAAAGATATCGATGCGGCCAGCAAGGTGAATGATCTGTGATGAAAGAGGAATCCTTCCTTGGCTTTCCAAGAATTCCCTATAGGACCTATGATGATACTTTATTATCTCAGCTGCTTTTGAAAGTGAAGGATAGTCCTTCAAAAGATTGAAACCAATGTATGCATGCATATGTATGCTTTCACCTGCAAGGCTTTCATCCTTAAGGAGGTTCATCGTTTCACCCTCATCAAGGAACATGATTCCTATATCGTGGAGAAGGCCAGCTATTAACAGGTTTCTCAGGAACTCATTAGAATTGTTCAGCTTGCTACCAATAAAAAGCGAGATTAAGGCAACCCTAAAGTTATGGCCGTGGAGAAAAGGATTTATACATCCCTTTAAACCGGTTATGGCAAGGAGAAGCTTATTTAGGGAATGCTCATAAAAGCGCGTAAGCTCTATCATATCTCTACCAAAACTAACTTCTACCTAAACCAGAAGAGATCCCAGGCAGGAATTACCGAGAGAATCTTTGCAAAGGCCATCAGTCCTGTTTCCACTGCCCTTTCAAGCGCACTGCGAATCTTTTTCCTCATTTCCTCATCGCTCATTCCCGAAAGCCTCTCAACTGCATCTTGCCTTAGGTACTTGATGAACCTCTCAGCCGATTCTGCTCTGTGTTTCACAAGAATCGGATACTTCTTGGATATCTCGTCCAGGCACTCTAAGTAGGCAAAAACTATCCTTGCCTCATCGTTCTTGCCTTGAACCTTAAGCCTTTCAATCACCTTCTCAGCCATATCAACCTCCCTAAAGTATATTTACCTTAACTATTTATCCCGATTCTGTTAAGAATCCGTTAAGTTGCTCATCCATCAACATGTTAGTATTAACTTACATTATATACCATAGTTAACTTTTGTCAAGTGTTTAGTATTAAAATTCAAAAATTGATACAATGAAATTGCAAAATCGACCATATCTCTACATTGTGTTATAAGGAGGTAAAGTGAAGGTTTTAAAGTCAAGACTCTTAACACCCGGGCCAACTATGGTACCTGAAAGGGTTTTAGAAGCAATCTCGAGGCCTACGCTTTACCATAGGTCACCTGATTTTCAAGAGGTCATGCTTGAAACACAAAAGAGGCTTAAAAGGCTCTTTAAGACAGACAACGATACTCTAATTCTCTCCTCATCCGGAACAGGGGCAATGGATGCAGCTGTTTCAAACCTCTTAAATCCCGGTGATAAGGCCATCGTTATCGTTGGCGGAAAGTTCGGCGAAAGATGGGTGGAGATATGCGAAACCTACGGAGTAAAGGTTATACCTATTAACATAGAATGGGGGAAAGCACCGGATATCGAAACCGTTAGGAAAACACTGGATGAAAATAGGGATGCAAAGGCACTCTTAACCCAGATATGCGAAACATCAACAGGAACGATATACGATGTAAGATCCATGGGAAAACTTTTAAAGAATTACCCTGATACGCTTCTCATAGCTGACGGCATAACGGCATTCGGTGTTTACAATATCCCAATCGATGAATGGAATATAGATGTTGCAATAACAGGCTCTCAAAAGGCCCTAATGTCACCTCCCGGTATTGCCATCATATCCTTAAATGAAAAGGCTAAGAAAAGAATGAAATCGGTTAAACCAAGATCCTACTACTTCAACCTCACAAAGGAGTTAAAATCACAGTTAAAGGGGCAAACTGCCTATACAACAGCTGTAAACCTGGTGGTTGGACTAAATGAGGCACTCAGAATGATGGATGAGGAAGGAATCAAAAACGTTTTTAAAAGGCATGAGATACTTGCGGAATCGGCAAGAAACGGCATAAGGGCAATTGGATTAAAACTTCTATCATCAAACCCGGCCAACGGCTTAACGGCGGTTAAATGCCCAGAAGGTGTCAACGGCCAGGATTTAGTTAAGACGATAAGAGAGAACTACGGCATAACCATTGCAGGTGGCCAATCTAAATTAAAGGGAAAGATATTCAGGCTATCGCACATGGGATACGTTGACATATTTGATATCATATCTGGGTTGGCATCGATCGAACTTGGCTTAGAGCTTTTAGGCTATAGGAAATTCCAAGAGGGATCGAGCATAAAAGCAGCTATGGATACGTTTAGAAACTTGACAAAGTAGGTTTAAGTGATAAATTCGCTATTGAAGATTATTAGAGGCAGCACCGAAAGAGATAAAAAGCCCTGAAGGCATGCCGTTTCTGCCTCAGGGCTTTTAAAATTTAAAGCAAATTAAGAGAGGTAAGACACATGGACAAGCTCACAGGAACAGTAAAGTGGTTCGACTCAAAGAAAGGCTACGGTTTTATAACAGCCGACAATGGCCAAGACGTATTCGTTCACTACACAGGCATCGCAGGAAATGGCTTTAAGACACTAGAAGAGGGAGAAAGAGTTTCCTTCAATATCACAGAAAGTGATAAAGGTCTTAAGGCAGTTGACGTAGAAAAAATATAATTAAAATAAAGTAATTGCTATGGTTCCGTCTGAAACGGCGGCGGTTCCATGGCATCTTTTAAGGAAGGACATGGAATTTACATTCGATAATTTAGATCCAAAGATCAAAAAATCATTAGAGAGGATGGGCTTCGAAAAACCAACACCTATACAGGAAAAAGCATTACCCGTTGCCTTGGAAGGTAAGGATCTTGTTGGGCAGGCACAAACTGGAACTGGAAAAACAGCAGCTTTTGGCATTCCACTTGTTAACGGTATAAGCAGCAGGGAAAGGGGTGTAAAGGCAATAGTATTAACGCCAACGAGGGAACTTGCCATTCAAGTTGCACATGAAATTTCCTTAATAGGAAAGGACAAACATATTTCTGCTTATCCTATATATGGTGGCGTTTCCATAGAAAAACAGGCGAATATACTCAAAAAAGGAATGGCACAGATAGTTGTTGGAACTCCCGGAAGGGTTAAGGACCTGATAGAAAGGCGTATTCTCAAGCTTGATAAGATAAGATTTGCAGTGCTTGATGAAGCAGACCAAATGCTTGACATGGGCTTTATAGAGGATATTGAAGCCATTCTTTCAAAGACACCCAAGGATAAGCAAACGATGCTGTTTTCAGCAACGATGCCGTCCGGAATATTAAAGCTCATAAGAAGCTATCTCAAAACAGGATATCAGATAGTAAAGGTGGGCAAAACAGTTATTACCCCGCAGGTTAACCAAAAATTGGTATTTGTTAGAAGGAATGAAAAGTTTAAAGCACTGCTTAAAATCCTTCGAGACATTGGCAATGCATCGGTCTTGATATTTGTTAAGACTAAAAAGGATGCTGCAGAAATTGGAGCTAAATTAGTTCAAAAGGGTATCAATGCAAAAGCCATACATGGCGACCTTACACAAAGACAAAGGGAATATGTAATGAACGCCTTTAGACATGGAAAGGTCAAGGTGCTTGTTGCAACGGATGTAGCAGCAAGGGGAATAGACATTAAGAATATCGGTTTCGTAATAAACTATGAGCTACCAGAAAATCCTGATATTTACATTCATAGGATAGGAAGAACCGGAAGAGCTGGTACAGAAGGAACAGCTATAAGTTTAGTATCAGATGCTGAGAAAAGAAGGATGTATAGAATAAAGAGCCTTAAAAACATAAGGGGTGAAAAGTTTGTTGCCAATAACGAGAAGGAAATAGAAAGTGAAGTGTTGTCGGTTAAACCTGAGAGAATTCCTCCAAAGGTGAGGAAGATTGCAAGGGAACTTATTTCAAAAAGGACAGCTTCAGATTTAGTCGAGATACTACTTTACAAGCTACTGGGAAATGAATGAGTATGTTTATAATTACTGCTTAAGGCTTTTAAACCTTAGGCAGTATTCAAAATTTGAACTTAAAAGAAAAATCTCACAAAAATTTCCAGAATTTCATGATTTCGATATTCTATTCTCAATGCTCGAGGACGGTCATTTAATAAATGACGATGAATTTACTGAAAGCTATACTCTTTCAGGTATAAAAAGAGGTTGGGGAAGAAGAAAAATTGCCCTAAAGCTCAAGGAAAAAGGTATAGATCTTAATGAAAACAGCCTAAATAATTTTGATTACTCATTCATAATAAGCGAGGTTAAAAGACGTTTTCGGTTTCCGCTTTCCAAATCAGAGCATGAAAAAGTCAAGAGGTTTTTGCTTCAGAGGGGATTTACATTTGAGGAATTAGATAAAATTATAGGTAAAGCAAGGGAAGGTAGAGTTGAAATGTAAAAGGTGTAATGACACCGGTTGGGTAATAGAAACCAAGGATGGTAAAAGGGAAGCATATAGATGTGGGTGCCAGTTCGAAAGGATAAGCAAGGAACTTTTAAAAAACGCCAACATACCCAAAAGATATCATAAATGTGGCTTTTCAAATTTTGTAGCGGAAACTACCGATAATACATATGCCCTAAAGAGAGCAAAGGAATTCTTTGCATTATTTCCCTTTGTTAATAAAGGTTTACTCTTCTTTGGCAAACCTGGTATAGGAAAGACACATCTATCAATTGCAATCATCAAGGCAATAATAACTAAAAAAGGGTTGTCTGCAAGGTTTTGCGACTTCAGAAACATGCTCATCGATATTAAAACAACGTTTGGAACAAGTGAGTCTACATCCAAGTTTTTAGAGGACATAATGGAAACCCCATTGCTCTTACTTGATGATATCGGAGCTGGAAGGAATACTGATTGGGCAAAGGATATACTCTCAACAATCGTTAATTATAGATATACGAAGGAGCTTCCAACGATAATTACCACAAATCTTAGGTTTGATATATCGACAAGCGAAAGCTTTGCCGTTAACTTTGATGATAGGACAGAATCTAGAATATACGAGATGTGTGATATCCTTAAGATGGATGGAATAGATAGGAGAAGGGATGTTTAGGAAGATTGGGGTTATAGTAAATCCAACAAAGCCTAAAAGTACCGATGTAGTTAAAAGGATACTTTCATCTGTGTCAAGGTATAAGGATACCCAACTTTTTTTGGATATTGAAGCTAAAAACTTGGTAAATAAGGATAATTTACCATTCTTCAAAAAAAATGAAATCATAGACCTTTCAGATATGGTCATCGTAGTAGGAGGAGATGGAACCTTCCTGAACGTAGGTAGGTTGATGACTAAAAAGGATATACCTATTATGGGAATCAATTCAGGAACCCTCGGCTTTTTAGCGGAATTTGATGTAAATGAAACGGAAAGCTCAATAGATAAGTTGATGAATGGAAAGTTGACAATAGAAAAAAGGCCAACGATAAGCGTAAATATTCAAAACAAGGTATATAGATGCATAAATGACATAGCCATAAAAAGGCAAATACTCGCTCGCATAATAGAAGTTGAGATGTTTGCAAACCAAAAATACATAACAACATTTAGGGGAGATGGTGTTATCGTATCAACTGCAACCGGGTCGACGGCCTATTCTCTTTCCGCAGGTGGGCCCATCGTATTTCCAACACTTAACACACTCATTATCACACCAATATGTCCTCACAAGTTAACGCTGAGGCCACTTGTAGTCTCTGGGGATACAGTATTGGATGTTAGTGTAAAAACAGATACCCAATCGGCCATTGCCACATTTGACGGCCAGGAAGCTGTAGAGGTAGAAAAAGGTAAGGTAATAAGGATAACGAGATCAGAAAATGATTTGCTATTATTAAAGGATAGGAATAAGTCTTACTATGAAATTTTAAGGGAGAAATTAAAATGGGGATAGGTTTAATAATTGTAATGCTTTTAGCATTCAACCTATCATGTAGTGCTAACTCTTTTAAAACACCTGAAAGTGCTGATTACTATAATGGTAAAGTATATATCTCAAACATAGGTAACCTACCCCCAGATAAAAAGGATAATGATGGCTTTATAGCGGTAATGAATGAAAATGGGAAAATTATAAATCCAAAGTTTACCGTGGATTTAAATGCACCAAAAGGTATAAGCTTTGCCTTTGGTAAGCTATTCGTTGCCGATATCGATAGTATCGTTGTTATAGATCCCAAAGATGGAAACATAATAAAGAGAATAAGTATACCTAACTCAAAGTTTCTAAATGATACGGTATTCGATGGAAGAAAATACATATATGTATCTGATACGGAGAAAAATGAGATATACAGAATTAATGCTGAGAACTACCACGTATCAACTTATATAAAAAGTGGAAGCTTCGAATGCCCAAATGGATTAGCGTTTAAAAACGGGAACCTTATAGTTGGAAGTTGGGCTTCGGGAAAAATATTAAAGGTAGATAAGAACAAGAAAATAACGGTTTTAGCAAAAATTCCCGGTGCAATGATAGATGGTGTCTGCATATATAACGGAAATATTGTCTTTTCAGATTTTGCAAATGGAAAAATATACATGTTAAATAATAGAAAGATAAAACTAATTAAGGATAAGCTTAATTCTCCTGCTGACATAAGTTGCCATGGCAATAGACTTTTCATACCCGAATTTAACGTAAATAAGGTTGAGGTCATTAATCTTAGATGAAGAACATAGTGGTAACAGGAGAATCTGGAGCTGGAAAGTCAAGCGCTGCAAGGTACCTTGAGGATTTAGGCTTTTACTGCATAGACAACATACCACCCGATCTTATAGGCGATATCTTAAATCTTACAAAGGAAAACCCAAACATAGAGAGGGTTGCGCTCGTTGCTGATATAAGAAACCCAAGGTTTCAATCAACCTTTCTTCCATCAATAGAAGCAGTAAAGGAAAAATATAAAGATTTAGAGGTATGGTACTTCACGGCTGAGCCAAATGTAATAGTCAAGAGGTTCAGCGAAACGAGGAGGCCACATCCACTTGAAAGGTACATGCCAAACTCTAACATACTGAAACTTATAGAAGGAGAAAAGGAACTCTTTAGGCCAATCAAGTCATTAGCAGATAAGGTTATAGATACAAGTTCAATGAACATACATGAGCTTAAAAACTACATAAAAAGTATAGTGCATGACGGAACATTGAAAATAAAGGTAACATTCCTTTCATTCGGTTTTAAATACGGAATTCCTTCATTTGCGGACAATGTGTTTGACGTAAGGTTTCTAAAAAACCCCCATTTTATTCCTGAATTAAGGAACAAAACAGGCATGGATAAGGGTGTAATGGACTATATTTTAAGATTTGATGAATCAAAAAATCTCATTAAAAAACTTAAGGATTTCATTTTATTCTCGATACCTCTATATGAAAAGGAAGGAAAATCGTATATAACCTTTGCCATTGGATGCACAGGTGGACAGCATAGGTCCGTTGCCTTAGCGGAAATTCTAGCAGAGGAAACGGCAAGTGCATTTCCAAACATCGATGTCTATGTTGAACATAGGGAACAAAAACAAAGGAGAAAGATAAATAGATGAATACTATAGAGAAAAAGGTTTTAAACGGTGAAAGAATAACAGAGGATGAAGCTTTATATCTTTTAAGAAAAGAAAATCTATTAACATTAGGTCAACTTGCCAATACGGTAAGAAAGAGAAAGCATCCATTAAACGAGGTAACATTTGTAATAGATAGGAATATAAACTACACGAATATATGCATATGTAGATGCAAGTTCTGCGCATTTTACAGAAACCTAAACGACAAAGATGCATATGTGATTGATGAAGAAACACTGAGTAAGAAGATAGAGGAAACGATTGATAAGGGCGGAACGGCTATACTGCTTCAAGGTGGCCTTCATCCAAAATTAAAGATAGATTACTATGAAAACCTATTAAAATTTATAAAGTCAAATTTCCCTAAAATACATGTTCATGGTTTCTCAGCACCTGAAATTGTTCACATAGCAAGGGTAAGTAAATTATCCATAGAAGATGTCATTAAAAGACTAATGAATGCCGGGCTTGGCTCAATCCCAGGAGGCGGAGCAGAGGTACTGAGTGATAGGGTAAGAAGGATAATAGCACCAAATAAAATTAAAACTAAGGAATGGATGAACGTTCATAGAATAGCTCATGGTATGGGTTTAAGAACCACGGCAACGATGATGTTCGGAAGCGTAGACACAGATGAGGACATAGTAGAACATCTAAAGGTCATAAGGGAACTTCAGGATAAAACTGGAGGGTTCACGGCTTTTATATCATGGAGTTTTCAACCGGATAATACCGAACTTTCAAGATTAGTAAAGGAAAAGGCTTCAGGCGAAAGATACTTGAGGGTTTTAGCCACTGCAAGGATATACCTGGACAACTTCGATAATCTTCAAGCTTCATGGGTAACACAGGGAGGAAAGCTTGCACAGGTTGCCTTAAAGTTTGGTGCAAACGATTTTGGATCATTAATGATAGAGGAAAATGTAGTGGCTGCTGCTGGAGTAAACTACAGAATGCCTTTAAGCGAAATCATAAGGATAATAAAAGACGCAGGTTATAAACCGGTTCAAAGGGATACGCTTTACAATAAAATTAAGTATTTTTAGTATTTTTTAGCTTTATTTTAATTGGCTTTAAGATATCTAAAATCTTTTCCGCCATCTTATCTGCCGTTAAACCTATATTTGCCCTTAGGATATTCTGGTTACCATGTTCAATAAATCTATCCGGAATACCTATATTGAATATTTTTCCCTTATAAAACTTGCATAAAAACTCGTCAACAGCGGAACCTAACCCACCTATTGCAGTGTTTTCCTCAGCTGTAAATATAAAATCGTACTTTGCTGCAATTTTGAACAACATCTCATTATCCAACGGCTTTATAAACCTTGCATTTACAACACCAACATCTAAGCCTTTTTCCCTAAGTATTTTTGATGCATTTAAGGCTTGATAAACTTCCCAACCAGTGGCCACTATAACAGCATCGTTACCATTCTTAAGGATCTCCCATTTCCCTACCGGCAGCTTCTCAAAACCATTAGATATGCTTGCGCCGTAACCCTCACCACGCGGATATCTTATGACAAATGGAGAATTTGAGTTAATAGCCGTGAAAAGTAACTGCCTAAGTTCCTCCTCATCCTTTGGAACTGCTATGGTAAGGTTAGGTATAGGCCTTAGGTATGACAAGTCAAAGTTTCCTTGATGTGTTACACCATCGGCACCAACGATACCAGCTCTATCAACGGCAAATATAACGGGTAGATTCTGTATTGCAACATCATGTATAACCTGATCGTATGCCCTCTGTAAAAACGTTGAATATATTGCAACAATTGGTCTTAAACCTTCTTTTGCTAATCCTGCTGCAAAGGTAACAGCATGCTGTTCCGCTATACCTACATCAAAAAACCTATCGGGAAATGCTTTTTGAAACCTATCAAGACCCGTTCCCGAAGGCATCGCTGCTGTTATGCCAACAACCCTTTTATCGTTCTTAGCTATATCTATAATGGTATCAGAAAAAACCCTTGTAAAGGTTGGATTAACCCTTTTATGCTTAATCGAAACACCATGATAAACCTCTGGATTTCTTTCTGCCGGTTTATAGCCCTTACCCTTTTCCGTTATGACATGTAAAAGTGTTGGACCTTTTAACCTTGAAATATTTTTAAGGGTTGGTATAAGCACATCAAGATCATGGCCGTCAATAGGTCCAATGTACCTCAAGCCAAGATCCTCAAACATCATTCCGGGTGGAAAAAGACCTTTTACAACTAAATCCTCAACCCTTTTTAAGCCCATATAGAGCTTAATACCTAAAAATCTCTTAGCTACAGATTCTAACCTTTCCTTGGCCCTTCTTAAAGTCTCACCAGTTGTTACCCTTGTTAGATAGCTCGAAACGGCACCTATATTCCTTGAGATGGACATCTTGTTATCGTTAAGTATAACAATCATATCCTCCTTTAACTGTCCTAAGTTGTTTAAGCCTTCATATGCCTCACCAGCGGTTAAAGCACCATCACCAATAACGGCAATAACTTTTCCATCCTCATTCTTTAACCTCTTTGCAACCTTTATACCCAACCCAGCAGATATAGATGTACTGCTGTGACCAACACCGAATGCATCATAATTACTTTCCTTTATTGATGGAAATCCTGAAATACCACCAAGCTGCCTAAGTGTATGAAATAACTTTCTTCTACCAGTTAGTATCTTATAAGCATAGGCTTGATGCCCAACATCCCATACAATAGCATCCTTTGGTGGTGAAAATACCCTTAAAAGTGCAATGGTTAACTCTACTACGCCAAGCGAAGAAGCTAAATGCCCACCTGTTCTCAAAACATTATCTACTATAAATTTTCTTAACTCACCAGCCAAGTCCTTTAGTTCATCATCACTTAATCGTTTAACATCCTCCGGTGTATCTACCGTTTCTAAAATCACCTTTTAATCAATACCTCCGATTAAGTATAAAGTATGCTAAATTCGACAAGAACTCAGCACCATCAATACTTGAAGTAAAACCAACAGCTTTATCTACAAGATCCTTAGCCATTTTAATTGCACCATCTACGCCAAAAAAGGTAACAAATGTTGCCTTTTTATTATTATCGTCAGAATTCGCGTTCTTTCCAAGTGTTTTACTGTCTGATGTAACATCAAGCACATCATCAATAATTTGAAAGGCTAAGCCAATATTTTCCGCATAAGCCTCTAATAGATTGAGCTTATTTTTATTAGCCCCTCCCAAAATTCCCCCTGAAATTACGGAAGCTTTTATTAGTTGCCCTGTTTTATGCTTATGTATAAACAGAAGTTCATCAAGAGAAATGCTTTTCTCTTCGGCATCCATATCACATTGTTGGCCTAAAACCATTCCAATCATACCGGAAGCCTTGGATATCTCGGAAATTACTCTTATCTTTCTATCATTATCGTAATTCCAATTGGATAGAATTTCAAAGGCCCTATTTAGCAAGGCATCCCCAGCTAAAATGGCTGTGGACTCACCGAACTTTGCCCATGTAGATGAATGACCCCTCCTTAATGTATCATTATCCATTGCAGGCAAATCATCATGAACTAAGGAATAAGCATGAATCATCTCAACAGCACAGGCAGGGCACAGAACATCTCTATAGTTGCCTCCAAAAAGTTCATACGATGACATTAGTAGAATTGCCCTTAGCCTTTTTCCACCTAAAAGTGCATATCTAACTGCATCGTATAGCTTCCCTCCATAAATCGGATGCTTGGGAACGAAGGATAGAATATTTTCATCAATAAACTTTTTCCTTTTATTAAATATTGAATAAAACTCACTCATTTAAACTTCAACTCCTTTTCATTTAAAAGCCTATATATATTCGATTTATGTCTAACTATTATCAACATTGCACATATAATTACAATTAAATCAGAAGAAAAGTTTGGGCTTTTAAAAAAATAGAATAGTATTACATACGATATAACGGCAAAAATCGATCCGAGCGAAACAAAACGCGTGGTAAAAAATACTATTAAAAAAATAAGGAAGCTTAACATCGTTATAGTAGGAGATACAACTAAAAAGGCACCAAATGAGGTAGCAACGCCTTTACCTCCTTTAAATCCTAAAAAAGGAGAAAAACAATGTCCTAAAATACATAAAAGAGCTACCAGTAAAGTATCAAAAACTGAAAATAACAAAAGCCTTGCAAGTAAAACGGGCAATATACCCTTTAAGGCATCAAGTACAAGCACTATCAAACCATATCTTTTACCAGCTACCCTTGCAACGTTTGTTGCACCAACATTTCCGCTTCCATGTTCCCTTACATCAATACCCTTTAACTTTCCAATAATATAGCCAAATGGTATGCTTCCAACGACAAATGAAAGCAAAATCATCGAAATTTTAAGCATTTTCTACTCTCAAAAACCTATAAAAATAATCAAAGCCTGTATAGATAGATATAACTACAGATAAAACTATAGAGATCTCACCAATAGTTTTATAACCTAAAAGGAATAATATAATTGAGACTGTTAAAAGAAAGGTTTTTAACTTTCCACCATTCGAGGCAGAGATCAACTTTCCTTTAAGAGCTGCTGTAGCTCTTAATCCAGTAATAGTTTCATCCCTACCAATAAGTAGCATAACAGAAAATGGGTCACATAACTTTACATATACAAGAGAGATAAGAACGGATGAAGTGAGAATTTTATCGGCAATCGGATCAAAAATAGTGCCAAAACTTGAAACTTTCTTATATTTTCTTGCTAAAAATCCATCAAATACATCGGTAATTGCAGTTAATAAAAATAATAACAAGGCTAAATATAACTTAGACTCAACTATTAATGCAACTAATATTGGAATAAGTAGAATTCTTATTAGAGTTAATAGGTTCGGCATGTTGGACATCAATCAACCTTCATAGGCATCAATATATCCTTGAGATTTTTCTCCTTTTCAGATGTTATTAAAACAGGTGATGTAGGCTTATCCATAAATATCTCTAAACTTTCAGCATCAAAGGACATTGCGGATTCAATTAGGTGACTTGCATTAAAACCTATTTCAAAGTTCTCTCCGGAATACTCAATAGGTACTTTTACCTCTGCGTTTTCATTGACACCTTCAAGGTTTGATTTTCTTGCTGAAAGCGTTAATGTACTTGGCGTAAGCTTAAAGATTACAGGCTTTACATCACTATCATAGATTACAGAAACCTCTTTAAGTGCATTTAGAAAATCCTCCCTTCCAATAGTGCAAACTAATGGGTTATTAGTTGGAATAACCCCCGAATAATCAGGATATTCCCCGTCTATCTCTGTAGTCCAAAGAACGGTATTATCTAAACCAAAATACAGGATGTTTTTATCAATGTAAACATTCACATTATTAGAATCTCTCAAAAGTTTCTTTAATTCAACCATACTTCTCTTTGGTAGTATGGCACTAAATTTAGGAACACTAATTAAAACTTCATAAATAGCCATTCTATGTGCATCAGTTGCAACTACATCTAACCTATTCCCAGTGGACTTTATAAATATACCAGTTAAAATATACCTTACCTCATCCCTACTCGTAGCATAGCTAACCTTTCTAATTGCTTTATCGAGTTCTAAAGATGGAATGGAAAACCCGTTTTCAAAGGACGGAAGTGTAACTGAAGGAAACTCATCAGCGGGAAGGGTAGCTAATTGAAAATGTGAATTTGTAGCCTTTACCGTAAGGATATTCTTCTGTGTTTCTACTTCAATCTCGTCATCTACAATGCTTGACAGAAGCTTGAAAAACTTCTGTGCATTAACCGTTGTTTCCCCTTTTTCCACTATATCGGCATCTGTTTTAGTGGATATACCCAATTCTGTATCTGTAGCTAGCAAATTCAAAACATCGTTATTTGCATCAATAAGAATATTTTGAAGTATGGGAACATTACCCTTTTTATCCACTGCTGGTACGACTTTCCTTATCTCATTCCTTATTTTATTCTTACTTATTCTTATTTTCATTAATATACCTCCTCACTATTAGTAGTAATAGAGTAATGCACATAAAAGTTTCATTATGTATTCTAACACTTACCCTGTATAAAAAGTTAACCGCTCCATGTGGATAAGCATGTGGATAAGCATGTGGATAAGCTGGAAGTTATCCACAAAAAGATTGTTAACATGTGGATAACTATTTATTAAACCAAGTTTATCCACAATTAAAACTTATCCACAGTAGTTATCCACAGTAGTTATCCACAGGACTTGTGGATAAGTTTTGAAAGTTTTTCCTCAAGTTCAGAAATCATTCGGTTTAGCTTATCGTCCTTTTTTCTCAATCCGTCAATCTTTTTAACTGCATGCATTACTGTTGTGTGGTCATCCCTATTAAATGCCGATGCTATCTTTGGAAATGAGAAACTTCCAAGTTTTCTCGAGAGATACATTGCTACCTGTCTTGCCATTGCAATTTCCTTCTTTCTTGAACTACCATTAAACTCATTTTCCTTTACATTGAATTTTTCTGCAACCATTCTTTTAATATCATCGATGAATAAGTTATTCTGTGGCATATTTTGTATTCCTTCGGTGCTGAATAGATTTTTTACTAGTTTTTCATCAATAGGTTTTCCTTCAAGCTGAGCTTTTGCCTTAAGCTTAATGAGACTACCCTCTAACTGTCTTATGTTTGATCTTACTACTGAGGCTAAAAGTTTCAATATATCATCTGAGACATTTATATTTTCTAAATCTGCCTTTCTCTTAAGTATTGCTATGCGTGTTTCGTAGTCTGGTGGTTGTATATCGGCAATTAAGCCCCATTCAAACCTACTTCTCAATCTCTCAGTTAACATTGGTATTTCCTTTGGGGTTCTATCGCTTGTCATAATTACTTGATTTCCTGCATCGTAGAGTGCGTTAAATGTATGAAAGAACTCTATTTGTGTTCTATCTTTTCCGCTTATGAATTGAATATCATCTATCAGAAGCACATCAACTGTTCTATACTTTTCCCTAAAGCCATTCATTCTGTCGTTTCTTATTGAATTTATAAGATCGTTCATGAATTGTTCGGTAGTTACATACACCACGGTTTTGGATGGAGCGGAGGACTTTACGAAGTTTCCTATTGCTTGCATAAGGTGGGTTTTCCCAAGCCCAACACCGCCATATATAAACAAGGGATTGTAGGCTTTCCCTGGGTTTTCGGCAACTGCAACCGCTGCTGCATGTGCAAACTGGTTGCTTGATCCAACAACGAAGCTTTCAAATGTATACTTTGGGTTAAGGTTTGATT
Source organism: uncultured bacterium (assembly GCA_964640245.1). Lineage (GTDB taxonomy): Bacteria > Aquificota > Aquificia > Desulfurobacteriales > Desulfurobacteriaceae > CAZXGR01. Next base: position 11,116 of record CAZXGR010000020.1, on the reverse strand, counting down.
TAATGGATTGATTTTTCGGCTTGAAGTTTAACTCAAGCTGAAGTGGCTGATTCACATTGTCAGTAAGTGAAAGCTTTATGGTTAGGTATTTCCCAAATACCTTTGACGATATCTCTTTTATAAGCGGAAGGTAGTTTTTTTCAACGTATTCCTTTACTATCCTATCCTTTGCTCTTAAGGTAATGGATTGAGAATCGATGTTTATCGGCTTTAGATCTTTAAGCCATGTCTTATACTCATGTGGCTTTACCGATGCCTTTAAATCAATTAAACATTTATCCCATAAAGCTTTCACTCTTTAATGCCTCCGTGTAAGTCCTGACATATGCATCTATCATTTTACCAACTGAAAAGTTTTTTAGGATATAATCGTAACCTCTTGATACAACGTGATTTTTAAGTTCTTCATCTTCTAAAAGCCTTTCTATTCCACTTGCAAGTTCCTTTGGGTTTCTCCTTGGAACCAATATTCCAGTTTCTCCATTGATTACAACTTCCTTAGTACCACCGGCATTCGTTGAGACAACTGGTATTTTTAAAAGCATTGCTATTAGAATGGAACTTCCAAGTCCTTCAAAATCTGAAGGAAGAACAAATATGTCAAATGCTTTTATGTAGTTTTGAATATCCTTTTTAAAACCCAATAGTTTAAAGTTTTCCTGTAGATTCAACCTTTCTATTAACGACTGGAGTTCTTTTCTTAGCCTTCCTTCCCCTGCTACAACGAATTTAGCTTTCGGATACCTTTTGATAAGTATTTTTGCTGCTTCTATAAAGTTTGGGATATTCTTCTGCTTTGTAAGGGCGGCTGCAGTGCCTATAAGGGGTTTTCCCTTTAACTCTTCCCTTATTCTCCTTACTTTTTCATGATCGATCCTTCTTTTAATTTTTGTATCAACTGTTGAGTGGATAACACTTAGCTTATCACTTTGAATTTTTAAGGAATCTTCAAGGACTTCCCTTACGTAGTTAGATATTGCTACTATTTTGTCCGTCAGGCTATATTTAAGTGTCGTTATTATATTTTTCCTTGGTGAATAATCAACCCTTCTCGTGTAGATGACAGGTTTTTGGTGAAACTTCTTTGAAAGAGCAGATATTGTGTGGGCCTTTGCTGCGTGGGCATGGATTATGTCAAACCCTTTTCCTACTATTCCAATTCTAAAGATATCCTCAAACTGCCTTCCGGAAAGAGGAATGGTTATAAACTTACCTTCCTCACATCTCTTTTCTAATTCACTTTCCTTTCTGCATGCAATGGAGGATTCTATTCCTTTTTTCTTTAAACCTTTAATCAAGTAGAAAAGCTGTTGTTCTCCACCTCTCCATCCTTCCTCAGTATCAACGTGCAGAATTCTCATGACCCTAATTGTATATAATTTTATATTCTTAGTTAGAGGTTAAAAATATGAAGTTTTCTAATTTCTTTATGCCTACGATGAAGGAACCGCCTGCTGGTGCAAGAATACCAAGTCACAAGCTTCTGGTACGCGGTGGATTTATAAGAAAGAAATCCTCTGGGCTTTACGATATACTGCCTTTAGGTGTAAGGGTCATTCATAAGATCGAATCCATTATAAGGGATGAGATGAACAAGAGTGGTGCTTTAGAGGTTATCCTTCCCATCATGCATCCATCAACGCTGTGGATTGAAAGTGGAAGGTGGAATGCCTATGGGAAGGAGATGATGAAGTTTAAGGATAGGCATGGGGTTGAATATGCGCTTGGTCCAACTGCAGAGGAGATGATTACCGATCTTGTAAGGAAGGAAGTTAAATCCTATAGGGATTTACCGTTGAACCTCTATCAGATAGGGAGAAAGTTTAGGGATGAAATAAGGCCGAGATTCGGCCTTATGAGGGCAAGAGAGTTCATAATGAAGGATGCCTATTCGTTTCACGCCACAGATGAGGATGCTGATAGAGAATACTGGGGGATGTACGATGTTTACTCAAGGATATTTGAGCGGATGGGCTTGAAGTTCAAGGTTGTTGAAGCTGATACTGGTGAGATTGGTGGGAAGTTCTCTCATGAGTTCTTGGTAATTGCTGATACCGGTGAGGAAGGCCTCGTTTACTGTAAGAAGTGTGGATATGCAGCTACGCTTGAAAAAGCCGAGGCCTTTAAACCATTAAAGCCTGAAGCTTTCCTTCTCCCCATTGAGGAGGTTTACACACCAAACGTTAAGAGAATCGAGGATGTATCTAAGTTTTTGAACGTTCCAAAGACTAACATTCTTAAGCTTTTGGTTTACATGAGCGATGAAAAGCCTATCTCCGTGGCCATAAGAGGCGATAAGGAGATTAACGAGGTCAAACTTAAGAGATTGTTGAAAATAAGGTTATTGAGGCTTGCATCAGATGAGGAAATTAAGAATTTCACAGGGCAGGATGTTGGCTTTCTATCGCCAATAGGTTTAAGTATTCCTCTGTACGCCGATTACTCCGTGATATCGATGGTTAACTTTGTTGCAGGTTCCGGAAAGGCAAACTATCACCTTATGAACGTTAACTACGACAGGGATTTTAAGGTTGATGAATTTGCCGATTTGAGCATTGTAAGGGGTGGAGATAGATGTCCAAGATGTGGTGCTCCCCTTACAGAGAAGAGGGGTATTGAGGTTGGTCAAATATTCAAACTTGGTACAAGGTACAGTAAAGCCATGAATGCATATATAACGGATGAATCAGGTAATCAGGTACCCATGGTTATGGGTACCTACGGTATAGGCGTTACGAGGGTTATGGCTGCGGCCGTTGAGTCGAATTACGATGAAAACGGTATCATATGGCCGGTTTCCATCAGTCCATTTGAGGTTGAGATAATTCCTACAAACCTCAAGGATAAAACGATATCTGAACTTTCCGAGAGTATCTATCAAAGCCTATCGAGAAATTTTGACGTTGCTATTGATGATAGAAGTATTCGAACTGGTATTAAGTTTAAGGATGCGGATCTTGTAGGCATTCCTTTTCAGGTTATAGTTGGTAAAAAAGCCAAGGAAAATATAGTTGAGTTGAAGTTTAGGAAAACGGGCAAGAGAATTGAGGTTAATGCAGATAGTTTAGGGGATGTGTTATCAAAGGAGATAGGAATTGTTCAATGAGCCTATTACGATTAATCATCTTAGGCCGTGGTCGTTTTCAAGGATTCAAAAGGCTAAGAGATGTCAATATGACTTTTACTTTACGTATGTTAAAAAGCTTAAGCCAGCTCAAAAAGCAGATTTCTTTGTAATTGGTAGTGGTGTTCACTTTGTCTTAGAAAATGCCTTAAACTTCATCGTTAATAAAGGGCAGATGGTAAATAGAGATAAGCTCTATGAGTTTGCATGTAATTTTTCAGATACCGAGCCGCTTGCCGACATTAAGGATATTGAGCCATTCATACCAAGCATTATGAGATTTGTAAATGGCCAATTGAGACGGCTTCCAAGGGTTAGCTTTGCAAAGTCCGAGCTTGCCTTATCCATCGATGATAAGTTTAGGCCTGTCGATAGCTTTAATTCAAGTGATGTTTTCTTGAGAGGAAAGTTAGACTTTGTATTTGGCGAAGGTGATACGCTTTACATAGTTGACCATAAGACGAATAGAAATTCAGATTTTTCAAATAGGATGAAGACACAGTTGAGGTGCTATGCCATGCTTGCAAAGGCAAGGTTTCCTCAATTTAAGAAGTTTATACTTGAACTTCATAATGTGAGATATGGAAGTATAAGGAGATTTGTCTTTACCGACAATGATCTTAAAGGTTTTGAGCTTAAGTTCTTATCGATAGTAAGTTCCCTAGAGGATGAACTTTTGGGTAAGACATTTGATGATTTAGTAGCTTCACGATCATCAAACTGCAAGTGGTGCGATTATAGGGATGTTTGCCCATTATGTAAAACCAATGTCAAGGTTAAAAGTAGGGTATAGCTATGTTTCTACCAATAATCAACGATGCCGTTGCATCTGAAGGTACGATGAAGATGGCTGAAACTATGCCTCTGTGGAGTATTTTGCCGTTTGTGGGCATACTTCTCTCAATTGCATTTTTTCCTCTTATCTCCCCATCATTTTGGAAGAACCATTATGTAAAGGTTTCCGTATTTTGGGCTGTTATTACTATCGTTCCAATGGCTTTGGTTTATAAAGGTGTTGCTGTGCACGAATTCCTTCACGTGTATATCGGTGACTATATTCCATTTATGGTACTTCTTTCCTCCCTCTTTATAGTTGCAAGTAACATATACCTGAAGGGCAGTTTAAAAGGCACACCGGTGGTTAATACGGTGATTCTTGCTATTAGTACTGTGCTTTCATCGTTGATGGGAACAACCGGTGCTGCCATGCTCATGATCAGACCCTTTTTAAGGGCTAATAGGTATAGGAAATATAGGACATTCATGGTTGTGTTCTTTATATTCTTGGTTTGCAATATAGGCGGTGCCTTGACCCCAATTGGTGACCCACCGCTTTTTATAGGTTTCCTTCACGGTGTTCCATTTTTCTGGCTGACGTTGAGGATCCTACCGATAGTACTATTTGTCGTTGTTGTTCTTTTAACTATTTACTTTTTCCTTGATCTATTCTTCTACAGAAGAGAGAACATCGAGGAGTTAAATGAGGAAAAACAGCCCTTGAGATTACTAGGCTGGTACAATATCTTCTTTCTACTGTGTATCGTTGGTGCCGTTATAGTTAGTGGCAACCTTAAGACGGGTGATATGAGCATTTTCGGGGTTGAGCGATCTGTTGGTTCAATTGTAAGAGATTTGATTATGATGTTTGTAGCTGTTCTATCGCTTGTTCTAACCCCAAGGCAGGTAAGGGAAGAAAATGGATTTAGTTGGGCGCCCATCTTAGAGGTTGGCTACATATTTGCCGGTATCTTCGCAACGATGGCACCGGCTTTGTTGATACTTGAAGCTGGAAAGAATGGTGCAGCTGCACCGCTTGTTAAGGCTGTGAATAGTCCGGCGGATTACTTTTGGGCTACGGGTATCCTTTCAAGCTTTTTAGACAACACACCTACGTACTATACGTTTTTCACAAGTGCATTAGGAAAGTTCTTTCCTGGCATACCCGAACATTTGGCTGTACCCATGCTACTTACGAAAAAGCCGGAGTATCTTGTTGCAATATCAGCAGGAGCCGTTTTCTTTGGTGCAAATACGTACATAGGAAATGCCCCTAACTTCATGGTAAGGTCTATTGCAGAGGAATCCAGAGTTCCAATGCCGAGTTTTCTTGGATATATGTTTAAGTATTCCATTCCCATTCTTATACCTACATTTATCCTTGTAACGGTACTATTTCTTCATTAGGAGCGAAGATGATTAGGAAAGTTTTGTTTCCAACACAGTTTAAAGAGCTTGATTACAAAGCCCTTGAATCTGTGAGCTTATTGAAGGGAGTGGGTTTAGAGGAGGTCATCTTTCTAAACGTTTTGGATAGAGATGAGTTGACCATGCCGTATCCCTATGGCGGTTATCTAAAATCAAAGGAAAAGGAATTAAGAGAATTGGCTCAGGAACACTTTGATGAATGGGGGAAGTTCCTCAAGGAGAGAGGAATTAGCTGTAGATACTACATTAAGGTTGGTTATCCCTCGGACGAGATACTTAAGCTTTCCGATGTTGAGAACGTTGATTTGATTGTGCTTGGAAGAAGAGAGAAACATAAGTTAGAGAATATTATTGGCAGTAATCTTCTAAAGGTTTTACAGGGAACCAAGAGGCCAGTTTTAGTGTTTAAGTATGTATGCGAAAAAGAAGGAAGATTTTGCTGGTTGAAACCGAACGTGTTTGATTCAGTCCTTATGTCCGTGGATTTTTCTGATGTTTCAAAGCGGGTAGTTGGGTTTGTGCATGAGTTGGAACCGCTGATCAAAAAGTTAGCTATTCTTCACGTTGTTAATGAGGATCTTTCAGATGATGAGATATTGAATTTAAAACAAAAACTTACCGATGCCTGTGGAAATTTTAAGAAACCATGTGATGTTTTAATACGTGCAGGTGATCCTACGAAGGCAATCGTGGATACTGCGAACGACTATAATGCAACGATGATATCCATGGGAACTACTGGGAAGGGAAGATTGAAAGCCCTGTGGCTTGGAAGTATTTCGCAGCATGTGACTGAGGTATCGGATATACCTGTTTTGCTTGTGCCTTAGTTTTTCATTTTAGTATAATTGAAATAAGCTAAATTTTGGTGGTTTAAATGAAGAAGATACTGGTAGCGGGTCCATTTAATTCGGGTAAGACAACGTTTGTAAAGACGGCTAATGAATCCGATTTTGATGGTGTAGAATCAGATGTATTTGATTGTGAGGAATTGAAGGAGACGGGTGAGACAACCACCGTTGGGATTGATATTACAAAGGTAACGGTTAATGGGGAACAGATCTTAGTTATAGGTTTACCTGGACAGGAGCGTTTTAGCTTTTTATGGGAAATACTTGGGAGAAACTTCGATGGACTTTTACTCCTACAGCCAGCGGATGCTCCAAGTGATGTGGTTAAATCATACGTAGAGTTCTTTAAGAATTGCCCTGCATTTAATAGTGCCAAAAAGGCAATAGTGGTAACGAAATTGGATAAGAATCCAAACTTTAACATTGGTGAATTAAGTATCTTTGGAATGCCCGTTTTAAAGTGTGATCCGAGAAGCAAATCGGATGTTCTAAGGGTTTTAAGCCAAATCAGTTAGACCTGTTTTCTCGTCAAAGCCGCATATGATGTTCATGTTTTGAACTGCCTGGCCTGAAGCACCCTTTATGAGGTTGTCTATTACCGATATCACTATCCCGAGCCCAGTTGATTCATCCTTTTTTATGAATAGGTCACAGAAGTTTGTTCCAACAACATCATTTATCTCTGGTGGTTTTTCCCTTAACCTCACGAAGAACTCATTTTTGTAGAAATTTCTGTATATTTTCCTTAGTTTATTCTCATCTAAGTCGGTTTTGAAGTAGATTGTTGAAAGTATCCCTCTCTTTATGGGTAGCAGATGGGGAACGAACTTTAGTTTTTCTATTCCAAGCTTTTCCGATATTTCCGGTTGATGCCTATGGCCACTTAAGGCATAGGCCTTGAAGTTTTCATCAACCTCATTGAAAATCAGATCAAGCTTTACCTTTCTCCCCGCACCGCTTGCACCGGATTTGCTATCGGCTATTACTGGGGACTTCTTGTCTATTAGATCCTTAATGGGATATAGCCCAATTATGATGCTTGTTGGGTAACACCCAGGATTAGCGATGAGTTTTTTACCTATTATATTCCTTCTGAATATCTCCGGTAAACCATATACAAACTTTTTTGCAAGTAAAGCTGCAGTGTGCTTTACATTATAGGTATTTTCATATGTTTTTAAGTTTTTGAACCTAAAATCTGCACTAAAATCTATAATTTTGAGGTTTTCATTTTTAGCTATTAAGCTTTTGATGATTGGGAAGGATGCTGCATGTGGAAGACAGCAGAATACGATATCTGAATCACTTGATATAGTTTTAACATCGAATTTTTCAAATGTTAGGTTAGAGAATTTTCCATTGAGAAACTTAGGGAATATATCGCAGAGCCTTTGATTTTCAAACTGCCTTGATGTTATATGCACAACCCTTGAAAATGGATGGTGTGAAAGGAGGCGGAGAAGCTCCACCCCCGTATATCCAGAAGCACCAACAATTGATACCTTAACGTTTTGACCATTGATATTTTGCACGTGCGCCCCTTTGCCCATACTTTTTCCTTTCCTTAATTCTTGCATCCCTTGTTAGTAAGCCTGCTTTTTTAAGCTGTGGCCTTAGGGCATCATTATAGGCTAAAAGGGCTTTAGCTATTCCATACTTTATTGCATCGGCCTGTGCAGACTTTCCGCCTCCACTTGCCGTGCACTTTACGTTAAACTTTCCAAGTAATTCCGTTACTGCAAATGGTTGTTTCATTATCTCTAAGAGTGAAAGTCTGCCAAAGTAACCCTCAGCATCGTGCTTATTTACTGTTATCTTAAGTGAACCATCTGAAGGTACCAACCATACCCTTGCTACGGCTGTTTTCCTCTTCCCTGTTCCATAGTAAGATTCAGCCATTGAGTCCTCCATTAAACTTCAACCGTTTTTGGATTTTGTGCAACATGTGGATGTGTTGAACCAGCATATACCTTAAGCCTTTTGAGTCTTTTATCCCTTAGCTTATTTTTAGGTAGCATGCCATTTACAGCATTCCTGATTACATACTCAGGCTTTTTCTCAAGCATTTCTCTTAATGTGATTTCCTTTAGATTTCCTGGATATCCTGTGTATCTGTGGTAAACCTTATCGGTTAGCTTTTTGCCCGTTGCAAATACCTTTTCAGCGTTTATAACAACCACAAAGTCACCGCCATCTACGTGGGATGTGTACATGGTTTTTCCCTTTCCCATAAGGATCGTAGCTATTTTTGTCGCAAGTCTACCAAGGGTTTTACCTGTTGCATCTATAAGGTACCAATCCCTTTTAACATCTTCCTTCCTCAACATAGGTGTTTTCATGTTTCCTCCAAAGTATTTTAAGCCGAAAATGCAGGGGATAATGGAATTTACTAAAGCGAAGTCCTTCTGTCAAGTGGTTGCAGATTCAAATGATGTGTTGATAACCTTTGATACACCCGGTATTTCCATCGTTATGCCATATATAATGTCGGATATTTCCATCGTTAGCCTGTTGTGCGTTACGACAATTACCTGTGTTGTTTCAGAGATCTCTCTTAAAAGTTCCCTAAACCTCATTACGTTTGTAGGATCAAGCGCAGCGTCAACTTCATCTAAGACAACGAATGGTGCAGGTCTTACCGAGTAAAGTGCGTATAGGACCGAAAGTGCAACAAGCGTTCTCTCACCTCCTGAGAGTAGCATTATATTATTGTGCTTCTTCCCAGGTGGTTTTGCCTCTATCTCCACGCCGTCATCTATAAGTTTTATCCTTGCCTTTCCTCCGCCGAATACCCTTTTGAAACTATGCGAAAATGCCTTATCAACCAACTTTAACGTTTTATCGAATCTTACCTTTATCTCCGCATCTACCTTCTCGATGGCTTCTCTTAAGTTGTCTATAGATTTAAGGATATCTTCCTGTTGCTCAACAAGTAAATCATGCCTTTCCTTAATCTTTTTAAACTCATCTATAGCTAAGGGGTTGACGGCACCTATTCTTGATATTCTTTCCTTGACACTTGCAAGCTTTTGCCTTATAGCTTCTTCGTTTAGGGAAACCCCTTCAATTAATATCGCCTCAGATTCATTTTTACCCATGTCAGATATGGCTTTAAGCGTGGATTCCTCGTTTGTACTTATCCTTACAAGTTCTAAGTTTATGTCATTGATCTTCGATTGAACTGTCAGGATTGCTTTGCTTTTAACATGTACCGTACCGTTGATCTTAGCTATGGTTCCTTCAATATCAGTTTTTTGTTTTAGGACTGATTCGATTTCAGATTTAAGTTTTTCTATCTGTTTAACGGTATTTTTATTTTGATCTTCCAGGGACTGGACACTATAGTTGTTCTTTTTCCTACCTTCAGAAAGGTTTAAAACCTTTTTCTTAATTTGCACCACGTCGTTTTTATCGAGTTCAGCGGATTTTTTTAGTGATTCAACAGAATTCTTGCAGGATATTAGCTTTTCATTCAAAACCTTTACATTTGATGTGTAGTTGGAAAGTGAATTTTCGTATCCATTTAGCCTTTCTCTTGTATCATTAATTTCCGTTTCTGTTGTGTTAAGCTTTTCTAAAATGACTTTTTTATCCTTATTTAGGGATAGAATTTTCGATTTGGATTTTTCTAAGTTTGCTTGAATTGTACCGGTATTACCATCGAGCCCTCTTTGTTTTTCCATTAAAGCCTTTAGCTTTTGTCTATAATCGTTTAGTCTTTCATTTAAGTCCTTTAACCTTGATGTTTTTTGACTTTTTTTTACCTCTAAACTCCTTATTTTTTCATTTGTAGATTCTATTTCATCATTGATTTCCTCAAATTCCTGCCTCAAAGTCCCAAGTTTTCCCCTAGACATTTCAAGTTTAGTCTCGACTTCCTGTGCCTCTAACTTTAAGTTTTCAAGTTCCTTCCTGAGTTCCAAGAAGGACGTGTCCTTAGCTTTTCCTACAATTGAGCCCCTTCCACTTAGCACATTTAGGTCCTTATCTATAAAAACACAGTCAGGATATTTTGCTGAAAGTACCTTGGCATTTGAAGAGAAGAAAACATTGTTAAAAACTGCCCTTACAAGGTTTTTTATACGTGAATCCCTTGGTTTGACAACCGAGCATAGAGGGGTCGCATCCTCAATGTACCTTGGTTTAATGTCATCGATGTTTGCCGTTAGAATTACGGCCTTTCCATTGCCTTTTATTCTTTTCTTTACCCATAGAACATCATCAAATGACTTTAAGATTATACCTGCGCCAAGGCTGTCAATATAAGCTTCAACGATCTTTTCCCAACCCTCGTCAACCTGTATGAGGTTTACAAATAAGCCTATGTAACCTTTAACCCTTCCCTTCTGCCCTTCTTCTACTATTTTCTTTTCTAATTTCCCAAAGTTTACGTTTTCCGATATAGCTTCAATGCTTTCTGCCCTTGACCGTTTGGATACAAGTTCATTATTTAGCAGGTTGGCCCTTTCTTCCTCTTCATCTATGAGGCTTTTGACCCTTATCCTTTCGGATGTTAAATCCTTGAGCTTTAGCCTTTCCTCATTTAGCGATTGTTCTAAATCTTTAAGATCCCTCACCGTTTTATCGGATTCATCTGTGCAATCCTTTTCCCTTGCCTCTAAGCTTTTAATGTCGGTAGGTAGACCTTCCTTTAAGTTGTTGATGGACTTGAATTGTTCCTCCGATCTTGCAATATCAAGCTTTAACTTAGATATCTCGCTGTTGATCCTCGAGAGATTTGTCCTTAAGGTACGGTGTTGCCTTTCCTTTTCACTTAACTTCTCTCTTATTTTACTTATCTTTTCTCTTAGGACTTCTTTATTTTTCTTCTCAGATTCAAGTGTTTTCTTAAGGTTTGACAACTCGTCAAGTTTTTTCGTTTCATCTAATGTCGTACTTTCTATCCTCTTTTGTTTTTCCTCCAGTTTGTTATTTA
>CAZXGR010000019.1:0-27303 GCA_964640245.1 uncultured bacterium | reverse complement strand
CTTCACGCTAGTGAATTCAAGGAAAGGGGATTTAATCAGTGTGAAGAAATACTAAAATATACGAGTATATCGTTTAGCCCTATTGTTAGGAAGGTCTATGAAATTAAGAGACAATCAACCCTTCCAAGGATTAAACGGGAAGCAAACGTTGAAGGGGTATTTGATATGGATGGAAGAGTTGATAACAAAAGGGTTTTAATCTTCGATGATATATTTACAACCGGATCAACGGTAAACTCCATAGCAAAGCTACTGAGGTCAAGAGGTGCATCCTTTATCAGTGTCTATACTGTAACGAGGGCTATTTAATGTTCATAATAGCAGGTCCATGTGTAATAGAGGATAGAGATACTGTATTTGAGATAGCATCCTTCATCAAGCGGTTATCTGAGAAGCACAAAGGTTGCCGTTTCATATTTAAAGCTTCGTTCGATAAGGCAAACAGAAGTTCAATGGATTCTTATAGGGGGCCTGGTCTTGAAAAGGGACTTGAGATTCTCTCGGATGTAAAGGGAAAGTACGGTCTTCCAATTACAACTGATATACATGAAAGCTATCAGGCAAAACCCGTTGGGGAAGTTGTTGACATAATTCAAGTGCCGGCTTTTCTATGTAGGCAGACTGACCTTTTAGTGGCTGCCTCAAAAACTGGAAAGCCTGTAAACGTTAAGAAGGGACAATTCATGTCTCCTTGGGACATGAAAAATGTAGTTGAAAAACTTAGGGTTTCAGGCGCAAGCGACATTATGCTAACCGAAAGGGGATCGTGCTTTGGGTACAATAACTTAGTTGTTGATTTTAGGTCACTACCCGTTATGAAATCTCTAAATGCTAAGGTGATATTTGATGCAACACATTCCATTCAGAGACCAGGGGGTCTTGGGAAATCCAGTGGGGGAAATAGGGAGTTTGTACCGTTTTTATCAAGGGCGGCTGTTTCCGTAGGAATTGATGGCCTTTTCTTTGAAATACATCCAAATCCGAAAAGGGCGCTTTCGGACGGTCCTAATATGTTAAAACTGGATGAGTTTGAAGATCTTATAGGCAAACTTTTAAAACTTCAAAACTTTGTAGAAGGGGAATTTAAATGAGAATATCACCACTTTTAACTGATCTATACGAGCTTACCATGATGTGTTCCTACTTGGATAACAAGAAGACACAATTTGCCTCCTTTGAACTTTTCACGAGGAAACTTCCAAGAAAGAGAAACTATCTTGTGTATACGGGGCTTGAGGATGTCGTCAAGTTCATTGAAAATCTTAAATTTTCAAGTTCGGACATCGACTATCTTTACTCACTAAAACTATTTCCAGACTGGTTTCTTGACTTTCTAAGAGATTTTGAATTCAAAGGAAATCTATACTCCATGGATGAGGGAACGGTTTTCTTTCAACAGGAACCTGTTTTGAGGGTTGAAGCACCAATCTATGAAGCTCAATTTCTTGAAACAGCTATAATGAACATGGTCCACGCAAATTCACTGGTTTCCTCAAAGGCTGCAAGGGTTTACTCGGTTTCAGGTGGAAGGGTACTTTCAGATTTTTCACTGAGAAGAACGGATGGCCAAACAGCAGGATTGAGAGCTGCAAGAAGTTGTTTTATTACCGGGTTTAACTCAACGTCGAATGTGCTTGCAGGCAAGCTTTATGGCATACCTGTTGTTGGAACGGTTGCACATTCCTTTATCATGTCGTTTGAAAATGAGGAGAATGCATTTAGGGCTTATGCTAAAACATTTCCAGATAAAACCGTTCTACTGGTTGATACCTATGATACGATAGAGGGGATAAGGAAAGCTATTGATGTTGCAAAGGAACTTGAGTCCAAGGGCCATAAGCTTGTTGGTGTTAGACTTGATAGTGGGAATTTGGTTGAGCTTTCAAGGATTGCAAGACGGATGTTAGATGAAAACGATCTCGGTTATGTAAAGATAGTGGTGAGTAGCGGGTTAGACGAGTATGAAATAGAAAAACTTTTAAGTCAAAGTGCGCCTGTCGATATCTTTGGCGTTGGAACGAAGGTTGGAACCTCTTCCGATTCACCTTACATCGATTTTGTCTACAAGTTAGTTGAATTCGATGGTAAACCTGTTATGAAGACGAGCAGTGGAAAGAGGATGTATCCAGGAAGAAAGCAGGTTTTCAGGCAAAATGGTCAGGATATATTGACGCTGAGTGATGAAAGTCTTGATGGCAAACCTCTTCTTTCACCGGTAATAACGAATGGTAAACTAATTAAAAAATTGCCAGATTTAAAGATGATAAGACATAACTTCCTTGAAAACCTTGAAGGTTTAGATAAACAGTTGAAGGACATATACCACAAGCATATTTATCCCGTCAAAGCTTCACCGAAACTTAAAAGGATCTATAGGAATGTTATGATAAACATACTGAGGAAAAATGGCTAGCATAATAACGATAGATGGACCGGCAGGTGCAGGTAAGAGTAGTATAGCTAAAGCACTTGCAGAAGAGCTTTCATTTACTCATCTTGATTCTGGAGCTATTTATAGATTGATTGGCTATCTATTGGATAGTAGAGGAATAAGCTTGAATGATAGAAGGAAGGTTGAAGATACCTTAAATAGTATTTCGATAGGGTTTAAGGGCGAGAACGTTTTTCTCAATGGAAGGAATGTTACCAGTGAGGTAAGGTTACCAAAAGCTGCTGATGAGGCGGCAAGAGTCGCAAAGGTTTTGTATATCAGGAAGTTTGTTGTAAGAACCTTAAGAGACTTGGCAAAGGGTAAGAATGTTATTGTGGACGGAAGGGATGCAGGAACAAACATATTTCCAAATGCCAATGTGAAGCTGTTTCTTACAGCCTCGGCTTCCGAGAGAGCAAGGAGAAGATATAGAGATTTAATAGCCAAGGGTTTCAGTGCAAGCTACCATGATGTTTTAGGAAATATTGAAAAGAGAGATAGGGAAGATAGGAATCGCAAAATAGCTCCGCTAGTGGTGCCAAAAGGTGCAGTGGTTATAGATACTACAGGGAAAAGCTTTAAGGATGTTTTAACTATGGTAAAGGAAGAGGTGTTAAGTTGCCTTCGCAAATCCAAACCTATATTAAGAGACTAGAGTTTTGGAGAAAAAAATGAAAAGGACAAAGATAATAGCTACCATTGGGCCTGCTTCATCCGATAGAGAAGTTCTTAAACGTATGATAGCTTCTGGGCTTAATGTTACAAGGCTTAACATGTCACATGGAACGTATAGCGATCATGAGAGGAACATAAAAACCATAAGGGAAGTTGAAAAGGAAACAGGTCAGGCGATACCAATCATGATGGATCTCTGTGGACCTAAAATAAGGATAGGAAAGCTTAAGAAGGAACCTATATACCTTAGGAGGGGTGATGAGATCGTGCTTACAACTGACCCCAATAACCAAAGTGGAATATTTGTGAACTATCCCAATCTCCATAAAGAGGTTAAAATTGGCGAGTACATATTGCTTGCAGATGGTGCATTTAGGCTTAAGGTAAGGGATATCAGGGGAAGGAACATAATTTGTACGGTGATCGTAGGAGGACCCTTAACCTCACACAAGGGTGTTAACCTTCCGTACTCCCATTTGTTGGTTCCGGCTGTTACGAAAAAAGATAAGGCTGATGTTGAATTTGGCATAAGGAACGGTATAGGTATTGTTGCACTGTCATTTGTCAGAAAAGCAGAGGATGTTAATGAGTTGAGATCCTTTATATCGGAACATAACACAAGCATGTTCATAGTATCAAAGATTGAAAAACCGGAAGCCGTTGAGAACATCGACTCAATTTTGGATGCCTCGGACGGCATAATGGTTGCAAGGGGCGATTTGGGCGTTGAGATGCCGATAGAAAAGGTTCCAGTCATACAGAAAACGATAATCAAGAAGGCAAATGCAAGTGGAAAACCTGTAATAACGGCCACCCAAATGCTTAAATCGATGGTTGATTTTCCAATACCAACAAGGGCAGAGGTAACCGACATTGCAAATGCCGTTCTTGATGGTACAGATGCACTTATGCTTTCAGAGGAAACAGCTGTTGGAAAGTATCCCGTAAAGGTTATCGAAATGATGTCTAAGGTAGCTGTTGAAAGTGAAAAGGTATATCCATATAAGAGGTATACAGATTTACCGGCAAGGACGCTTCAAGATTCACTTGCAAAGGCTGCTTGTAACCTCTCAAGAGAGATAAACGTGAGTGCTATAATACCATTCACGAGAACAGGCGCAACTGCCATAGCAGTTGCAAAGTACAGACCACCTGTTCCGATACTTGCTGTAACGCACGATTTAAAGACATGTAGGAAACTTAACCTTGTTTGGGGAATAAAGCCATTTCTTGCATTAGCTGCAAACTCCACGGATACCATAGTTACTGAATCCATAGATGTAGCAAAGAAAAAGGGAATGGTTAAGAGTAACGATAAGGTTATAATCTTAGCAGGTGCACCAAGTGGTGTCCCAGGCTCAACAAATCTCTTAAAGGTTGTTGATGTGCCGTAACTATTCGGGTATGGTTATTTTATATTCCTTTATCTTCTTCCTTAACGTATTTCTGTGTATTCCAAGAACCTTCGATGCCTTTACCTGATTAAAATCACAGTACTTTAAAACCTCGGATATCAGTATTCTCTCGGCACTTCCTACTATGAGTTTGTAAAGATTATTCTTTTCCTTCTGCTCAACTGTAAATATTTCCGTTACAAATTCCCTTATTGCCTCCTCGAAGTTAGGCTCCTTTGCCGATAACAGATGGGGGTTCAAGTCACATGCATCTATCACATCCCCTGTAGTTAGTATCATTGCTCTTAGGATAATATTTTCGAGTTCCCTTACGTTTCCTGGGAAATTGTACGATAGAAGCCACTTAACGGCTTTATCTGTCAAAGTTTTGAATGGTAGTTTGAAATTTCTTGAGAACTTTGATATGAAGTAATTGGCTAATGGCAAAATATCGTCTCTTCTTTCCCTTAAAGCCGGAAGTTTGATTCTTATGACATTTAACCTATAGTAAAGATCCTCCCTAAATCTTCCCTCGCCTACCTCCGATTCGAGATCCTTGTTCGTTGCTGCCAATATTCTCACATTTACCTTTATGGGATTTCTGCCTCCAACCCTGACTATTTCCCTTTCCTGAATGGCTCTCAGTATCTTTGATTGAAGATTAAGATCAAGTTCACCTATTTCATCCAGGAACAGTGTTCCCTCGTTTGCCTGTTCAAAGTAGCCCTTTTTCTGTGTGTTTGCACCGGTAAAAGCTCCCCTTTCGTAACCGAAAAGCTCTGACTCGAGAAGGTTTGCAGGTAAAGCTGCACAGTTTATCGCAACGAATGGCTTATTCTTTCTGTTTGAATACTTATGTATTGCACGTGCCACCAATTCCTTTCCCGTACCGCTTTCACCTGTTATTAGAATCGTGGCATCCGTTCCCGAAACCTTACCTATCAATTTAAATACATCCTGCATCTTTTTGCTTGAACCTACAATGTCGTCGTACTCGTAAACCTTAACTTTGGGTTTCTTGAAACTTTCCCTTAACACCCTGTTAATTACGTTTTTTATGTCGTCAAGGTCAAAGGGTTTGACTATATAGTCAACGGCTCCTAACTTCACTGCTTTAACCGTATAGTCCATTGTTCCATAAGCTGTAACTATTATAATGGGAACGTTCTTTACCCTTTCGAGTATTTCAAGACCACTTAAATCCGGCATATTTATGTCTACGAAGGCTATATCGATGCTTTTATTCAACATTTCTAAGGCTTCGTTGCCGTTGGAAGCTTCGACTACATTGTGACCCAAGGATTCCAAAAATTTCCTCAGGACGATCCTTATGCTCTTTTCATCATCAGCTATAAGTACCTTTGCCATTGTTCCTCTTAATCGGCAGGATAATCTTTACCTTTGTTCCCTTGCCTTTCTTAGATTTGACGCTGAGCTTTCCACTGTGTTGCTTTATGATCTCGTTTGTTATGAACATGCCAAGTCCCTTACCCGCTTTCTTAGTAGAGAAAAATGGGGTAAAGAGGTTGCTCATTTGATTTTCGTCCATACCCTGACCTTTATCCTCAATGATAATGTAAACAGAATTGGAAAAATCAAGCGAGTACCCTGCCTTTATGATTACCCTGTTCGTTCCGGATTCCATTGCATTCTTCAAAATGTTTATGATTGCCTGTGTAAGTTTGTCTCTGTCTCCATATATATCGGGCAGCGACGGATCAACTTCCTCGATGATCTCTATGCCATCCAAGTTTGATCTATAGGAAAAGAGCTTTACTATGGATGAAATAACCAAGATAAGATTGAATTGTGAAATTCTCAACTTAGAGAAATCCATATCCTTCTCAATATTACCAACTAACCTTTTCATCCTCTGTGATTCCTGTATTAGAACATCTATCAGATCCTCATCGTACGTTTTCGTTTCCCTTAAGACCCTGGCTGCACCTTCTATCCCACTTAATGGGTTTTTAAGCTCGTGGGAAAGTCCCTTTAAGAATACACCTAAATTGTTAACTCTTTCACTCTCTGGATTGGCTTGAAAGACGATCATAACACCTTTTACCCCATCCGATGACATAACAGGGGAAAGGTGAAGTAAGAATCCTTTAAACTTTAGGTTGTATATTTCCATTGGATTGTTAAATATGGTATTAATCTTTTTTATTATACCCTCATCAAGGCTAAGTAGCTCAGTAAGAACTTTACCTTTGAGAAAGGATATAGATCTCCTACATAAACCTTCAAACTTCTGATTTGCATAGACTATAGAGCCATCCCTCCCGATTACAACCATCGGAAACGGAAGGGAAAATACTGCATCCTCTGCATTAACCATTAACTTATTGAAAGGCCTCCACCTGGTGGGTTCTTAATGTTTGAAATATCGATGCTTCCAGGAAGTTCAATACCTGCGGCTGCCGCTTTAAATTGCTGATGAAATGCCCTGAGCTTTGACTTTTCGCCAACCGGGACTACCGAAACAATCTGGGCTTTCATTATGTATCCATCTACCGGTTGATTTGCCGTTGGATCCATTGGCATGATCGTTGCCTGTGCGCCTTTTGCTGTTGGTAAAAGTGCAAATATACCGGCTTCCTTAACCCTTATGTAATCTGGCTTGATATCATCAAGTATTGCTATGACCCCAGATGATGGAAGAGCACTTTCGCCACCGGCAATCCGTATGAAAACAAGCTTTCCCTTCAAATTTTCCATTATACCTCCTTTAGTTTTTGTGTTAGGATTAAATATAGTCCTATTGACAGTGCGTTTGAAACATTTATTGAGTTAATACGTCCTACCATTGGTATTTCCAAGGTTTCATCCAAGAACTTCCTTGTGGATGATGATAGTCCCCTGCCTTCAGAACCTGCAATGATACCGAGTGGAAGAGGAAATTTATAATTAACGATACTTTTACCTCCCCTTTCAAGACCTACAAGCCATCCGCCTTTATCCTTAAAGACCTTTAGACTGTTTGAAAAGCTTGGAACAACGGAAAATGGTACGTTGAATACGCTACCCGTCGAGACCTTTACCACTGTACTCGTTACGGTTGCGCTTCGATCCCTTGGAATAACTATTCCCTTTGCACCAAAGGCATCACAGAGTCTGAATGCAGCGCCTAAGTTATGCGGATCTTCTACCCTATCGAGGAATACTAAGTAGCCGTTTGTCTTTATAGTTTTTTCTGTAAGTTCGATGAAATCCACTGGCTTTATGGGTGAAACAACCGCTACTGCTCCTTGGTTTTTAGGTGTACCCGAAATCGTTAGTAGTTTTTGTCTATCAGCTTCTACAATCTTTAATCCTTTTGGAAGCTTATGTGCAACCTGTCTTAGGGCATAGACCTTAAGTATTGGATAACCCGAGCTTACAGCTTGCCTTACAGCATTTATACCGTATATCAGCATCAGTGCGAAACCTTCATATCATCCTTGGTGCGAAGTTGGCCGTCAGGCCCAGGTGATATTAAGGTATAACCCTGGCCATCGGAAAGGTAGATAAATTTATTTCCCCAAGCATCCTTTGGGACACTATCCATATATGGACCCTTCCAGTTCCTTGGTATTGGTTCTATCTGTGGTTTTTTAACAAGTGCTTGAAGCCCTTGATCACTTGTAGGGTAAAGTGAGTTGTTGAACTTATACATCTTCAAGGCTTCATCTATATTCTTCATCTGTATCTTTGTTATCTTTAGTTTTGCTTCTTCACCCCTCTTTAGAAACTTTGGTGCCACGATGGCAGCAAGAAGGCCGAGTATCACTATAACAATCATAAGCTCTAAAAGCGTAAAACCCCTTCTCATGATTCCTCCACGATCCTTAGAAAGTTACTGAGCAGCTTAAGGCCATTTCTCTGGCTTTTTTCAGGATGAAACTGTGTTGCAAATAGGTTTTCATACTCGATGCTTGAGGTAAAATCTACGCCATAATCTGTTTCTGTAAGCTTTACAGATTCATCCCTTGGCCTAACGTAGTAAGAATGAACAAAGTAAAAGAAAGCACCATCAGGTATTCCATTCAAAAGCCTTGATCTTTTTAATTTATGTATCTGGTTCCATCCCATGTGCGGAACCTTGTAATTTTCCGGAAGGTTAAATTTAACAACGTCGCCACTTAAAATTCCAAACCCTCCATGCATTCCAAATTCATGACTTTCCTCAAATAGAAGTTGTAAACCTAAACATATACCTAAGAATGGTTTTCCTCTTTCAACTTCCCTTACGATTGCTTCCTTAAGTCCCGAATTTTTTAGGTTGTCCATAGCATCCTTAAATGCTCCAACGCCCGGAAGCACAATTGCCTTAGCATTTTCCATATCCTTTTTGCTGTTTGTGATTTTTGGGTTCCCCCCCACGTATTCAATTGCCTTTTGAACGTTCATGAGGTTGCCCATGCCATAGTCAACAATAGCGATCATTTTATCCCCGGAATACTTCCCATCATATACTTTATGTCCTTATCACCAAACCTTACACCTGTTCCGACGTAGATTCCTCTATACCTATGGTATAGAAGGTCATCGCCGCCAAAATACACGTAGAAATTTGGATTTATATTGTACCGCATCCCTATTCTTAAATCCGGTGGTATGTCATTGTAATCTGAGTCCTTTCTGCCTGCATTCCACAAGTCAGATGTCAGTGAGTATCTATTATTGTAGATGTAGTCCAGGCCTATACCACCTGTGCTTTCCTTTAAACCACCCCTCAGCACTAATCTTCCGCCCTTGTGAACCCATCTATCCTGAAAGACCCTTGCATACTCAAGCGTAAATTGTGTTTTGTAGTTTCTCTCAACTTCTTTCCTTTTAGCGTTATTTTCGAGGTAATACTCTTTTCTCGTTACTCTTCCGTGTGAGTTTCCCAAAACTCCAAGGTAGTAGTAATGTGTTGGTGATGGAATTAAGCTTAAGTAAAAACCTCCTTTTGTTGTTCCTGTCCTCGTGTTCACATCTCCCTGAAAGCCCACAAATGACCTAATCCTTTCGTATCTATTTGCAAGTTTGCCAACGCTTTTGGTTGCATTTGTAAGATTTTCATAGAGTTTCTTATCCTTAAATAGCTTTCCTATGGTTCCCTCACCGTTGTTAACCTTAGCCAAGAGTTGGTGAAGTTCTTGAGTGCTGTACTTTAGGTTTTCGCTTACCTGTGAGATGTCCTGTGTTGTGTTTGCACTAACCAACTCATTTATCCGCCTTGTGGTTTCGTTAATATTATCAACTATTATCGGTGCTTTTTCAGAGAATTCCTTCATGTTTCTCACTATCTGTCTTACATCACCGCGGTTTTCAAGTGCCATCTCTGAAAGCTGGGTTGAAAGTGTGTTGAGATTGTCGATTACCGTTGGCAGTGTGCTCCTAAGCTCAACTGATACAGCTAATGCATTCTGCATGGTAAGCTTCAAATTGTCCTTATTTTCGTCCATTATACTGCTAAGGTTATTGCTCATCTTGTTTAAGTTGTCCATCATCAATGCAAGCCTATTTTTACCATTTGGCGTTGTAAGTGAGCTGTTTAGCCTATCAAGCGTTTTGCCAAGCTTTGCTACTACCTCATCCATGGATGCGGGTGCCCTAACATTTTCTATCGTTGAACCATTTGGTATTACCGAATAGTTTCCTGAACCAGGGTCTATTTCCACGTACTTTTCGCCCATCAAGCCCATTGATTTTATCTCGGCAAATCCATTTTGGTGAATTCTTATGGGTTTAAAGAGTGCAACCTTTACAACAGCTTTCCCATTCTTTACGCCGACGCTTTCGACTTTTCCAACGGTAACGCCTGCTACCCTGACAGGTGCCTGTCTTTCAAGCCCTGAAACATTTTTAAAGGTCAAATAATAATTGCCCTTTACCAATCCTCTGTGAAACTTCAGCGGCTCTATCATCACAGCTATAATAGCCATACCTATAAATGCAAGTAGCACGAATAAGCCAGTTTTTACCTCTGTACTTGTTCTATTCATTCTCTCCTCACCGTTATTGGTCCTTCAGGGATACCGTTAATGAACTGTTTGACTATTGGGTTATCTGAAGCCTTTATTTCATCCACCGTTCCTGATTCAACTATCCTGCCATTCCAAAGTATTGCCAGCCTATCAGCTATCTTAAATGAACTACTAACATCGTGGCTGACAACTACGCAAGTTTTTTTAAACTTTATCTTTAAATTTAAAATTAAATTATTCATTATTGATGTCATTATAGGATCAAGTCCGGATGTTGGCTCATCGAATAGCATTATCTTAGGATCAACACACAGTGCCCTTGCTATTGCAACTCTTTTCCTCATACCACCTGAAATTTCACTCGGGTAAAGATCCCCGGTTCCGCTTAATCCAAGGATCGAAAGGTAATATTCGGCTTTTTGTCTTGCCTTTCTATCAGACATGCCCTTCTTTTCAATGAGGAAAAAAGCAACGTTGTACCATATTGGTATCGAATCAAAGAGAGCCCCATTTTGAAAAACATATGTGACAGTTTCTCTAAAGGTTAAGCGTTCTTTATCAGTCATTCCTTCAACATTTTTCCCATAAACGGTTATGGTTCCGCTGTCGGGTTTCATCAATGCCGCAATTTGCTTAAGTAAAACGCTTTTACCTGTTCCGGATGGTCCCATTATCACAAATATCTCATTATCCTTTACCGAAAAAGTTACACCATTATGGACTATTTTTCTACCAAATGACTTTTTAAGATTATCTACCTCTATGGCAATCATATGTTAAAAGCCCTCAATATGGATGTCATGAAGTAATCAAATATGAGTATTGTTATAGCGGATGTAACAACGGCTTTCGTGGTAGACTCACCTACACCCTTTGCTCCGCCCCTTGTAAAGTAACCACAGGTGCAGCTTATCGTTGATATAAAAAGCCCAAAGAAGGCTGCCTTTATTAACCCGTGATAAACATCATCCATATCGGTGAAGTCTCTTGTGTACCGCCAATACAAAGTGCTGTTGATATGAAATATGAATATGCTTACTGCGTAGCCACCTATGTATCCTGCAATATCAGATATAACTGTTAAAAGCGGAAGGGCCATTATGCTTGAGTATATCCTTGGCGTTATAAGGTACTTTATGGGATTTATGGCCATTGTCCTTAAGGCATCGATCTGTTCAGTTACATTCATGGTTCCTATCTCGGCCGCCATCGATGAGCCCGATCTTGCAGCAACTAAAATGGCAGACAGTACAGGACCCAATTCCCTTGCCATAGCTACGGCAACCACCGTTCCTATCATCGACTCAGCGTTAAATCTGTGAAAGGACTTATAAGTCTCAAGAGCTATTACGCCCCCTGTAAAGGTAGAGGTAACAAGCACAACTGGGACACCGTCCATTCCGATGCTTGAAAGATAGTAGATGTACCGTTTTAACCTTAAAGGTCTTTGAAGCAAAAGCAACATCGCCTTGAATGAAAGGATAAACCACTTTCCCCAAAAGCTTAAAAAATCAAGCGTATATTCACCTATTGTCCTAAGTAATCCTAACACTAAATTTGCCTTTTAGTAGTTTTGGTAGATAATTGTATCATCAAATTGTGATTTAATCCCAAAGGAGAGATAGATGTCAGAGGATAGACTTGTAGCCAAGAGAAGAGAAAAGCTTGAGAAACTCAAGGAATTGGGCATTAATCCATACGCGTACAGTTATGATAGGACTGATTACGCCGGTGATTTGGTAAAGAGATTTGGTAAGAATAAAATGGATGAAAATGAAGAGTTGCCTACTAAGGCAGTTTGCTTGGCAGGAAGAATAGTAGCAATAAGATTAATTGGAAAGGTAGCCTTCTTTAACTTACTTGATAATACGGGAAAGATTCAATGCTACATACAAAGAGATACAGTTGGACCGGAGTTTTACAACAAGATTTTTAAAAAGCTTATCGACATAGGTGATATCGTTGGCATAAAGGGAAACTTATTTAGGACAAGGACCGGAGAACTTACCGTAGAGGTAAAGGAGCTTACACCGCTTACGAAATCGCTAAGGCCTCTACCAGAAAAGTGGCATGGGCTAACTGATGTTGAAAAGCGGTACAGGCAAAGGTACCTTGATCTTATAGTTAATTCGGATGTTAGAAGAATATTTAAACTGAGGACAGCAATAATAGCGAAGATACGTGAGTTTCTAAATAAAAACGGATTTATGGAGGTTGAAACCCCAATACTGCAGGTCATTGCTTCAGGTGCTGCTGCCAAGCCCTTTATCACTCATTATAATGCTTTAGATATAGATGTTTACCTGAGAATAGCACCGGAGCTTTTCCTCAAGAGGTTAATAGTTGGTGGCCTTGATGCAGTTTACGAGATTGGAAGGAACTTCAGAAATGAGGGCATAGACACGAGACATAATCCTGAATTTACGATGTTGGAGTTCTATAAAGCATATGCAGATTACAATGATCTTATGGAATTTACAGAGAATATGACTAACTACCTGCTTGATTGTCTATTTGGAAAGGGTGTAAGGGAAATAGAATACCAAGGGAAAACGATATCCTTCAAGAAACCGTGGAAGAGGCTTTCCTTTATGGAGGGACTTTCGGAGAAAACAGGCCTTACTCAGGATCAGCTTCTTCACGATGAAAGGCTTGTTAAGCAAAAGGCAGTAGAAGTGGGCATAGAAAAAGTAGAGGAACTTTCACACTTCAAAAGGGTTCAGGAGTTGTTTGAAGCTTTGGTTGAACCGGATATCTTTCAACCTACATTCGTTATTGATTACCCAAAGGCAATTTCGCCGTTGGCAAAGGAAAAGAGGGGAAATCCGGAACTTGTTGAACGGTTTGAACTTTTTATAGGTGGAAGGGAACTGGCAAATGCTTACTCAGAGCTTAATAACCCCGATGAGCAAGCTAAAAGGTTTAAGCAGCAGTTAGCCGAGAGGGTAAAGGGTGATGAGGAAGCAATGAACTTCGACGCGGATTTCGTAAGGTCCCTCGAGTACGGCATGCCCCCAACGGCTGGTGAGGGTATAGGCATAGACAGGCTTATAATGCTGCTCACGAATCAGGATTCAATCAGAGAAGTGCTTCTATTCCCACAACTTAAGCCTGATAAGAGAGATGCATGTGCCGAAGGAATATGCGAAGTAGATGAATAGACTACTTTCATGGCTCGTTTTAAGGGGATTCAACCTCAGAAGGAATGGTTATACCTCGTTTGCACTTTTAATATCCATACTTGGTGTAGTTGTTGGTGTTGCAGCCCTTATCATTGTAAACTCCGTTATGACTGGGTTCCAAAGTACCATAAAGCGCAGGCTTTTGGCAAGCAATGCCGACATAATAGTCATGAGAAGGGGCGGTGTATTCTATAAGTATCTCTATGCCCAAGCCGAAGTGAATAAAATACCGCATGTAAAAGCGGTTGAACCCTTTATATACGTTCCTGTAATGGTTTCAAGCCCTGAAGGTGCCTACTCTGGGGCATCGGTTAGGGGGTGTGATTCATCCAAGGAACCGATGGTTACGGATATACCAAGAAAACTGGTCCTCGGAAACTACAGAAATTTCCATAAGGAAATGGATGGCGTTTTGATAGGTAAAACACTCGCCAATACGCTTGGTATATCTGTTGGGGACAACGTTACAGCGGTAAGTCCAATAGGTAAAAAGACCCCTTTCGGCTATATCCCAACCGTTATCAGGTTCAAGGTAGCGGGGATATTTGATGTAGGCATGTACCAATTCGATTCTGGTCTCTTACTTGCACACATTGGTTATATTAGAAAAGTATTGGGCTTTGGGAATGCCGTTACTGGACTAATGGTTAAGGTTGACAACCCTGATGTAGCTAAGGTTACAGAAAAACTTATAGAAGGGAGGCTTGGAAGGAACTATATTGCTAAGGATTGGATAGAGATGAACAAAAACCTATTTTCTGCAATGAAGCTCGAAAGGCTTTCCATGCTTTTAATCCTTTCGCTCATAGTTCTTGTAGCATCGTTTAATATATCAAGCCTTTTAATGGTAAGCGTTAATGCAAGGGCAAAGGATATAGCCATACTCAAAACCATTGGTGTTACGAATGGCTTTATAGTTAAGATATTTGTCCTCTATGGATTTTGCGTTGGCTTTATAGGAACCGTTTTAGGTGAAATCTTAGGCATATCCATTTCTATTTTGGGTGAGAGGTATAAATTAATATCACTGCCTACAGATGTTTACTATATAGATCACCTGCCGTTTCAGCTTCATGCATCTGACTGTATAGTTGCTGCACTTATAGCCATGGTTATAAGTGTTATAGCAACAATATACCCAGCTTTAAAGGCAGCGAAGACGGAACCGGCAAGAGTTTTAAGTATGGAGAGCTAAATTGATGGAAATTGGGAAAGCAAGGGTTAGTGAGGCACCGCTTATTCAGCTCTTAATAAATGACTATGCTAAGGAAGGTCTAATGCTTCCCCGTTCCTTGAGTAGCATCTACGAACACATAAGGGATTTTATCGTCTGTAGAGATGGCGGCAAGGTTATAGGTACATGTTCCTTAACGATATTTTGGGGAGACCTTGCGGAGATAAGATCCCTTGCCATAGCAAGGGATAGAAGGGGTACTGGTATTGGTACTCTGCTTGTAAAAAAAGCTTTGAGCGAAGCTAAGGAAATGGGCATAAAAAGGGTATTTACATTGACACGCCAGGTTAATTTCTTTAGGAGAATTGGATTCAAGGTAATAGATAAACAGACCTTACCTCAGAAGATATGGAGGGACTGCATTAACTGCCCAAAGTTTCCGGATAACTGTGACGAAACAGCTATGGATATTAATGTTCAATTGAACTTTAAGGATAATGTAGCGAAGTGAAGCTAAGCTTTACCTTGTCTGCGACTCAAACTTATAACCATAGCTGCCGAACCTCAAAAGGTTTATCTGAAGTAGTACTTGGTAGTTTACGCTTTGGTCAAAGTTCTTTACCCATCTATAGCTAAGATCTGCCGTCCAACAACCCCTGTTTACATGAAACGTGTAGTTTCTTTCTCTATCCTCTGAAAGTCTCATATCATAGCGCTGATCATAGGAAAATTCTAAGAACTTTCCTATGGGAAAGCTCAATCCCCATCTTAGGTAGTTTGATCTTGATGTTTTATCAAAATCATAGTAGTGGTTTAGCCAAAGATTTGCCATTAGGATTCTTGCCGTAAGATAGGTATTCAGCTTTTTGAGCTGGTTATCGTCGGGGCTATAAAATGCACTTTCGCTTAAATCGATGTTTCTAAGAGATGTATCGATATTTGCCCTCCACAAACCCCAATTATCGTTATGTACATCATAAAATCCCTTAAAGGACAATCTTGCAAGGTTTTTCCCATTATTGTATATGTAGGATACAATTGAGGGTGATACCGATTTCTGATCGTTTAGAATATCCTTGTTATCGTATATGGGTTTTCCACTTGTGCCCTGTGCAATCTTAAAGGTTAGGCATGGGTTAACTGACAGTGAAAATCCATTAAGCGAATAATATAAGTTTGAGGTTGAAACATTTTTTAATTCAAGCATGTTCTGTGTACTGTTGTTTTGGTAGTCCGATATAAGGTACGATACCTTGCTTGAATTCTTAATTATGCCAAGATCCCTTTCATACCTAAACGATGGTTGTGCCATAAACCTGTATCCACTTCCCCCGGCTTTCCTGTAAAAATAGGTTAAGTCAGAATCGAAGCTAAAGGTTATTGGAATATAGGGTATAGGTGTATCCATTAAGTATGCGCTGATTTCTGGAAGTTTTTGATAAACCCTGTTTGTACTTCCATTAAGATCATTGAGGTATTCAAGGTTTGCATTGAATACGAAGTGCCTAGACAATCTCGAGTAAGTTACATCTGACCTTGTATATCTCTGTGTTTCCTTCTCAACGTTAAAGGTATCGGAATCCTTAAAATAGTTTCTATTCTTAACAAGATCAATATTTAGGTTTCCGTAGGAAGAACCCGATGGATTATAGATGTGCCATAGACTAAACTCCCAGCTATGAGCATAGTTAGTATCTACGAGATCGTAGCTTGCTTCTCCCTTATTGTTTCTTGAGAAGACATACCTAAAATTAGCTTTCCTTTCGCTTCCACTTTTAAACCTTCTTTGATATGTCAAGGTTAGATCCTTGCTTCTTCCAAGGACTATGTAGAATGGCTGCTTATATGTAAATCCATCCTTCTTCCTGTATCCGATATGTGGAACTAAAAGGCCACTTCTTCTTTCCTTGGCAATTGGGCCATTCAAAAATGGTATTGGAAATATGGGTATTTCCTTTATTCTAAAGGTTACCCATTTGCCTATAAAGCTTTTTCCTACTAAAATCTTGAACTTTCTTGCCCCTACAGCCCAGTCGGGCTTTTTATGCTTACATGGACTGTAAATACCGTTGTAAGCTACCCACTCCTTTTCTGAGACCCTATCAATTCTCTTAGCTTTTATAAAGTCTGTAGGTGATAACCTTCCCACAACATCTAAAAGTACTGCTCTCTTTGACCTTAGGTTATAAACGATCTTGCTACACTTGAGGAACGCTTCGCCTTCCCTTATCCTAACGTTTCCATTAACTCTCAAGATTCCCTTGGATCTGTCATAAAAACCGCTATTCCCTCTTATAGTTACATTATCAAACCTTATGACTACATGTCTTGAAGCTTTAATTGAACTTTTGACGTTCCCTGTGACGTTGTCAGATTCGATATGGACAAGCGTGCCTGAGAATCCCATTGATGGGAAAAGTAAGATCATGATAAAGACAAGGTATTTCACATAAGCCTTCCAATTTTGCATTTTGTGAACTAAATTCTAAAACAAAATATATAGGAGGAAAAATGGAAAGCTTAATTTCGGCCATAAAGAAGCTTACCGAGATAGAGATAGGCGCCATATCTCTAACGGAGGAAAAGCTAATATCCTTAATAAAGGAGCTTGAGGAAAAGGGCAACCTCTCCGAGGGCGAAGGCAAGAAGTACCTTGATAACCTTAAGGAAACCCTTAAGAAAAAGCAAGCAGAACTTCATAAGCAGACAAGATCTTCCATAAATCAAGTCCTTAAGTCAACAGACTTCGTTATTATGGATGACTTTAACAAGCTTAAGGAAAGGGTAGACAAGCTCGAAACGGAAGTAGAAGAGCTTAAGAAAAGCAAAGGTGATTAACTATTTAAAAAGGATAAATGAGATAATTTTGCTTGTTCTTCTGACGTTTTACGACCGTGTACATCTACCAAAGTTTTTAATTTTACCTATCCTTTGGAATAAGCGGGACTGGCTTGATTATCCATTTTCGAAAAGGCTGAGATTATCGCTTGAAAGCCTTGGGCCTGTTTTTATAAAGTTGGGTCAATTCATGTCAACGAGACCTGATATCCTTCCGGTTGATTGCATAGAGGAACTTAGTAAGCTTCAGGATAAGGTTCCGCCTGAGCCCTTGGCTGACGTGCTTTCAAGTTGTCATTATCTCAAACCGCATGTAAACTACTTTGATCCAAACCCTATAGGCTCTGGTTCAATTGCACAGGTTCACAAGGCTGTACTTAAAGATGGTAAAAAAGTAGCTGTAAAGGTTATAAGAAAAGGAATTAATAGGATCATTGAAAGGGATATGAATATCCTTAAGGCTCTTGTGTTATTCATTTCAATGTTTTCTTCGTTTTTTAGGGAGTTTAGAATAGCCTCCCTTGTAATGGAGTTTGAGGATTCGACCTTAAGGGAGCTTGATTTAGGAATGGAGGGAGCAAACGCAGAGCTCTTCCGGGAGTTTTCAAAAAAGGAGAAATCACTTGTTGTTCCAAAGGTCATGTGGGAGTTTTCAAGCAAAGATGTTCTTGTTATGGAGTTTATAGATGGGGTTAAGCTATTAGATATTGGTAAACTTGAGCCCGAAAGGGCAAAGATGCTTTCCAAGGAATTTGTAAGAATAGTTATAAGAATGGTGTTTGAACTTGGTGTTTTTCACGGGGATCTGCATCCGGGCAATATCTTCTTAGTTGACGGTGACAAGTTTGCACTTGTTGACTTTGGTATTGTTGGAACCCTTTCGCCCGACACGCTTTCAAATTTATTTGTCTTCTCACTTGGGGTAATGCAAAGAAATCCAGACTTGATACTCAACGCTGAAAAAAGCCAAGGAGTTCTTACAAGGAATATAGATGAGTATAAAATTAAGAGAGAAATGCTCATCTTTCTTAATAAATACTATAACCAACCACTTTCAAGATTAAATGTCGAAAGGTTGTTCTACGAGGAATTATCCGAGGCAAGAAAGTTTAGAATAATTCTGCCTGAGGAATACCTGTTGCTTCTTAAAACCATAGTTCAAACCGAAGCCATAGCAAGGATGCTATATCCTGATTTTAGGTTACCGCCAATGCTTAAGCCTTACCTCTTAAGGCGAATGCCCTCCTTTATCTTAGGGGAAACGAGGAGACAGCTGATGAACCTTTCATTTTCATATTCTCGACTTTTAAGAAGGATACCTAATATGGCGAACGTTAAGAGAACCGAAACGGGAATTGATACAACGTTTGCGGGTTGTTTTTTAGTGGGCTTAGCAATAACTTCTGTCGTGTCAATTAAAGTTGCCATTGTATATTTTGGTGTTTCATACATATTGTATAAAAGGTTGAGAAAATGATATATGTATCACTCATACATTATCCTGTTCTTGATAAAAACGGTAGGAAGATCGTAACCTCACTCATGACGCTTGATATCCACGATATAGCAAGAGTTTCAAGAACATTTGGAGTTAAAAGGTACTACGTCGTTCAACCTATAGAGAATCATCTGTGGCTTGCCAAAAAGCTGATATCCTTTTGGCAAAATGGGTATGGTAAGGACTATAACCCGAAAAGGTATGAGGCTATTAAATTAGTAAGGGCAGTTTCAACCTTTAATGATGTGCTGGATGATATAGAAAAAAGTGATGGAATAAAGCCAAAGGTCGTTGTAACATCTGCAAGAACTTATCCCAACAGTGTTTCATTTAACGTTTTAAGGAAAAGGGCAAAAACAGAGAATCTTCTAATATGTTTCGGAACCGGCTGGGGCTTAACGGATAACTTTATAGAAAAGGCAGATTATGTGCTTGAGCCCATAATGGGTGCTGATGACTATAATCACCTTCCCGTAAGGTCCGCCGCATCGATAGTTCTTTACAGGTTACTCGGAAGGTAGAAAAGGTCTTATCATTTCGATGTCATTTGGGGTTGTTACCTTAATGTTTCTATAATCACCTTGAATAGAGACAATTGAATAACCGTACCTTTCGAGTAACGCAGAATCATCGGTAAGAACGATTTCCTCCTCGTCAGCCTTTTTATGGCATTTGAGAAGAACATCGTAGTTGAAAAGTTGGGGTGTTTGAACCAAAATTACCCTGTTTCTATCTACAGTTTTGCCTACTATGAAATCACCGGGCTCAATCTCCGATGATGCAAGTTTAACCGTTTCCCTTGGTCTTACGCCAGTTATAATACCATCAACACCATACTCGTTGTATGCAACCGTAAGGTCCTCTATGAGATTCCTCGAAAAAAAAGGTCTAACTCCATCATGAATTATAACCTCATCTGTACCGAGATCTCTAATTCTTTCCAAGCCTTCAAGGACTGAATGTTGTCTATCTGGTCCTCCAGGGACTATATCTATTAATTTTTTGAACCTTTTCCTAAGGAATGAGAACCTGTCAACATCTTCCCTTGGAAGTATCAATACAATGCTATCGATAAGCTCGCTGTTCTCAAATATTGCAATAGCATATTCAATTAAAAGCTTTCCGTTTACCATGAGAAACTGTTTCTTCTTACCAAACCTGCTCCCAATACCTGCAGCAGGTATTAGCACTGTTCTCACTTTATAACCTCTTTAGACTTTACGAATATTATCCTTCCAGATGCAGATTGAAGAACATTGTTAACAACAGCTTTTATCCTGTGGCCTACGAGATGCTTTCCATTATCGACAACAACCATCGTTCCATCATCAAGATAGCCAACACCTTGATTTTTTTCCTTTCCTTCGCGACTAACGAAAACGATAAGCTCTTCACCAACGGCAAGCATAGGTTTAAGTGCATTTGAAAGTTCGTTAACATTGGCAACACCAATCCCCTTTATAGATGCTACCCTATTAAGGTTGTAGTCCGTTGTAACAAGCTTTGCGTTTAAACGTTTACAAAGCTCGATTAACTTATCGTCAACTTCCTTTATCCATGGAAAATCTGCCTCGTATATCACAACGGGAGGCTTTTTAAACTTTATAAGCTTACCGACGATTTCTAAACCTTTTTTGCCCTTTGTTCTTATCTTTGGATCAAATGAATCCGAAAGTGATTGTAATTCCTCTATGACAAACCTCGGTATAACGACCTTTCCCTCTAAGAATCCAGATTCAGCTACACCTATTATTCTCCCATCTATTATTGCACTTGTATCCAAGATCTTTACCGTGCAATAAAGCCCCTTTTCTTCCTTTAGGATTTCGCTTATCGGCTTATTACCTGTTAGTTCAACAGCTGCAAATCCAAGGGTATATGGCAACGTTAGGTAAAGTACTTCCTGAAGATATGGAAAGTTAACAAATATAGGGTAAAGGGAGAGTGTTATTGCCTTGGACAGATATACCCCAAGAAAAAAGCCTACCGAAAAGATCAGTAGGGTTCGAAGCCTTACTTTTTTACCTATCAGTATAAATCGGTAGAACAAAAATGCGGCACCTACGCTAAAAATCCCCACAACGAGTGATTGGGTAAGCGTAAAACCATAGTTTTTAAATGTGAGAGTAAATGCAACAAGTGCCGCAAGCAGAAACAGGCCAAATAGCCTTGATGTTGTCAACCTTTCCTTACCCCTTTTAATATCTTCTTGAGCTTTTTCTCAACGGATTTAACAGGTTCGTCAAGCGAAAGCGCTATTTCCTCTGAAAGCTTTCCAAATGCCTCGTCAAACATACGCTTTTCGGAATAGGAAAGTTCCTTTTTTCTTGACCTGTATGAAAGGTTTCTTACAACAGTGGCTAACTTTTTAACGTTCCCAGTCCTTATTCTATCCAAGTTTAGCCTGTGCCTAACGGTCCACTTTTCGCTTACATTTTCCGGAACTTCTGAGAGAAATTTTATGATATTTTCTACCCCTTTGTGGGTAAGCACTGGCCTAATCTCACTTGAAGCTATTGAGGTTTCCGGAACAAGTATGTACATGTTTCTCCCAACAAGTGAAATCCTGAAGTATGCAACTTCCCTACCATCAACCTTTCTTACTTCCTTACCCTCAATAATGCCAACACCATGAGGAGGGCATACAACTTTATCTCCTACCTTTAGCAAATTCTCTCCTAAACCTCTACTTTTGTCTTTTTGGGTTCCCTATAGGGTGCTGGGATAAACTGAACCGAACTTTGGCCAGATGGCTGATAGTAAAGTCCCATAAGATCATAAACCTCATCAGGAACATCCGTATTCACCTTTAAACCTATGTCCTTTAAAACATCAACGCCTAATGGATAATCATGAGTCCAATGCCCTGATGCAAATATATCTGCGATTGCCCTTGATCTTTCTATATTATAACCTTTTACCTGTAATATCCTCGATATTATGCCCTCCATTTCTCTGACGGATTTTTGGGCCATATCTGCCATTATTAGTGTTTCGTCCTTTAGTTTTTGTTTCTTTAGTTCAAAAGCTTGTAGTATAGATACAGCCGGAAACTCTCCTAATTGCGGATCAAGGGGTCCTAAGACCGCATTTGGATCCATTACTATTTCATCTGCTGCAAGTGCTATCAATGTACCACCTGACATTGCGTAGTGCGGTACTATAACCCTTACATGACTTTTGTGCCTTGTAAGCGCTACGGCTATCTGTACCGCTGCTAATGCTAATCCACCAGGCGTGTGCAATATAAGGTCTATCGGCATGTTATCGGGCGTCATGCGTATTGCTCTAAGTACCCTTTCGGAATCTTCAATCGTAATGTACCTCATTAGGGGAAATCCCATAAACGCAAGTCTTTCCTGCCTGTGTATCATCGTAATTACACGTGACTTTCTCTTTTTCTCTATCCTTTTGATCGTTCTTAAGCGCGCCCATTGAACGTTTTTTTGCTGTATCAAGGGCCATAAGGAAAAAACAATCAGAAAAAGCCAAAATAAATCAAAAACACCAAAACCAGTCATAATTTCCTCTAATCCTTATAGGTAATTTTACCATTATGCACGGTAAATTTCACCTTCCCCTTCATTTTTTCCCCTAAGAATGGTGTATTGAAGCTTTTTGAATGTATCATTTCCCTCTTTAATATGTATTCCTCATTAGGATCAAAGACTGTTATGTCTGCCTTCGATCCCGGCATTAGTGTTCCTATCTTTCTTTTCCCTATTATGCGAGCAGGATTCGTCGATAGTTTTCTGATCATTTGTGGAAGCGAGAGGTATCCTTCCCTTACAAGGTTAAGTGAAAGCGGTAAAAGTGTTTGGAAGCCTATCATTCCGAATGGTGCCTTGCAGAATTCAACCATCTTTTCATCCTCTGTGTGTGGTGCATGATCGGTGGCTATGGCATCTGCTATGTCTCTCTTTAAAGCATTTCTACATGCCTCAACGTCCTTTCTTGTTCTTAAAGGTGGCGATACCTTTGCATTTGTGTTAAAACCCCTTACAGTTTCTTCTGTAAGGCTAAAGTGATGTGGAGTTATTTCACATGTAACATCTATTCCGCTCTCCTTTGCCGCCTCAATTATCTTTAAATTATAGGCGGTTGAGACATGGCATATATGGACATGTGCACCTGTAAGCTTTGCTATCGCAATATCCCTAAACGTTCCTATTTCCTCAGCTTCGCTTGGCATTCCGGGTATTCCAAGTTGACTTGAGAGAAAGCCCTCATTCATTTGACCATTTTCCGAAAGCGTTCTATCCTCACTGTGCGTAAAGACAGGTATTCCAAAATCCTTAGCATATAACATTCCGTTTCTCAAAACTCTTGAGCTTTTGGTCGGATTGCCGTCGTCTGATATGGCAACTATACCTGCCTTTACCATAGAACCTATATTTGAGATTTCCTCACCATTTAACCCCTTTGTTATTGCACCTACAGGAAAAACATTGCAGAGGCCAACTGCTTTTGCCTTTTCCACTATGTATCTTGTAACAACCGCATTATCGTTTACTGGCTGAGTATTTGCCATGCAGCATACAGATGTTATACCCCCTGCAACGGCTGCGTTTGAGCCAGATTCTATATCTTCCTTCTGCGTTTGCCCTGGGTCCCTTAGATGTGCATGAAGATCTATAAAACCGGGTGAAAGGACAAGCCCATCAAGGTCTATAACCTTATTCGCAAGTGATCTATCTATTCTCTTGGATAAAACTGAAATTTTGTCATTCTCTATGAGAACATCATACCTACAATCTAAGTTTTGGGAAGGATCTATTACTCTTGCACCCTTTAAAAGTATCGATGGCATGTTATTTTCCCTTTATGCTACCACATTTTTCTTTGTTTACATCGAAGGTCATCTTTACTTTATGACACCTGCTACAGCTTTGCTTATCGTGGATACTGAAGGCTACTCTTCCATTATGACAGTGAGCACAGGAATTTGCACTGACCATTGAATCCTTCTTCTTAAATATCTTTGGATGACATTGGGAGCAATGAAGTCCCTTGACATTACAATGATATTGATGACTAAAGACCACATTTCCGGCCTTTGTCTTAAAGACTATCTTTTTGTTTAAAACCCCACTTTTACAACCTGATAAAGATAGAACAGCTAAAGCAAGTATAAACTTACGCATCCAATTCCTCCATTAGCGTGGCTTCTGCATCAAGCATCAATGATAGCACTGCTGCCCTAACCGACAGTCCCGTTCTCACCTGGCGAAATACCAAGAAGTTGTTGGACATTATAGCATCGTTGCTTAGCTCCCCGCCTCTGTTAAATGGACCCGGATGAAGTATCAATGTATCCTTCTTGAGCATCGCTACCCTTTGGCTATTAAGTCCAAATAAGCTGTGATATTCTGCTACCGATGGAATAATCTCTCTTTGGCTAAGTCTTTCAGTTTGAATCCTTAAGAGGATCAAGGCATCAGCAATATCTGAAACCTCATCAAACGAATTAAGCCTACTAATATTAAGAGCTTTAAGTTTATACGGCATCATAACCGATGGCCCAAACACAGATACGTTTGCACCTAATTTTCTCAATAATATTGCATCGGACCTTGCAACGCGACTGTGGGCTATATCTCCTATTATCACGATATTTTTACCCTTTAAGTTTCCAAGATGTTTTCTCAGAACAGTTGCATCTATCAAAGCTTGTGTTGGATGTTCGTGGCAACCATCACCCGCGTTGATGATGGATGAGCTTACAATATTACGTAATATAAAAGGTGCACCTTCACATGGATGTCTTAAAACAATTACATCCGGATACATCATGTCTAAGTTCTTAGCAGTATCGATTAGGGTTTCTCCCTTTTTAACACTGCTGAAGGATGCCGATACGTCTATGACATCAGCTGAGAGCAGTTTTGCCGCCCTTTCAAATGAAACCCTTGTCCTTGTGGACGGTTCATAGAAAAGGTTAATAAGACATCTACCCTTAAGGCATTTAAACTTTTTTCCCTTACCAATAGCTTCTGCAAGCTTATTTGATAATTTATACATGCGGTCAAACCATTCAACCGATACATCATTTGCCGATAGAAGGTCCTTCACTTTACCTCGCTCAGTTTTTTGTTTATAACTATCCTTATAGCTTCCCTTGCTTCTACTGCTAATTTATGTGCTTCAAGCCCCTCACATTCAGCAAGTTTTTTTGCGTTCTTAGATATGCTCTTGAATCCTTCCTCGCTAACATAGATTACGGATGAACGTTTCAGGAAGTCGTAGACGCCGAGGGGTGAAAAGAACCTCGCGCTTCCACCGGTAGGTAAAACATGATTAGGACCTAAGATGTAATCCCCAAGTGGTTCGCATGCGTAATGCCCCAAGAAAATGGCTCCGGCATTCTTAATCCTATCGAGTATAGAAAAGGGTTCACTTACAGCTAACTCAAGATGTTCAGGTGCTATCCTATTCGCAA
Source organism: uncultured bacterium (assembly GCA_964640245.1). Taxonomy (GTDB): domain Bacteria; phylum Aquificota; class Aquificia; order Desulfurobacteriales; family Desulfurobacteriaceae; genus CAZXGR01. Next base: position 1,718 of record CAZXGR010000019.1, on the reverse strand, counting down.
CGTCACATGACTGGTTAATGTTCTTTGTTAAAAATGCTGTTCCGAAGTTTCCTATAGATTTTTCAGCGATAGCCTTCCGCTTAAGGTGTTGTAGCTTTTCTCTTACGAAACCTAATACCTCGGTTGCCATTGCCTCGATATGTGTAACCAAAAAGGATCCTGCAAGCTCGTCATGTTCTGCCTGCGATAAAAGATCAGACGCAACCCAATCGGGATTTGCTGTTTCATCTGCTACTACTAGTATCTCGCTCGGACCTGCAACCATGTCTATATCAACTGTTCCGAATAGAAGTTTCTTTGCAAGTGCAACGAAAATGTTTCCCGGACCAACGATCTTATCGACCTTTGGAATACTTTCAGTTCCCAATGCCATGGCGGCAATTGCATGTGCGCCTCCAACCTTGTATATGGTATTTACTCCTGACAGTTTTGCTGCTATTAATGCATATGGATTGAGGTCTAATGTTTTAACTGCGGGGGTAGCCATTATAATGTTTTTTACACCGGCGACCTTTGCTGGAACCGCAGTCATGATGACGGACGATGGATAAGCTGCCTTTCCACCAGGAACATATATACCAACATTTTCAAGCGGTAAAATCTTTTGGCCAAGTACGATTCCTGGTTCAGTTGTAAAGTATGAATTTTCCCTTTGATGTTCGTGGAACCTTTTAACCCTTTCAACGGCAACCTTTATGGCCTCAACTGTTTCCCTATCTGCAGTTTCAAAAGCCCTATCAATTTCCTTGTCCGAAACCCTTACGTTTTTTGCATTTAGACTCACGCCATCAAGCTTTTCTGCATACGAAAATAAAGCTTTATCTCCAAGCTTTCTAATGTTTTCAATGATTTCAGTAACTATTTTGGAGTACCTCGATTCTAAGAACTGTCCTCTTCGTGTTACTCTTCTCAATTCCGCATTCGATTCCCAACTATCATACCTTAGATCAATTAACCTCATCGAGCCTCCTTTGTTAGCTTATATCCTATACGTGGTAAAGTCTTTAAGTATTTTCCACTTTTCCCCAATTTCTTTCTCAAGCGGCTTATATAAACATCAACTGTCCGTGTTTGCCTGTCTATTTCCCCTTTCCAGATCCTTTCTAATAGTTGGTTTTTTGAGAATACCTTATCTGGGCTTTCGAGAAACATCTCAAGCAGTTCCTCCTCGGTTTTTGTAAGTTGAAGGGGATTACCATCCACCGTAACGGATTTTGACCTTCTATCAAGCTCAATCCCATCAAACTTTAGATGTGTTCTTGCCGCTATTCCTACCCTTTTAGATATTACCCTTATACGTGCAATAAGTTCCTTTATGCTAAAGGGTTTCGTTACGTAATCATCAGCACCAAGCGTGAAGCCACGGATCTTACTTTCCTCATCCGATAGGGCTGTAAGTAGGATTATCGGCGTTTCACCGTTCTTTTTTGATGATCTTGTAAACTTACAGACATCGAATCCGCTTTTCTTAGGAAGCATAAGGTCTAAAATAATTATGTTGTAGGCATTCTGTCTTATCATATCGGTGGCTTCGTTTCCATCAAGTGACCAATCAACCTTATACCCTTGTTTTTTTAGGTTATATACGACCATTTCTCCAAGGTTTTCATCGTCTTCAACTAAGAGTACATACAAAGGAAAAACCTCCAGTAGTATTATAACCGAAATTCAGCGTAGATTAAGTCAATAATTTGTGAAGCTTAAAGCGTCAAAATAGC
>CAZXGR010000018.1:0-32633 GCA_964640245.1 uncultured bacterium | reverse complement strand
GATTGCATTTAAGGCAAGGGATTTCGTTGATGAAATACTCCTGAGCGATAGGGATAAAAGTATAGAGGAAGCTACATACTTTATCTTAGAAAAGGCAATTGGCAAGGATGTAAAGCTCAAGAGGATGTATGGGAATGACGGAAACTGCGTAAAGGAATCCGATAGCTCCGTGGTTTGCTCCTTCATACCGGATATCGTTAAGAGATTCGAATGCGCGGATGAGGTTATAACGCTTTCATGAACTTTAGATTCTTCCTAGATAGGAGTGAATATCCTTCAGTATGCTTTTTTCCTCTAATTCAAAGTCCCCTCTTGATTCTGGCGATAGCACAACAAGAATCGATGGATTCCCGGGTACTATTAAGACAAATGCATTTTTGAACTGTATTCTTAGATAGCTTGGTTTGCATACTTTTAGAATCTCAATTAGGGCATCATCCACGGCTGATTTTACCCTTTTTGTATCTGATTTTTTCCTCTCAAATACTGCTTTACAGCGATTCTTATCGATCAGATAGATAGCTGTTATGTTTTCGCTTGAAAAGTACCTTGAAAGTACGTTAAAAATTTCACTTTTACTTGGTTTAACTGTTTGCCTTGCAGATTTAATTGGTTCCACAGGTTTTCTTTCTACCTTTACCTCTTCCTCTAAGAGTTTCTGAAGACCGTTCTTTGGCTTTTCGGCCTTTTCTAACATGTTCAAGAGTGTAAATTGGTCTACGTTTATCCTTTGCTTTACATCCTTTCCTAAGGGATGCATGGAGGCATCCCTTATATCTGTACTTATCGCGATTATCCTGTTTAGTGCATCCATACCCTCAAGCTTTTTGGTTCCGTTGTTGTAGATGGCATCTACAACATGGCCAGCCTTTACATATATGGTACCTGATCCTTCATCCCTTTTAAACCTTATTGCCCATCTTCCGCCTGTTCCTAAAACACCAAACAGTAGCTCACGAAATGTCATCCGATAACTCCTTTCTTAACATAATTCTATCAAGTTTTCTGCTGGCTTCCCTCAGCCACTTTATCAGCTTCTTCATGGTCCTATCCGTAGAGAAAAAAAGCGTTAAGTCAGGATCAAAGATATATATGAGGTATATGTCAAGCATTTCAGAGAAGCCCTTTGCTATAAAGGTTTCCTCATTCGTGTCCGTTTTATAAACTACTATTCTTGGTTCCTTGAATTTTCCCGCTTTTGAACCCGGTTTTGCCCTTTCGTGAAAGGCTTCTACCATTTCAAATACCTTTACAGCATATGGATAAATTTTTTTAACCTTGTAGTTCTTGTTGCTTGACTTAGAAAATATCGTTAAGCCATCAGATGAGACAATTGCCAAGGATACGTATCCCTTTACCTCTAATTCCTTAGCCTTTTCAGATAGATATTCTAATATAGTTTCCTTTTTCTTCTTTCTGGATAAATTAAACATAGGTCCTCTTCAAGCAAACTCCATGAATTATACTATAGCTTAGAGGTAAATTTGAAAACAAGTTTGTTTAGTTATGATTTACCTAAAAGTTTAATTGCAAGCTTTCCAGCCAATCCGAGGGATTCGGCAAGGCTCTTGGTTTTGGATAGAAGGTGGAAGACTGTAGAGCATAAAATTTTTAGGGATATTGTTGACTACTTGAACGAAGGCGATCTATTAGTAGTAAACAATACAAAAGTTCTGCCTGCTCGGCTATTTGGAAGGCTTCAGACCGGTGGAAGGATTGAAGTCCTTCTAGTTAAGCATTTAGATGAAAATATGTGGAAGGTCATGGCAAGACCTGCAAGGAAGCTTAAAAAGGGCAAAATCATTATTTTTGATGAAAATTTTACTTGTAATGTTAGGGATTATGATTCTGAAGGTCAAAGGATCGTTGAATTCAAGTTCGATGGTGATTTTACGGAAAACCTTAATAGAATAGGTCATGTTCCTATCCCACCTTACATAGGAAGGCTGGATAACAAAGAGGACAGAGTTTACTATCAAACTATCTTTGCTGAAAAACAAGGTGCAGTGGCGGCCCCCACGGCAAGCCTTCACTTTACAGAGAGACTTTTAGAGAGAATAGAGGAAAAAGGTGTTAACATAAAACCTATTACGCTTCATGTTGGCCCTGGCACCTTCAAGCCCGTTAAGGTTGAAAATATCCTACAACACAAGATGCACTTTGAGGATTACGATATACCGCCTGGAACAGCAGACGAGATAAGAAAAACAAGGGAAAAAGGTAAAAGGGTAGTGGCCGTTGGAACAACGGTTACGAGGGCACTTGAGAGTGCAACTGATGAAAACGGGAACGTTGAGCCTAAATCTGGTACCACAAATCTTTTTATATATCCTGGTTATCGCTTTAAGGTAGTGGACGCGCTCATAACAAACTTTCATTTACCACGTTCAACGCTATTAATGTTGGTATCTGCCTTTGCAGGTAGAGAGGAGACCTTAAATGCATATAGGGAAGCCATCAGTATGGGTTATCGGTTTTACAGCTATGGTGATGCTATGTTTATCATCTAACGCTTTTGCGTTTTCGCCTAAGCTTGTTGTATCCAAAAAGCCAAGTGGTTATGATTTTGATGGTGAGGTTTTAAAGTTTTCGGCTTTATGGTCGATTTTCCATATTGCAAATATAGAAACGGATGCCAAGAGAATAGACGGAGTTTATAAGTTTAGCGATAGGATTACAACTGCGGGGGTTGCAAGCTGGTTTAAACATATTGATGACAGAAATCTAACAATTTGGGATAGTAAACTTATGGTTCCATTGAGTTTTTGCGTATCCCAAAATGAGGGTAGTTACCACAGGGTAAAACTTTATACCGTAAATCTTAAAGACAATACCATAACCTATGTAAAGCGAAAGAAGGGTAAAAAGGATCAGGTCAAGTTAACGAAAGTAATTCCAACTCCATTTACCGATCCAATTTCAGGTATATACTTCTTCAGGAAGTATGGTATATTTAAAATAGGGGCCAAAACCGTATTTCCGGTTTATACGGAAGGAAAGTTCTTTAATGCCAGCATGAAGGTTATATCAGAGGAAAAAGTTTCCACGCCCATTGGAGATATAGAAACATATAAATGTGAGCCATCATCGGAGCTTATGCCAAAGGGAGATTTTCAAAAGGAAGGTACATTCTATATATGGTTCACAACGGATGAGAGGCATATTCCAGTGAAGCTTGAGGGAAAGGTTAAAATAGGCCATATAACTGCCGTTATAACATCGGCAGAAGGGAGGAAGTTTAATCTTGAGAATGGGATCAAGAGAAGAGAAAGAAGCTGGATTGACATATTTAAGTCTGGAAAACTCAGGGGGGATTGATGTTTAAACCGCAAACACCTTTTTTAGCAGTTGATGGCATGATAAACGTTCAGGACAAAAATGGAAAACTTTTAGGGATTGTCCTCATTGAGAGAAAATATGCGCCTATTGGCTTGGCACTTCCCGGTGGGTTCGTTGAGGTTGGAGAAACCGTCGAAAGGGCTGTTGTAAGGGAGATGAAGGAGGAGACTGGGCTGGATGTAGGTATAATCAGACAGTTTAAAGTTTACTCTAATCCAAGGAGAGATCCAAGGATGCATACCGTTTCTGTGGTATTTGAGTGTATTGGTATGGGAGAACCCAAGGGAAGTGATGATGCAAAGTTGGCAAGAATTTACCCTTACGATGAGATACCATTCGAAATGTTGGTGTTTGATCATGCAGAGATTATCAGGGATTACCTTGACGATCCCAATACCATATTGAGGGGCAGAAGATGAACTTTGATGCCATCATCCTTGCAGCAGGAAAGGGAAAGAGGTTCAAGTCTACTAAGCCAAAGGTTCTCCATGAGATTCTTGAAAAACCGATGCTCTGGTACGTTATAAAAGCTGCCAAGGAAGCCGGAGCTAATGAGGTAGTTGTTGTAATTGGCCATGGAAAAGAACAGGTTGAGGAATCCTTAAGGAGAGAATTTCCCGAGGTTAAGGCTGTCTATCAGGATAGGCAATTGGGTACAGGGCATGCAGTCATGCAGTGTTCGGATCTTTTGAAGGATTATAGTGGCAGAATTGTTGTTTTGAATGGTGACATGCCCCTTCTGAAGCCTAATGATATTTTAAGGATTGTAAGTGTGGATGCAGATATGGTGTTGGCAACTATGGATTTAAAGAACTCAGCTGGTTATGGAAGGATAATCAGGAACGGAGAGGATGTTTTAAGGATTATAGAGGAAAAGGATGCAACGGATGAGGAAAAAAGGATTAGAGAGGTTAACGCTGGCCTGTATGCCTTTGATGCCAAAAAGCTCTTTGATGCCTTGAAACACCTGGGAAATAAGAATAAACAGAACGAATACTACCTAACGGATGTTTTGTCGATATTTAGAGAAAAGGGTTATGATGTTAAAGCTGTAAAGTGTGAGCCCGAGTATCTTATAGGCGTCAACGATAGGCATCAGCTTTCAGTTGCAGAGGATTCAATGAGAATGGAAGTTATTAAGAAACTTATGAAAAATGGTGTTGCGTTTCATAATCCTAAATCATGTTTTATATCGGTTGATGCAAAGATTGGAAAGGACACTGAAATTTTTGGGCCTGTATACATTGAAGGTGAAACGGTAATAGGTGAAAATTGTTACATCGGTCCCTTTTCAACGATAAAGGATACTGTTTTGTCGGATGATGTGAGGGTCGAAAGTCACTGTTGGATTGATGGTGCAGAACTGTCAAGCGGTTCATCTGTTGGCCCATTTGCAAAGCTAAGAAAGAAAACCGTTTTAGATGAAGGTGCAAAAGTTGGAAGCTTCGTGGAGACGAAGAAGGCTTTTCTTGGAAAAAATGTTAAGGCAAACCATCTAACCTATCTTGGTGATTGTGCCATAGGGGAAAATACGAATATCGGTGCAGGAACGGTTACATGTAACTACGATGGGTTCAGCAAATGGCAGACAGAGATAGGGAAGAACGTGTTTGTTGGAAGCAATACGCTTTTCGTTGCACCTGTGAAGGTCGGCGATAAGGCAATAACCGCAGCAGGTTCAGTAATAACAAAGGATGTTCCCGAGAATGCACTTGCCGTTGCAAGGTCAAGGCAGATGAACTACGAGGAAAGGGCAGAGGTTGTGAAGGAAAAAGCAAGAAAGCGCCGTAAAGGTTTCTGATGGAGGGATTTATGAGGATTTTAGATGATTTACTTTCTACACTTGATTTCGATACTGAGGTAAGGGATATACGTCAAGGTGTGTTTCATACCGGTGTTTTAACCAGAAACTGCGGTTTAGCTGCAACCTTACCAAGGGATGGTTTACGTCAAGAGGTACCAATGGTGAGGAAACCTTGTTCCTTATTGGGTATTTCATCCTTGGAGCTTGCCCGTATGGCCTATTCCGAGAGAATATTTGAGGCAGCTATCGGCATGGCTGCCATTAATTCACTCATTGAGATTGATTTGAATTCCTGTATTGAGTTAAATGCAGCTGAACTTATCTTAAAGAAGGGTACTGATAAGAATGTGTCCATCGTTGGTCATTTTCCGTTTACGCCGAAAGTACGCAAGCATGCAAGGAATCTCTGGGTAATAGAGAAAAACCCTAAAGAGGATGACTTTAACGAATCCGAAGCGGACAGGTTTATTCCTCAATCGGATGTTGTTGCCATAACGGGTACCTCTCTGACAAACCATACAATTGGACATCTACTCAGCCTCTGTAAGGCGAGTGCCTATGTAGTAATGTTGGGTGATACAACGCCTTTATCTCCTGTGCTTTTTGATTACGGCATAGATGCGTTGTCAGGGGTAAAGGTAGTCCAGCCAGAAGTTGCCCTTCGATGTATTAGCCAGGGAGCAAACTTTAGGCAGATTAAGGGCATAAAGAAAATAATAATGACAAGGTAAAAGATACCATGTAATTTTCCGTTACTCAATCTTTTCTAACTATTGACAATATCTGCCCCGTTATGTATATTTTGTTCCGCTATGTATAGGTTTTTCATATCCAAGTGCAATGATAAGAATTCAAAAGGGGTGAGTAAGGTAAATTCCAAAAAAATGGTTTTTAGCGAGTTATGTCCAGTGGCAGGTGCATTTCAAAATTCAATTAGGGGGTGTAAATGAAAGCGAGGATTAGGAGATTTTCAGGCAAAATTCTAAGCATCTTGAGTATCTTTGCGTTCCTTCTTGTTTCTATGAATGTAAATGCCTTTGCGGTTGGTGAGCTTACAAAGGCTGGATTGGTTGAGTACATTGGTGCTCAGAAAAAGATCTTTACAACAGGGGATTTAAACGGAACAATAGACTTTAAATTCTTTAAAGGCAAGAAACATCTCTATTGCGTAGGTCCGGCTGCTGGACTTGATGGTGAGGTTACCATTTGGGACTCCAAACCATACGTTGCAAAGGTAAGGAACAATAGAATTATCGTTGACCACACTTTCAACAATAAGGGGCTTTTCCTTGTATGGGCGCAGGTGCCTCATTGGAGATCCATTCCGATACCATCCAATGTTAAAACCTACGTTCAACTTCAAAGATTTGTAGAGGAACAGGCCCTTCTTTCGGGAATTGATATTACCGAGCCCTTCCCATTTCAAGTTATAGGAACTCCTGTAGAGATAAAGGGGCATGTTAATGTTAATAAGATATATGGCATAAGACCTATAACAAAGAAACTTTTCGTCAGGTCAAAGAAATTTTTGGTTTTGAGACATCAGCCCGTTTATATAATTGGATTTTACTCTACGAAACATTATGGTATTTTCATAAGCGCATATGCTCCTGCAATTAAGCGCGGTTCGGGAATAAAAAATGCAGTCCACATGCACTTCATTGCGCCTAAGATTGGTTTAGCTGGGCATATCGATAACATCATTTTAGGAAAAGGTATGGTGCTTCGTCTGCCAAGAGAATAATGACTATGCCTGCCACTGGACAATTATTGATAAATGGTCCTTCGTTATGTATAATTTATCCATATCGTAAGTGGAAACTTTGGAACCACGAGAGAACGTATAAAGGAGGGAATTCAAATGAAAAGGAGGATTGAAGCGTTTTTAGGAATTGCTTTTGCCTTAGGTAGCTTAACGATATTTGGGTGTTTTGGTAATAGAAGGAATAATAAGACTGCAACAATTAAGAAGACCATCATGGTTTGTTCGGGTGCTGGCATGATGAAGCCGATGAACGAGCTTATACCCCTTTTTGAGAATAAAACCGGAAATAAAGTACAGGTACGTTATGGAGGTAGTGCTACGATCTTTGGTGTTTTAATGAGTACCTGTGGATGTGATGTCTTTATACCCGGTGCATATAAGTATACGGAGGATGCATTAAAAAGAGGCTATATTGTTAAGGATACCATTAAGAATTTAACCCTACATGTGCCTGTTATCATTGTGCCAGAAGGTAATCCAAAACATATCCAAAGTTTGAAAGACCTCATTAAGCCGGGTGTAAAGGTTGCTTTAGGTGATCCAAAGGCGGCTGCTATTGGAAAGGTAGGTAAGAAGATCCTTGAAAAGAATAAGCTTTGGAAAAAGATACAACATAACGTTGTAGCGTTTACGCCTACGGTTAATCAGCTTTTGGTTTATGTTGTTACTGGTCAGGCTGATGCTGCCATTGTCTGGGAGGATATGACTTCCTGGGCACAGGGAAAGGGCAAGGTTAAGGTGATCCAAATTCCGGCTAAGCAGAATACCATCAAGACGATTCCTACAGCTGTGACTACATGTGCCAAAAAGCATGGTGTCTTTGATGTTGCCAAATCCTTTGATGATTTCATTGCCACTCCTCATAGCCTTGCCATCTGGAAAAAATGGGGGTTTGAACCGTGCCAATAAGATTTAGAGATATCTGTATTGCCATCTCGATTTTCTTTACCGTTCTTCTCTTTATCGCTATAGCAACGCTTTTCCTTGTGCCTAATTTAGGGGATGTGCTTGAGGCAATTCAATCTAAGGAAATGATCTTTTCTCTTAAGTTATCCATTGTAACAGCATTGATATCCACATTTTTGGTTATGCTATTTGGGATTCCAATAGGATATGCCTTATCCCGCTTCAATTTTCCTGGAAAGAACGTAGCAAAATCGATTCTTGACCTTCCAATGGCCTTTCCGGAGCTTGTGCTTGGTTTGGCCTTGCTTCTCTTCTTTGGAAAGACCCCAATAGGTGAGGCCTTGGCAGCAATCGGAATAAAGGTTGTCTTTACGAAGTTAGGTATAATCGTTGCCCAGTTCTTTACAGCATTACCCTATGCTATTAGGATCATATATACAACCTTTGAGGGTGTAAGCCCACGCTACGAGCTTGTTTCGAGAAGCTTAGGTTACAGTGAATTTGAAACATTTCTGAAGGTTACCCTTCCAATGGCAAGAAATGGTCTCTTTGCTTCCACCATAATTACCCTTGCCCGTTCAATAGGCGCCTTTGGAGCAGTGCTTATTCTTGCTGGTGGAAGCTATATGAATACCGAGATACTTCCCATAACCCTTTACCTTAACATATCCTACGGTAACATAGGAATGGCAATAACCAGCGGTATAGTGCTTGTTATCGTCTCGTTCATTACGATACTGATATTTGAAGGATTAGAGGATGAAAAGACTGCCGCTGTTAGAGATTAAGGATCTTTCCATTGACCTTGGTGAGTTCCACCTGCGCGATATCAACCTTACCGTTCAAAAGGGGGATTACCTGACGATAATAGGCCCAACAGGTGCCGGCAAATCCGTTTTACTTGAGGCAATAGCAGGTTTTTACCCCCTTAAGTCTGGTAGGATAATCCTTGAGGGACATGATATAACCAACCTACCACCGGAGAAAAGAGGCATATCCATAGTTTATCAAGATTACGTTCTCTTTCCCTATATGAACGTTTTCGATAATATAGCATTTGGCCTTAGGAAGATTAAAAAGGATGGGATAAAGCAGGACGTTATTCGGATAGCCAGGGAGCTTCATATTGACCACCTCCTTCACAGGAAGCCGGGGACACTTAGCGGTGGTGAGCAGCAAAGGGTTGCACTTGCAAGAGCCTTAATAGTTAATCCTAAGGTTCTCTTGATGGACGAGCCTTTTTCGGCACTTGACCCTAAAACCAGGGAGAAGTTTCGGGGGCTTGTCAAGTCCATAATAGCAAAGTACGGAACTACCGTTATTCATGTAACCCATGACTTTGAGGATGTCTTTGCCCTTGCAAACGAGGTTGCAGTAATGAAGGGCGGAAGGATACTTCAGTTTGGAACACCTGAGGATGTTTTCTCCCAACCGGATGTGAACTTTGTTGCAGGCTTTGTCGGAACCAATATTTTGCACGGAAGGGTTGTTGGAAAGGATAAGAATTTAACGCTTGTAAACGTCAACGGAGCAAATTTAAGAACCGTTGATCAGGCTGAAGGTGAGGTTACTCTCTCATTGAGGCCAGAAGAGATAATTCTTGCAAAGGATCCTGGATTGTCCTCAGCCCAAAACGATATTCCCGTTACCGTTGATGCTCTTGAAAGACGCGGTAACCTTCTTTGGATTCACCTTGATGGAGCACTAAAGCTCAGAGCTGTAATAACGCCAAATGCTGTTGAGCTTCTTGGAATTAAGAAAGGGATGAAACTCTATGCTTTATTCAAAGCATCTAACTTGAGGGTGATACGATGAATATAGAAAGACTAACAGAGTTATACATGGAAGAGGATTGTCCCTACCTCGATGAAACAACTGAATTGTTAGGGATAACCGGAATTGGAACTATGAGCATATTCTCCCGTGAGGAAGGCATATCGGCATGCACAGAGGAGTTGGGGGAATTTTTAGAAAGTAAAGGTCTTAAGGTAATCTATCTACCGAGTGATTCATCCTTTAAGAAAGGGGATACCATTCTCAGTGCTGAGGGAAATTTGAGAACACTTTTCAGGTCATGGCGTGTTAGCCAGACGCTTCTCGCACTGCTTTGCGCGATAGCTACAAGGACAAGAAGAATCGTTGAAAAGGCAAGGAAGGTAAATCCAGATGTAACTATTGCGACAACGCGAAAGACGCATCCTGGAATGCGTTGTTTGGAGCTTAAGGCAATAAAGGTTGGTGGGGCAACTTACCATAGGAATTCGCTAAGCGATTCAATTCTGATAACGCAAAACCACTTAGGAATTGTTGGGAAACTTCCAAATCTTAAGACATTGAGGAAGATTGAAATTGAGCCGAGAAACGATGAGGAAGCCATAAAGCTTGCCCCGAAGGCGGATCTTTTGCTTTTGGACCATTTTACCTTAGATGAACTTAAGAAGCTTGCACCTAAGTTAAGAAAGATTAACCCACGTTTAGAGATAGCTACTGCTGGGGATATATCCGAGAACAACATAACTGAATATGCCCCATTTGTCGATGTCGTAGTGACAAGTGCACCTTACTATCCAAAACCGCTGAATTTAACAACCAAAATAGAAAAACCTTAGTCCAATCTTAGCTCTCCTTCCCAGAGGCCATGCAAGTTACAGTAGGACAGTGCATACATCGTTCCCTTTTTCTTGGTTTGGAATGTAAAGGTTGCTATTGGTTCCGTTGATGGATCACCATGGCTCGTAAATGCCGTTCTTCCTATCATTATTGGGAACTTTCCGTCATCCGGTTTGAAGTACAGTTCAATCCACGCAATGTGATGTTCTATCGTATTGGGATGTTTCACTTCCTTTCCTACGCTTACCTCAACCTTTACCGTGTCGCCCTTTCTTCCTAAGATCTCTATGACTGGGACATGCTTTTCTCCCTTCCAATCTCCGGTTTGTATCTCGTCCTTTAACATTTACTCACCTCCTAAGAGTTCTCTAACTTCTTTCTTCCCCTTTTTCAATTCCTCAACCTGCCTTTTATCTAACTTAAGGAGAAGGGATAGGAATTCTCCAACATGCGTTTTTTCCTCATCTGCAACATCTTTTAAAACATCCTTTATCTCCTTGTCCTTTACCGCTGCAGCCATTTGTTCATACAGATTTACTGCATCTAACTCTGCCATTATTGCAACTCTCAGAACTTCCTTTCCAATGTCCTTTTCATTTACCTTGCTTAAATCTAACGGGACTTGAGAGAACATTAATCCACCTCCTCAGTGTATTTTCTCTGTGCAAGTTCACGATCAAGCATGAAGATTCCATTTCCATTTTCGCCAATCATCTTTAGCCTTACTATTATCTCTTCATCGTTTGCCTCTTCTTCCACTTGCTCATCAACAAACCACTGTAGCATATTAAATGTTGCCCTATCCTTTTCACTTTCAGCCAATTCAACCAAGTTATTTATGCAGGTTGTTATGTGTCTTTCATGCTTTAACGTATCCTCAAATGCATGTAACGGGCTGTCCCATTCTTCTGGCGGTGCCTTAATTGCCAAAAGCCTAACCTTCCCTCCTCTTGAAATGATGTAATTGTAAAATTTTGTTGCATGACCCAATTCTTCCTTTGCCTGTACATTCATCCAATTGGCAAATCCTTTTAGACCAATGTTCTCAAACCATGCCGACATGCTTAGGTATAGATAGGAAGAGTACAGCTCCTCGTTTATCTGTTTGTTCAAGGCTTCGAGTACACGTTCGCCTATCATGTTCCCCTCCTTGTTATTTCTAAAATTATAACATGTATACCTTTGTTGCAAGTAATTTTAACTAATAATCTTTCTATAGAAGGAATTATTCTTATCCATATTCGAGAGGTTTGGCTATAATTATCATGATGGAGTAGCTATGGATATCTTAGAGACGATAGTTAGACATAAGAGACTTGAGGTTCAGAGATTAAGATCAGAGCTTGATATTATTGAATTAAGGAAAGAGGCTTTAGGAAAACCAAAGCCCTTAAGTTTCAAGGAAGCCGTTTCTAAGGAAGGCATAAACATTATTGCAGAGGTCAAGAAGGCATCTCCATCGAAAGGTATCATAAGTAGAAACTTCAATCCGTTGAAGCTCGCAAAACTATACGAAGTTGGAGGTGCAAGCGCCATATCGGTTTTGACGGATGAAAGGTTCTTTATGGGTTCCGATGACTACCTCAGGCTTATATCTAAAAACGTTTCCATCCCTACGTTGAGAAAGGATTTCATCATAGATGAAGTTCAGATATACCAGGCAAGGCTTTTAGGTGCTTCTGCATTTCTGCTCATATCATCTATACTTTCTGAAGAAAAACTTGAACGTTTCATGGAGCTTGGCAAGGAGCTTAAAATGGATGCACTTGTTGAAGTGCATTGCGATGAGGACTTAGAAAAAGCTTTAAGGGGAAATGCTGAAATCATAGGGGTTAACAATAGGAATTTAAAGGATTTTACCGTTTCAACAAAAACCACGATTAGGTATCTTCCCATGATAAAGGAAAGTGGCAGGATCTGTATATCTGAAAGTGGAATAAAATCAAAGAATGATATAGAGATGCTTCACAATAAAGGCGTTGATGCCTTCTTAATAGGCGAAACGCTTGTTAGAAGTAAACATCCTGATAAGCTTTTAAGATCCTGGATAGAATGATGAAAAGGGCTTTATGCCTTTTGTTCTTGTTTTTCCTTTTAGGATGTGGCTATGTAACTACATCTCCGTTTGGCGAGCGTTCCTTTATACTCATTTCGACATCCCAAGAAGTTTTGATGGGCCGTCAGGCAGCTTTTCAGGTTGATTCACACTCAAGAATCTGTGCTGATCCTGTTATCAATAACTACGTCAATGGGTTGGCCAAAGGATAGCTTCAGTTTGCGATAGGCACGATATAACGTATCACTTCAAGGTGATTGATTCAAAGGAACTTAATGCATTTGCCTTGCCAGGTGGTTACGTTTACATATATACGGGTTTGCTTAAGCACCTTAAAAATGAAGCCCAGTTAGCCTTCGTGCTTGGCCATGAGGTAGGACATATTGTTGGGAGGCACGCCATCAGAAGGCTTCAGTTTGTCTATGGAATAGACACGCTTCTGTCGTTGAATTTTAAGGGAAAGGGCTTTCGCAAACCGAATCAGAGGTTTTAAACCTCTTGTATAACATCGTTTTAAACGGGTATTCAAGGCAGGATGAGTATAAAGCCGATGCTATGGGTACTTATTACATGGCAAAGGCTGGATGGAATCCAACAGCATCCATACAAACGATAAGGATACTTGATTCACTTATGAGGTTTAAACCAAGTGGAGTAGATGAACTTTTCATGGATCATCCAACAAACTCAAAAAGAATTGGGAGGCTTGAACATATCGTAGATAGGTTTCCAAGAACATGGTTGAATAATCCCTTTAACGAGGAAAGATATAGGAAAAATATCTTAAATAGATTAAGCAAACGTTCAAGATCCTTCCTTTCTGCTTCGGTTTAAGCCCTAATTACCAGGACTACTGCAATCCCAATTGCAAGCCCTATCAGTAAACCATCAACCGATTTTCTCGATGTTTTAGTTTTTATGATTCCAAGCTCAACCAAACATTTTGGATACCTTGTGCCAGCTAAAATATTTTGAAGCCAAATATCCTTGACAGTTTCTTGAATATCCTTTCTGCAGTGGGAAAATAATCCTCCGAAATTGCATATGTTGCATGGCACTTCCTGATTAGCAACTTTGTCCTTAGCATTCTACTAATGGTTTGTGTGATTGATCTTCTCGAATAGATATTGCCGATTCCGTTACGAATGGAATGTGTGGTTGCAAGATTGTCATTCTTGTATATTTCCCATAGTATGCATAGCTTTATCGGTAAAATTGATTGAATGTTCTTAATGGGCTCACCGATGGGATTGACATTATTGATGTTATTATTTTCTTCCTCTGTTATCTCTGCTGAGGACCCAAATATGGTTTTGAGTAAGATCTTGGGAAAATTATTGGGAACCTTAATTATAAACTGAACATTGCCATTAAGGTTTTGAGTGAATTTTTTAAATTCAAAATCAACAATTTTCCCATCCACTTCAAGCGCGATTTTCCTTGGGGATTTAATATAATCTGTATCGTTAACCTTAACCTTCAAATTGTCCTCTATTCAGCATTTTATCAACTATTTTCTTTAGTTTGTGGATGTAGTTTTACATATAAAATTGAGATTATTCCTGTAAGAAGGTAGATAAGACCGATTGAAAGCGCTTCAACTATGTTTGTCCTTAAAACGTAGGCAATTATAATAGAGGTTGTAATTAACATTAGAATTAAACCCGATATAGCTAAAGGAATATTTGGATGAGTTAAACTTTTTAGTTTTATATTGGCAATAGATACGCCGATTGAAACAATTAAAAATGTCATGCTTGAGAATTCTGCAATTATATTGAGGCTTCCAAGCAATGTTAAAACCGATGAAAAAAACGTCAGAATCATAAGCGAAATAATGGGGACGTTTCTATTATTTCTTATTGATAGTTTACTTGGCATTATGTCCTTTTCTGCCATTTCTGCCATCATCCTGCATGCACCAAACATCGTTGAGTTGATTGCAGAACTTGTTGCCATTAAAGCGGCAATCCCAATCAGAGCCACTCCCCAATTTCCAAGTATTGGTTGTGCTACGGCAGCTAAGGCATATTCCTTTGCTTTAACGATTTGGCTGTAACTTAAGGTTCCAACGGCAACAACGGAAAGCAAGAAGTACACTGTTCCGGTAACCAGTATCGAACCGTATATGCCTCTTGGAATATTCTTATCGGGGTTATCCGTTTCATTTACTGCATTTGTAATTAATTGGAAGCCTTCGTATGCAACGAATATTATGGCTGCACCGAGAAAGATATCGGGTATGCCATGTCCAAGTACGTTTTTAAACCTTTCAGGTTTTGCATTGAAGAGGCCAAGGATGGCAAAGGAGAAAAGTATCAGTAACTTTGAGTAAACTACAATATCCTCTGTTTCCCCGGAGCTTTTAACACCCTTGGCATTTATCCAGAAGAATAAAAGCAGGATACCTATGGAAAACACCATTCTTGCAATGTTGTTATTGGCCAAGCCTACCATGTCAGCAGCGTAGGCGCCAAATGTAAAGGCATATAGCGATAGCGTCCCGATATATCCGACTATCACTGTCCAGCCTTCCATTGCTGAGATCCATGGATGTGATGGAAATGCGCGCCTTAAGTAAGTATAGCTTGCACCGTCATCTCGAAAGGTAAGTGCTAATCTTACATAGTGATATCCTGCTGTAAGTGCTATGAGAAGGTCGATTACAAATGAAATAGGTGCTGCACTTCCTGCAAGCTTAACAGCTAAACCAAGGACAGAGAAGATGCCACCGCCTATCATTCCGCCGACGCCAATGGCAATTAATTCCTTAAGGCCTAATTTCTCGCCTGCTCTTAAATGAAATCTAAGCTTGAACTCTCTATACTTTCCATCAAGTTTGTGCTTTCCATCCAAGAATAATCTTTCTGGTTTTTTAAGAAGTTTTTTAACTGAGTGAAACAAATTGCCACCCCTAAAGATTGGTGGCTTTGAATTTATCCTATCCTAAGGGCTTTGGCAATTAAGGCCTAAAGCCTACCATTGATGCAAAGTGTCCCGAAACGTAGGTTATCGGGTTTACCCAAATACCGAACACTACCACAAGTATGGCAAGAACCATGAGAGGTGTGAGCAGAAACCCGCTGTTTTTCTCTAAAGGTTCCTCGCTACTTGGTTTCTCAAAGTACATCTGCTTTACTATCCAAAGGTAGTACCCCACTGAAAATGCACTATTTAGAAGCCCTATTAATGCAAGCCATCCCATCCCTGCATTAACTGCGGATGTAAACAGGAATAGCTTTCCCGTGAATCCCGCTGTAGGTGGAACACCGGATAGTGAGAACAGAAATAGTGCAAAAAGCGCAGTAAATAGCGGCTCCTTTTTTCCTAAACCTCTATAGTCATCCTTGGTTCTTGCCCCATAGATATATAGAAATACCGCTGCTGATAGGAATGCACCGGTTTTCATAAATATATACGAGGCATCATGATAGATAATTCCCGTAATGCTTAGGGGAACACTAAGAGCGGCAAATCCAACAAGAATATAGCCTGCATGTGCCATTGATGAATATGCAAGTATTCTTGTAATTCTCTTCTGTGCAAGGGCTAAGATGTTACCCGTTGTCATGGTCAGAATTGCAAGTATGGCGAAGACAATGGACAGTTTATCCCTAAAGATTGGTAAAGCTTCAAATACCAATCTTAAAAGTGCAATAACAGCGGCACTTTTAGACACACCCGTTAGGAATGCTGAAACTGCTGGATATGCACCGTCGTAGACATCAGGTCCCCAAAAGTGAAATGGAAAGATCGTCAATTCAAATCCAAATCCAGTAAGTATAAATGCCACAGCAACAAGGTTCAGTGGATCCTTAAAGAGATTAAGGGATATAAGTAGAAAGTTGAAGCTTCCGGTCATACCGTAGATTAGAGAAATACCGAATAGGACACTTGCAGATGCCAGGGCACCATTGAAAAAGTACTTCGTTGACGCTTCTATATTATGGTCGCTCTTAACGCTTACCACTAAGAGATATGTAGGAATCGTCATGAATTCCATGGATATAAACATGGATATAAGGTTAATACTTGATATAAGGCATAGGGCACCGGATGTTGATATAAGAATGGTTGCAAGGATTTCATTAACGAACCTATCCTCCCTTTTTATAAAACCGATTGTTAAGGATACCATCCACGAGGCTATTATTATAAAAATGCCTATAAGCTCCGCTACCCCATCACTTTGGAACATTTCCGGAAGGATTTTCCCATGTAGAGGTGTTAGTATTAAAAATCCAGATACCACATATGCTACCGAGCTAATTAGAATGTTTGTTAACTTGGGGAGTTTGATGAGCTTACTTATAACGGGAATCAACATGCCTATTATGGATAGTGTTAAGACTGCAATGAAGTAATTTACGTTCACCTATAACCCCCTACTTTAACAGCTGAATAAAATTGTTTACAGTTGGGTTGCATATGTTAAATACTATTGAAGGTGCTATACCGATAAGTATAAATGCCGCTATGTACATGGCAAGTGAAATGTTCTCGATAAGCGGAAGTTCCACCAAGCTTTTGAGGTTTTTAAGGCTTTCCTTTAGAGGACCAAATACAGCTCTCTGGAGCATCCATATAAAGAAGCCTGCGGATAAAGCACCAGATAGGGGCATGATAATTGCTATAAATCCATAACGTTTAAGAGCTGAGAACATTATTGTAAACTCACCTACAAATCCGGCTGTTCCTGGGAAACCTACGGCACCCAAAACCCCTATTACAAACATTGTCATAAGAATCGGTATTTTCTTCATTATCCCGCCAAGTTCAGAGATGTACCATGTACCCGATCTTTGGTGGATATAACCAGCAACCATAAATAAAAGCGATATGATAAGTGCATGGCCTACCATTTCATAGAGGGATGCCGATATACCAATAGCTGTCATCGTTGATAGTCCAAGGGCGATGAATCCCATATGGCTAATGCTTGAATAGGCAACCATTCTCTTCACGTGATCCTCTCCAAGTGCCATGAATCCTGCATAGAAAACGGTTACAATGGCCATTGTGGCTACAAGAGGAGCAAAGAATTTAGATGTTTCCGGGAAGAGGAGTATTTCCCAACGTAGGAAGCCGTATGCCCCCATTTTTAGTAGAAGCCCAGCCAAAAATACCGATATCGGCGAAGGTGCTTCGACGTGTGCATCCGGAAGCCATGTATGGAAGGGGAATAACGGCATCTTTACAGCAAAACCAATAAACATAAGTATCCATATAAGTTTTGAAATTCCTGGACCAAGGCTTACGCCAATTAAACTGTTGAAATCAAGCGTATGCGTATGCAGGAATAGGATAATTATTCCCAAAAGGAGAAGAACGCTTGCAACGTGTGTGTATATAAAAAATTTAATAGCTGCATATATCCTGTTTTTGCCTCCCCATACGCCGATATGAAAAAACAGAGGTAAAAGGCTAAATTCCCAGAATATATAGAACCAGAGAAGGTTTAGGGATGTAAATACTCCAACCATCGTTGATATAAAGATCAAAACTAAGAAGAAGTAAGCACCGGGCTTCTCCATGTGCCAGGATGAAAGCGTTACAGTTAGCGATAGAAAAGCTGTTATCGATAAAAGCACCAATGATATTCCATCTACTGCAAGGTGAAGTTGAAACCCCAAAGGTTTATAAATGGTGTAATTTTCATTGAATGCAAAGGAAACACCATGGTAGTTCAAAATCATATATATGACTAAAATGCATAGAGCTAAGCTTCCGAATAGGCTTACGAACCTTGGTAAACCTTTATCGATTTTCCCACTTAGCCATGCTATTGGCGCGAGCGCTAATAGCAAAAGCACTGCAAAAAGGATCATCTTACCTCCACTACACTATAAACAGTATAATTGCCAAACTTAAAGCACCTATGACCATGATTGTTAAATAGCTTGATAGGTTTCCGCTCTGTATCCTTCTGTATCCATTCCATGTCCAGAGGGAAACGCTCACAATTCCGTTCACTGCTCCATCAACGATAACTCTGTCAAACCATCGGATAGACTTTGATATTGAGCCATAGAATATGTTTCTACAGATCCAAAGTATCGTGTCGTTTACGAGCCATCCCTTAAATAGAAATGTATTCAAAGCATGTCCCAAGGGATTGGATAGGAGCTTTTCGGTACTCCATTTTCCCTTGTAGTATATAAGGTAGACAATGACAAATAAAATGAACATCGTTATGGAGGTTACAACCAAAAGTCCCGGATAATAAGGTTCAGTGACTTTTCCAAATAGGAATTCCACTATTTGGTCCTTATAAAAGGCAGTGATAAGCGTAAAGGTCGCAAGGATATAAAGCGGAATAAGCATCACGTAGGGTGCTTCCTTAGCATGCTTTGACTCTTCGGATGGCTTACCGGTAAACACGACGAACCAGAGCCTAAATCCATAAGCTATACATAAAACACAAGCAGAGAAGGTAAGAATGAAGATAATTGGATTTCCGTACCTATAACTTTCAGCAAGTATCCAGTCCTTGCTGAAATAGCCGTTAAACGGTGGAATACCCGAAAGGGCAAGTATACCTATGAGAAAGACTATTGCAGTCTGTGGCATATACCTGTAGAGCCCTCTTAGTTTGAAGCCATCCTTTTCATGCGTCATGTGTATAACGGAGCCGGCTGATAGGAACAGGAGTGCCTTAAAAACTGCGTGGTTTACAAGATGGTATATCCCTGCTGCTGCTGAACCGACACCCAAACCTACGAACATCAGCGCCAAATGTTCCATCGTTGAAAATGCAAGTATCTTTTTCATTTCCCTTCTTACGAGCGCGCTTGTTGCACCTATAAAGGCTGTTATTGCACCTATTGCAGCGACAACTATTAAGGCTTTTGAGTACGAGAAGAAGGGGAACATCCTTGCTACTAAGTAGATGCCCGCATTTACCATTGTGGCAGCATGTATTAAAGCTGAAACCGTTGTAGGACCTTCCATTGCATCTAAAAGCCATGGAAATAATGGAAACTGTGCAGATTTGCCAATCGCACCTATGAATAGTAGAACTGATATAAGGTATCCAAGTTTTACGCTAAATGCCCCTGCTGTGCTTAGCGCATTTAGTTCCTGAAAGTTAACCGTTCCAAGGTAAACATATGATATAAGAATACCAGCTAACATGAATACATCGCCGAAACGTGTCATTGTAAATGCCTTTAGGGCTGCTTCTGCTGCCGTTTTCTTCCAGTACCAGTAGCCTATAAGTAGGTATGATGCAAGGCCGACGGCCTCCCAAAAGGCGTATAGCCCAATCAGGTTGCTTGAAAATACCAATCCTACCATTGAGCCGATGAAGAATAGATTTTCAAGATAATAACGTTCCGGAGATTTGTCGTTTTCCATATATCCCTTGGAATACACGATGTCCAGAAAACCTATACCCGTAGCTACCAAGGCTATCGTTACGGATAGGGGATCAATGTATATGCCAAGCGGAATGGATAAAGTTCCTACCTTAAACCATGTAAACTGGTTTGATATTGCACCATGCAAACCAACGTATACAGCTATATATATGACTGAACATAAGGCTATGAAGCTTGTTATTACTGCTACCCAAAAGCTGTTCCACTTCCTTGTATACTTACCAATTAGGAAGGCAAGTATACTGCCAACAAACAGTAAAACGATCGTTAGGTACGATAGTGCTACCATTTACCACCTCAAATCCCTGATTTTGGAAGGCATTGTATCGCCAAATCTCTTATAAAAGACAATTGCTATAGTGATTCCAACCGCTGCTTCAAGTGTTGCAAGCCCCATCGTGAAGAATGTAAAGATTTCACCGTGTATGTTTCTTTGGGCTGAGAATACAACCAAATTGAGGTTTGCAGAGTTTACGATTATCTCGAGTGAAAAGAGCATACGGATAAGTGATTTTCTTGATATCAATCCATATATACCGATGGCAAGCAACGAAAATGATAGAAAGAGGTACATGTGAATGTCGGTAAAGAACATTATCTTTCCTCCCATTGATGGGCTACTGCATTTATAAGATATAGAAGTGCTGTGGCTATGAAGGCAATTGGTATTAAGAACAACGAATACCTTGCAAATTCTATTCCTATTGCCTTTGCTGTATAGTGTCTAAACGGAAATGTATCAATGGCGCTTAGAATTGAGGTAATCGTTAAAAATATTAGAAGTGTAGTAGATATAACTATAGGCCATGGGAACCTGTACTTTTCCTTTTCGCCTTCACCAAGCATCATAACGGCAAATAGCATAAGAACAGTTACCCCGCCAGCATACATTGCTAACTGTATGCCTCCTATAAGTGGGGCACCTAATCCAAGGTATAACAAGGCCATTTCAGAGAGAAAAACCACAAATGATATACCAGCCCAGAGCAATGACCTTACCTCAAGGGCGGCTATAGCCGAAAGCACTATGATGATGTACATAACCCAAAAGTAAGCGTTCATTCCTTTTTCTCCTTTTTAAGCTTCGTTGCTTCCTCAGTCCTTTTGGCTTTTTCTATGATCTCATCGAGGTTTTTAGCCTTTACCCTCATGGTTTTGATGTTTTCCCATGTTCCGGGTTCTGCGTATACCTCATAATCATGTGTCATGACTATGGCTTTTGCAGGGCAAACATCCCGACATAAACCACAGAATATGCACTCGTTGAGCCTTATCTGCGGTATCGCCCTTGGCTTTTTAAGACCTGTTGGTACCATCTCGATGCACGAAACCGGGCATGTCCTTGCACACATACCGCATCCAAGGCATTTAGTTGCATCTATACTGTGCTTTCCCCTATAGTTAATTTCCCTTTTAATTCCCCTATCTAACCATACCTCGGTGGCTTTTGGCTTGAATATGGTTTTCGAGATCCTTAAAACCTTCTGTGTAACCCCAAGGGATATTTTCACAGCTCTTGCTAATCCCATACCTTCTCCTTAAATCAGCATCTTTATAATCACGATAACTACGAGGTTTATAAGTGATAATGGGGTTAAATAAGCCCAACAGAGCTTTAATAGTTGATCCATTCTTATCCTTGGTGTTGATGATCTTATGGCAAATGCAAGCAGATATAGGAAGGACATCTTTATCAAAAGCCATACAGGCCCAGGAAGGATTGGTCCCCTGAAGCCTCCAAGGAAGAGCGTAGATGCCATTGCAAAAAGCGCAAAAAGCTCTATTACCTTACCTGCAGCCATAAGGAAGTAGTTTAACCCTCCAAATTCTGTCATAAACCCGTAAACTATTTCTTCCTCAGCTTCCGGTATATCGAACGGTGGCCTTTCGGCTACTATCAATGTTGCTATTAGGAAAAGTATAAATGAAGGGATAAGGATGACGAAGTTTAAAGGGGATGTTCTATTCACAATGTCCAAGAAATTCAGGCTTCTATATGCAACTGCAGCGGCCAAAGCTGAAAGCCACATTGGAGTTTCGCCTGAAACCATTTGGTTTACAACCCTTAAGCTTCCCATAAAGGAATACTTGTTTTTAGATGCCCATCCAGCATAGAAAAACAGAGGGGATATACTTGTCACTATTGCAAGGCTTATCAGTAAGTCGAAGTTTGTGCTTATGATAAATGTATGTTTTGAAAATGGTATGAAGGCTATCAGCAAGCATGCAGTGAGGAATATGAGGATTGGTGCAATGGAGAAGGCAATTTTATATGCATTCTTTGGAACTATAAGTTCCTTTTGTATAAGCTTCATAGTATCGGCTGGCGTTTGAAGTAAACCAAACTTGCCAACGTAGTAAGGTCCAATTCTCAAATGCATATCTGCAATTATTTTTCTTTCCAGGTAAACTATTATTAAGAACGCTACTGCTAAAAATACAAAGCCGGGAAAAACAATTGCCTTAAACCATGGTCCCATGCTTCCTCCTACCTATCAACATCACCGTGGCATACGTAAAGGGATGCAAATATAACCGGTACATCTGCCATTCTTACGCCTTTCAAAAGCTTGGGCAATGCCCAAATATTGCAGAATGATGGTGCCCTCATTCTTAACCTGTATGGTCCTGTGCCACCATTGCTTACAAGGTGAAAGCCAAAAGCTCCTCTTGACCATTCAACCATGGTATAGGCTTCGCCTTTTGGTACCTTTATTGGGAACCTAACCTTGTAGTTTCCTTCTGGTAAGCCCTCAATAGCCTTTCTTATGATCCTTGCGGATTCCTTTAATTCATCAAACAAAATTAGGTATCTTGCGTAACAATCGCCCTCTTTCCTTGCCTTAACATCAAAGTCTATATCACCATAAGCAGCATACGGATAATCCTTTCTAACATCCGATTTTACCCCGGATGCCCTTAGGGCTGGTCCGGTAAGCCCTAATTCTATGGCTTCGTTTTTATTTGCAGTACCTATCCCTTTTGACCTTGCCTCAAGCGTTGGGTTATCTATGAATACATCTTTATACCTTGGTATAAATTCCCCTTCAAGATAATCAAGTGCTGTCACCATCTTTTCTATGAACTTTCCAGATGGTTCGAACCTAACCCCACCGGGTATTATCGATGATGTTGCTATCCTTTGTCCGGAGTAAACCTCAAAGGCATCCAAGAACTTCTCCCTTGCTATCATTGCCCATTGAAGTGGTGTATGAACGCCCATTGTTCCAACGAAACTTCCCAGACCTATTAAGTGACTTACTATCCTTCCAGCTTCTGATAGCATGGTTCTTACGTAATCTGCTTTTTTAGGAATTTCTATGCCTGCTATTTTCTCGGCTGCCATTGAATAACCGACCATCGTGCCGAAGTCATCCATGAAGCAGGCTCTTTCAACGTTTACTATGGCATTTATCCAAGTCCTGTATTCAACTACCTTTTCAAGTAACCTCAGTACATAACCTATGTCAATGTCAGTTTTTACGATTCTATCGCCATCCACCCACAGCTTCAGCCTTATAGGTCCACTTGCAGGGTGCTGAATACCCCAATTGAGCCGGATCAACTTTTTGCCTGGTAACCCAACTTCCCTTCCATCAACCTCTGTTTTTTCATCAGTTGTGAAGGAATACCCCATGTTCATGCTTATCCCCTTTTATGCTTTTCAAATGTATATGATTTCCTTAATGGAAACTTTCCCTTTGCGTCATCCGGTAAAAGCATAAGCTCTAACCTTGGGTTTCCAACAAACTCAATACCAAACATCTCCCATTCCTCTCTTTCATGTGGTTGAACGGAAGGAAATACGCTGCAAAGGCTTGGAACTTTCAAGCCATCTATATTAACCCTTAACATAACGAGCTGCTTTTTATCCATGTTTTCCACTATGTAGTTTACCTGAAATCCTTTGTTCTCGGGTGTATAATCAACAACCGATACCGTGTGCATGTAGTTAAATCCGTTTTCCTTTAGCTTTTTTGCTATGTCAATGAGGATATCTGCAGGGCAGTTTATTAGAAAGAAATTCTTATCGTAGTTTTCAACACCCAAGTTAAAACTTGAAGCTATTTCCCCTATCTCCATGCTTAACCCCTCAGTACTTTAGCTCGTTCATCCTGTTTGGATACTTTGATGCTGCATTTTCCCTGTTACCTTTGATTAATTCCTTAAGCTTTAAGAGGCCTTCTATGATGGCATCTGGATTTGGTGGGCATCCACCTACAAACACGTCAAACGGAATGTACTCGGATACATCGTTTGCCACGAAGTCCGAATCCCAATAGGGTCCTCCGCCTCCTGCACATGCACCCATGCCAAATACGTACCTTGGTTCAGGTATCTGTTGGTAAATCCTTATGAGTGGCGGTAATGCCTTATTCGATACGAGACCCGTTACAATCATGAAGTCAGCCTGTCTTGGTGATGGCGTAGGTATGAATCCATACCTTTCAAGGTCAAACCTTGGGGAAACCGATGCCATCATTTCAAGCGAACAACAGCCAGTACAGAAGTGAACCATCCAAGGAGAGTTGGCCCTCGATATATCGAAGAACCTAAGTATCATTCTTTCCTCCAGACATAACGTATAGGATAGGAACAACCAGGAGTGACCCAAAGCATGCGTAGATTATGCCTTCCCTAACAGGCTGATCTCCTATTGCATACAGCATAAAGCCGATGCTTGCTATGTCCATGATTATGAAGATAATTGCATAGAAGTAATACTGGAAATTTACATTGGTTATTATTGGTTTAGAAGCCGGAAAGCCACATTCATACGTATCGTTCTTCACGGGATTGGGATGGTTAGGGGATATGCATACCGATAGGACATAAAATCCAGTTACAATAACCACCATTGTAACTATGTAGGCTATAAACCCATACATAATATCCCCCATATCATATTATTATAAAGTATATCAAATTTTCCTTGATTGCAAACATTTTGTAAAAATTATCCAAAGCGCCCGGTTATATAATCTTCACTTAACTTTTCCTTTGGCTTTACGAAGAAGTCATCGGTTTTATTAAACTCAACAAGCTTGCCTATGTACATGAATGCCGTATAATCCGATACCCTTGCCGCTTGTTGCATGTTGTGCGTTACAGTTATTATCGTCATCTTTCCCTTAAAGTTTGTCATCAATTCCTCTATCTTTAGCGTTGATGTTGGGTCAAGTGCCGATGTTGGCTCATCAAACAATAAAACCTCCGGTTCCACAGCAATTGCCCTTGCTATACATAATCTCTGTTGCTGTCCTCCCGAAAGGCTGCTTGCAGGCTCCTTTAACCTATCCTTTACCTCATCCCATATAGCTGCATTCCTCAAGGCTTTTTCAACCCTTTTGGATAGTTCGGTTTTGTTCTTTATTCCCTTCAGTCTTAATCCGTATGCAACGTTGTCAAATATCGACATGGGGAATGCCGTTGGTTTTTGAAAGACCATACCGATCCTACTTCTCAACCTTATAAGGTCTATCTTGCTTGATAAAATATCTATATTATCGGGATAAAGGTAGATATGACCTTCATATCTATTGCCTGGATAAAGGTCGTGCATTCTGTTGAAGCACCTTAGAAGAGTAGTTTTACCACATCCGGATGGCCCAATTATTGCTGTTACCATCTTTTTTGGCACCTTGAAACTTATGTTGCTCAGTGCTTTCTTATCTCCATAGTAAAAGCTGAGCTTTTCAACGTTGAGCTTTGCATCATCATTGGGTATCTTAGATATGTAGCTCAAGTTTCCTCCTTTTTAGCAATTTTACAATACCTTTTCCTTAACCAACCTCGGTTTTTTTAGGGTATTATTGCTAAAGGTATAGTAGGAAAGCAATTTTTTTGTTAAGTTTTCATTACCGTTGTAAAGCATCTCCGCAATCGTTTCACCTTTTTTAACCTGGTCCCCTATCTTCTTGAAGAACCTGAAACCAACTGAGTAATCTATATTTTCTCCTTCCTTTCTTCTTCCACCACCTAAGTCTATGAGAAGATAACCAAGTTTTTCCCCATCGAACTTTTCTATGAAGCCATCGACTGGCGATTTAACAAGTTTGGATTTTGCCAGATGGAGATTTAGGTTTCCTCCAAGCCATTCAACCCAGAATTTAAACCTTTCAAAGGCTTTCCCGGACAGTATTACTCTTTTAGATTGACTTTTCCCTTCATCATAATCTTTTTCAAGCAAGAGGTAGGTTAAGCCTATCAGTGATGTTGTAACCTCCAATAGGTCATCCGAGATGTTGCCTTTTAAGGCTTCCGATACTTCCAATATCTCTACCGCATTTCCAACCGTTCTTCCAAGGGGTTGATTCATATCCGTTATCAGAGCTGCTGCTTTCTTGTCGTGGAGTTTCGAAACGTTAACAAGACTGTTTGCAAGCTTCCTTGCCTGTTTTAAGTCCTTTGCAAATGCACCGCTTCCTACTTTAACATCAAAAACTATGGACTTACTGTTGACTGCGAGTTTCTTGCTCAGGATGCTTGACACTATCAGTGGTATGCTTTCAACTGTTGCCGTCGCATCCCTTAAGGCATATATCCTCTTATCCGCCGGTGCGATGTCCCTTGTCTGAGAGGATATACAGAAGCCAAATCTCTTAAGGCTTTCTTCTATTTCCCCTTGTGTTAACTCAACCTTCATGCCTGTACTTTCAAGCTTATCTATCGTTCCACCTGTAAAGCCAAGCCCTCTTCCTGCTAAAAGTACAGGGCTGAATCCCATTTCTGCCATAACAGGCGCAAAAACCATGGATACCTTATCCCCTATGCCACCTGTGCTGTGTTTATCTAGTATCGGTTTATCCGTTTTGAACCTTAATTGCTTTCCGCTTTTAAGCATTGCATCGGTTAGGTAAAGCATTTCCTCTTTATTCAAACCTCGAAAGAATATCGCCATCAACATGGCGGACATCTGATAGTCAGGTATCCTATCTTTAAGGAAAAGCTCAATGGTTTGCCTTATTTCATCCTTTGTTAATGCTTTCCCGTCTCTCTTTTTCTTGATTACTTTCTTGAATATCATTACTATATCCAAAACATCGAATTAACTATTGCGTTCACAATAGGGACAAGTACCCAGTCTATTACGGGACTTATCAGTAGCAGTATCAAGACTATCATTCCGTAGGGTTCAAGCCTTTGAAGTTCCATGTTTAGATTCCTTGGAAGGAAGAATCCAACTACCTTTGAGCCATCAAGTGGTGGAATTGGCAAGAGATTGAAAATAGCAAAGCCAACGTTTATGTAAACGGAGTACTCAAGCATCAGGAAAACTGGCTGTGATATTCCCATAGGTAAGGATGGAAATGGTATGAGCTTTATGAGGATAACGCTTAGAAATGCGCTTAAGAAGTTTGCGAATGGTCCAGCAATGGCCACAAGCATGTTTCCAAGCTCTGGGCTTACCTTTTTGTAGTTCATTGGGTTTATCATCACGGGTTTTGCCCATCCAAAGTGAACCAAAAGCAGTGCTAAAAAACCGATGATATCTAAGTGTGCAATGGGGTTAAGTGTTAATCTTCCTTGAAGTTTTGGCGTTGGGTCTCCAAGTTTGTAATCGACAAATGCATGTGAGAATTCGTGGAAGGTTATTGCCCATAGAACTGCTGGAAGGGCTATAAGAAAACTTAATATTTCCTTCGTCAAATTCCTTCCTCCACTATCCTTCCATTGGGCTTTTCCTCCTTAAATATTTGGCCTTGGAATCTGTAAAACTTGCAGTTCTTATCAAGCCAGCAGTCCGGTGATAAGCCGGCCTTTACGCATGTCTGGGATAGAAACTTCCTTTCATCCCAATGCCATTCTACCGGTACCTGTGGTAGCAATAGGCCACTTGAAAAACCGCACCTCACGATTAAGCCATCCCTTCCAATTTCTATGGCATCTGGAATTTCTTCCGGTGGAAGGTCTATGGGTTCTGGTTTGGTTAAAACGGTAATTTCAAGCGTTATATTGCCAAGTTCGTTTGGAGAAACGGGTAGAAACCTTGGGTCTCTTGAAGCAGCCGATATAGCTGCACCTATCGTGGCATTTACAAGTGGCATTACAGGTTCAGGAAAACCAATACATCCCCTTAAATTGCCGTCGGGATAGGTTTTCAACGTGACAAAAACGCCTCTCTTTTCGAATAGCTCTTTTGGCGTATCCTCTGGTGGCTTGGTCATTTTGCCAAGCCTGACATGATCTTCTACGGTTTTTCTTGCAAGCTTTACCAAAAATATACCATCGTCCATAGATATAAGTTTCAACTTTCCTCCTTTGCTATCTCAAGGAAATTGCTGATAAGTTTTATTCCGTTCTCGGTAAGTATAGATTCTGGATGGAACTGTAAGCCAAATACCGGGTAATGCCTATGCCGTATGCCCATTATCTCTTTGTCATCCTTACTTCTTGCCGTTATGCATATTTCCTCTGGAAGGGTTTTCTCATCGATGACAAGCGAATGGTACCTTGTTGCGTGAAACGGATTGTTCATTCCCTTAAAGATACCCTTTTGATTATGCTCTATAAGCGATGTCTTTCCGTGCATCAGTTTTTTTGCCCTTACTATGTTTGCCCCGAAAGCGTAGCCAATACTTTGATGGCCAAGGCATATACCTAATATCGGAATTTTTCCAGTAAATCTTCTAATGGCATCAACGGATATTCCTGCTTCCCTTGGTGTACATGGACCTGGTGAGATGATCAATGCTTCAGGTTTTAATTCTTCAATTTCATCTAACGTTATCGTATCATTTCTGAAGACATTTACATCAGCGCCCAATTTCCCGATATACTGAACGATGTTGTACGTAAACGAATCGTAGTTGTCTATCATCAGTATCAACTATTCCTCTCCCTTCATGGCTTTGCATATTGCCCGCGACCATCCGCTTATTGCCTCAACATAATCACCGTTTGGAATGGGATTGAGAAATATAGCTTTACCGCCTATTTCCCTTGCTACCTCATTTGGCGCATCCTTTGAGTTAAAGGTTTCCCCTATTACGATTTTCGCGCCTGATGCCTTAGCCTTTTGTACTGCGGTTTTTAATGCGTCTGGTGTTGTGCTTGCTTCTGGAGTTTTGAGTATTGGAATGGTTTTTATCCCAATTGATTCTAAAAACCACTTCCATACTGGATGGTAGATAACTACGATTTTTGGATTGACATCCTTCAAACAATCCTTGGCTCTTCCTATCATTTCATCGATCGTTGCTGCATAGTCGTCTGCTCTCTTCTCATAGTACTGTTTCCTTCTTGGGTTAAATTTGGAAAGTTTTCTTGCCACCTCGAAGTAAACGTCCTCCATCATAATGGGATTTGCCCATATGTGGTAGTATGGTTCATTTACCTGTGGATACTTCTTAGACAAAAGTTTTCCGATATCCATAACCCTTTTGGCATCTATTCCCTTTAACGCCCAATTATCGAGGCCAAGGCCATGTACGATTACAAGATTTGCCTTTTTTGCCGTGGCAACATCGGATGGTTTAGGCTCATAGCCATGTGGTGATTGTCCCGGTTTAAGTATTGAAAAGTACCTGAAATCCTTTCCTCCAATGTACTGTGCAACACCTTTCCAGACAGGTAAGGATGCAGCGATCAAGGGCTTACTTGAATTCAGGTTTTTACATGCGAAGGCAATCGGTAGAAATATGAGGATAGCTAAAAGTTTTTTCATATAGCCTCCTGTTTATATAAATCTTAGTATTGAAGAGGCTCAAGTCAAGTTTTAAAATTAAGAAGACAGGATTGGCGTGGTTAGGTGATGATAAAAAGGGTGGCCGTGGGGCCACCTAAAAAGTGAAGGAGATCTGGAGTGTTGCAGAGGTCTTACGCTTACTTCCGGAAAATGCATCATCGTCGTTGCTCTTTACCGTTGCCAGTTCTGCCCTTGCTGTTGTATGGTCAGATAGCTTATAGGTTGGTGTTACGGTGAGGCTATAGGTTCCCCTATCGTTGAATCCGTAGATTCCTGAGTTCTTTTTATCCTTTACGTATTCAACCCTTGCGGGTAGCGAAAATCTGTCAAATTCAGGCTTTATGTAAAGTGCTATGCCATATCCCTTTTTGCCACTGTCATCATCTAACCACTGGTAGTCGGCATTTGTCCCAAAACTGATGTTTGATATTTTCTTGCTGAGCGTTAAATCGATGAGGTTTTTATAATTTCCATAGTCAAAGTAGTTTAAGGTGTAGGAAAAGAGGTTTCTGATGCTTCCTATGGCACCAAGCCCGGATGCATGGTCGTTGGTTCCACCATTTAGCTCATCCCCTCTATCGTACTCTGAGTAAATCTCAAGGCTATCGTTAGGATCGTAGGAAATTCTTACCCCTTTGTATATGAATGGTTGGGAATTCCAAATCAGCCCGTAGGATATCTCATCATTTGAGAAGGTAAATGGAAGCTCATATCCCACGTTTGTTGGAAGGTAACCTGCACTTAGCTTTACCCTTGACATTGGCTTTATCGTTGCATATCCCCATATGAGGCCAAAGTTATTTCCTACGGTGGCTGAGTTATCGTTATCGACGCTGCCACTTACAACCGGATTGGTCATCGTTCCTATGGCTACATCAAAACCCCCATAATCCTCATCACTTGAGAGATCCAGAAGGGCATCCGTCAGCTTTATGTCACTTTTCGTTCCTTCATCCGTGTGATCCTCCCTTATCGCCGTAGCTGATAAGCCCCCTGTAAGGTTAACCTTTGGTAGATTAACGTTTATCGTTCCGGCAAGGCTTTCTCCGGAGAAGATGAACGGCACTATTAGTAGCATATACCTAATTTTCTTCATCTTTATCTCCTAATGTTCTATTATTTGAAAGTCCGGATATGCTTCAGCTCCATGTTCAGCAAGGTCAACACCTTCAAGTTCTTCCTTAGGTGAAACCCTTATGCCGTTGAAGATCACCTTTGCAATGGAGAAGGTTATCCATGCACACACGAATGCCCATGTGAAGCATACAACTGAGTCAATTGCTTGGGCGATAAGCTGTCCAAAACCACCTCCGTATAGAAGGCCTATGACGTGAGGCGCATCAGTTGTTCCAATTCCATATGTACCGTCTGCAAAGATCCCAACGCTTAGAAGTCCCCAATAGCCATTTATACCGTGAACGGCAAATGCACCAACAGGGTCATCTATGTGAAGTTTATCCTCAAGTTCACATCCAAGGCATACAAGAATGCCTGCGATAATTCCAATCACTATAGCGGCCCAGCCTTCAACCCATGCACATGGAGCAGTAATGGCTACGAGGCCAGCTACAACGCCGTTCAGCGTCATTCCGAGATCCCATTTGCCATGCTTTAACTTCATGAATATCAAAGCAGCTAAAGCAGCAGCAGCTGCGGCCAAGTTCGTGTTGACGGCTATTACGGATATCCTTAGTTGGTGAGCAGAAAGCGTAGAACCTGGGTTAAATCCAAACCAGCCGAACCAGAGAACAAATACGCCCAAAGCTGCCATGGTCATACTATGTCCAGGTATAGGGTGTGATTTACCATCCTTTGTGTACCTTCCGATTCTTGGGCCTAACATCATAGCACCGACAAGAGCTATCGTTCCACCAAGTGCATGGACTACACCACTTCCAGCAAAGTCAACTGCACCTACACCGAATGGAAGCTTTGAGAGCCAACCTCCACCCCAAACCCAGTGACCATAGATTGGATAGATAAAAGCTGAAACGACGGCGCTGTAAAACAGGTACACAGAGAACTTTATTCTTTCAGCCACGCCGCCGGATACTATCGTAGCTGCCGTTGCGGCAAATACCACTTCGAACATCCAGATAAGGTAAGTGTGAACATCATAGTCATTTCCTAAAAGGCACCAGCCTGTAGTACCCAAGATGCCGTGCCAGTCCTTGCCCATCATCAAGGCATAGCCTGTGACGAAGAATACAAGGCTACCTATTACATAATCCATCAGGTTCTTCATCATTAGGTTTACGGCATTCTTTGCCCGGCAAAAGCCAGATTCCATAAATGCAAAGCCTAATTGCATACTGAAGACTAGAAATGCACATACCAATACCCAAACGTAGTCAACCGGTGCCCCTGGATTTTGCTTTAGTGTTATTGCTCCAGTTGGATCGCCAGCAAAGGCACTGTGGGCAAGCACAAATGTTCCAAGCATTGCTCCTAACATTGTTACTGCACTTTTGCGTTTCATCTTAACCTCCCTTTGTAGTTTTTAAAGAACCTCATTGCCAGTTTCGCCTGTCCTTATTCTTACGGCCTCATTGACGGGAAGAATGAATATCTTTCCATCGCCTATTTTCCCGGTTCTTGCCGCTTTGATAATTGCCTCTACCATTTTGTCGACGGTTTCATCGGGAATTACAACCTCTACCTTTATCTTCGGTATGAAGTCCACCTCATACTCGGCTCCCCTGTAAACCTCTGTATGACCCTTCTGTTTCCCAAAACCCCTTACCTCGCTTACCGTCATTCCAAAGCTTCCCATACTTAGGATGGCTTTTTTAACGTCATCGAGTTTGAAGGGTTTGATGATTGCTTCTACCTTTTTCATCTTGACCTCCTTTAGTTTTTTCATTATAAAAACAAGCAAATATCATGCCAATGTTGATATTCAAGGCTTCCAAGTGAAATCTGTGGATTATTGGATTTTAATTGAACAGATATTGTGCATTAGGATTAGGATTTGTGCTTTTTTCTTATTCTCTGTACAACCCTTTTTTCGATATTTTTAACCTTTTTCTTAAGGAGTTTTTTAGCCCCGATGTACGATAGGAAGCCGAACACAATTCCTAAGATTA
>CAZXGR010000017.1:0-32787 GCA_964640245.1 uncultured bacterium | reverse complement strand
GTTTTTAGATGTCCAGCATCCGATTTAAATTAAATATAATCAGTTACTTAAGCTTTTCCAGCTATAATGAATAGAATTACTGAGCTTATGGACACCGTAGCTGTAATCATGCCGCTTGCGACCTCCGGGTCAAGCTTCTTCTCAGCTGAAAACATTAGGGACATGATAGCTGATGGCATAACGGCACCTATAAGGACAACCTTCGACGATAGAGGATCCGATGGTAGTAGGAATCGCAGGATAGCATAGAGAATGATGCCTATAATGAAGCCCACAACGTATTTTAAAGCGACAGCATATACAATGTACCTTAGCCTTTTGAATACGGTTTTAAAATCCAAGTATGCCCCAATAGCTATCATGGATAACGGCGTATTTGCCCTTCCAATTGTTTCAAATGTATTACTAAGACAGGTTGGAAGGCTAATGTTGGAAAAGTTGAGTATCGATGAAACCACAAGTGCAATTATAATTGGGGATGTTAAAACTTTTTTTATGCTGAAGCTAAAACTGAAGTTTCCGGATGAATAGTATACCGCTACAAGATAGCCCAATGTAAAGACCACAAGTGCATTTCCCAAACTGAACATCGACATGTAGGTTACACCTTTATTTCCCCATGCAAGCTCCGCAAATGGATAGGCAAATACGGTCATGTTAACACCGGATAACGTAAGTGAGAGCGACCCTCTAACTTCTTTTGGTGCTTTAAGTTTAAGGAAGTAAGCGAATCCTATGGATAGAAGCACCAATGACGATACAAAACCTGCTACGGATATCAAGAGAAGTTGTGGCTCTAATTTAGTTGACATAATGGCGTTAACGATAACGGATGGCAGTGTGATGTAAACAACGGCGCGCGAAATCCTAAAGGCATCTTCGTTATTGAAAAATCTAATCTGCTTTAACAGATATCCAAGTGCTGTAATTAGGAAGAAAACCACCATACCATTAGACATTTTTACCCCTTTTTGCATCATGGTTTCTTATGTATAGGGGTTTTAAGGATTCATGGCAGCCATACCTTGCCGCATAGAGACCAGCAGATACTGCGAGGGGGTAATTGAATTTAATGAAATCTATACCGCTTAAGTTTTCCAACCCACTGCCGGTGGCGACTACTATTGGCTGAATGCTTTTAACGTTATCCATAACCTGTTCTACCTCTAAATCGGATGGCGAAAGGTAAATTTTTTTCCTATCTCTTATATAGCAGTAGAATTTTTTTCTCCTTCCAAATATCAGTGCCATAACAGGTCTATTTAAGTTTAGGAACGGAAAGGTTAATGCTTCTAAAGTTGTTACGGAACAAACGTTTAAGCCTGATTCCCTAAACCCCTTAGCAATGGATACGGATAATCTTACACCCGTAAATGAGCCTGGGCCATTGGTTACGACGACTAAGTCAATATCAGGTTTAAGTTTAATTTCCGATGTTTCAAGGCACCTTTGAATTTCAGGAAATACTAGCACTTCATGTTTCCTAGGCTGATTCCACATGGATGACGATAAAACTCCGTTGTTGCCAATAACTGCTACGCTGCCACTTGGCAAACAGAGATCCACTGCAAGGATGTTCACATTTCCTCCGAAAAGTAGTTATAATTATACATTTAAATATCGAAGGTATAATATGAAGGTAGTTGGGCATATCCCGGCAAAAAATGTATTTGATAAAGGTTACATAGGTAAGGCTATCGAGCTTGGTATAGGTGTTGAACTTCAGCTTATGCAAGATGTTTTGGATAATACTACGCTAAAGGATTTTGCAAATTTAAGGGAAATGTTAGGTAATAGATCCTTAACGATACACGCCCCATTTATAGATTTAAATCCCGGAGCATACGATAAACGTGTTCTTGAAGTGACTAGAAATAGATTCGATGAAGCCGTGGTGGCATCGTATCCTTTGAAGGCTGAGGTTATTGTTTTTCACACAGGCTTTCATCCAAGCAAGACATGTCCGATATATGATACCTGGTTTGAAAGAACCGTCGAAACCTTCACGTATGCTTCATCAAAGGCAAGATGTAGAATGGCGCTTGAAAATGTCTTTGATGAAAGCCCAATTCACATAAAGAGGCTTTTGTCTGAGCTTCCGAGAAACGTTGGAGCATGTATAGATGTAGGTCATGCAAACATATTCTCGGATGTTCCGATAGGTGATTGGATAGAGGAGTTTAAGGGAAGGATATACGAACTGCACCTTCATGATAATAAGGGAAAAAAAGATGAACATGCACCGATAGGAACGGGAAATGTGGATTTCAAAACCATTTTTAGCAAGATTCATGAATTAAACCAAGATTGTATAGTTAATTTGGAATCCAAGAATGTTTTAGATTTAATATCTTCATTTAAGGCTTTTAGGGGGATTTTAGATGAAAATAGTAATTTACCCGGATGAAAGATTGAAGCAAGAGGCGCAAAAGGTTGAGAAGTTTAACGAGGAGCTTAAGAATACCGTTGAATCCATGTTTGAAACGATGTACAAGAGGGGTGGTGTGGGCCTTGCCGGAAACCAGGTAGGGATAATGAAGAGGTTAGTGGTTATTGACTTAAATGCTGGAAGGATCGATCAGGGAAAGGAAAGAATCATCCTTGTAAATCCGGAAATCGTTGCTATGGAAGGTGAAGAGGTAAAGGAAGAGGGCTGCCTTTCACTTCCCGGTCTCTATAAAAAGGTTAAAAGGGCTGCTTATGCAAAGGTAAGAGCGCAGAATTTGGAAGGAGAGGATTTTACCATCGAAGGTGAAGGGTTGCTTGCGCGGGCCTTTCAACATGAGATAGATCATTTAAATGGTATAGTCTTTATAGATAGAATCTCACCACTTCAAAGAATGTTGGCATTGGGAAAATATAAGAAACTTAAGAGGGCTTACGAAAGAAGGTTAGCAAGGGAAGGTGAGAAATGAGGCTCCTAACTGCAGAGGAAATTTCAAGGGTTGACGGTGAAACCATTAAAACGTTGGGTATTCCAGGTATCGTTCTTATGGAAAATGCAGCAAGGAGTGTTTGTAAGGCTATCTATAATGAAATGAAAGGTAATTCGGTTGTTGTGATATGTGGAACTGGTAATAATGGTGGTGATGGGCTTGCCACGGCAAGAAACCTGTACAACATGGGTTACAACGTAGAGGTTGTCCTTGCAAGGGATATTAAGAGCCTAAAGGGAAATGCAAGGATAAATGCCGAAGCTCTTTCGAGGCTTCCCGTTGCAATACACGTTGTGACTGAAACCGAGAGGCTTGTCGAGGTTTACAGTCTCTTGAAGGATGCTGATTTTATTGTCGATGCTCTATTTGGTACTGGCCTGAATAAGCCAATCAAAGGTTTCTATAGAGAGCTTGTGGAGCTTGTCAATAAGGCAAACAGACCGATTGTGTCCGTTGATATACCGTCCGGTATCTTTTCAGATACCGGAGAGCTATCAGGATCGCATATCACAGCCAATGTAACCGTTACATTTGGTTACCCTAAGATAGCTCACGTAATGGCTCCTGCCTGTTACCATATGGGAAAGGTTTACGTTGCCGATATATGTATTCCAGAGGATATACCGTTTTCCCTTGGGCTTAGTAGGTATATCCTTACGCTTGATGATGTTGCCTTTACATATCCAATAAGGGAAACGATGAGCCATAAGTACACCTATGGTTACCTTTGCACGATTGGAGGTTCAACAGGAAAAACCGGTGCGCCATCGATGACGGCAATGGCAGCCCTAAGAGCAGGCGTAGGACTTTCAACTGTGGTAGTTCCAAAAGCCTTAAATGACATAATGGAGATAAAGCTTACGGAGGTAATGTCCATTCCTGTTGGCAGTTCGAATAGGGGATACTTTGATACTACTGTATCCAAAGATGTAATTGATACGATCGAAAATGGAAAGTTTTCAGCTGTTGCCTTAGGTCCGGGGCTTGGAACAAATGAGGAAACGGTTAAATTTGTAAGGGATGTTGTATCCAAAACCACAAAGCCATTAATTTTGGATGCAGATGGCATAAATGCGATTGCCGGAGATCCGAAACTTCTAAAGGGTAGAAAAGCAATCATAACACCACATATAGGTGAGTTCTCGAGGCTTACAGGTTTGAAAAGTGCCGAAATACTTAAGGAACCGTTTAAAATTGCAGGAAACTTTGCCGTTGATTATGATACCGTGGTTGTTCTCAAGAGTGGTAGGACAATCGTTGCTATGCCGGATGGAAAGGTTTATGTAAATGTTATAGGCAATCCAGGTATGGCTACGGCGGGTACTGGTGACGTCTTAACTGGGATTATAGGTGCTTTGTTGGCCATGGGTATAGATAGGGAAAATGCTGCAAAGTTTGGTGTTTTTCTACATTCCCTTAGTGGTGATATAGCTGCTGAGAAATTCTCGCAGGAGGGAATGAAGGCCTGGGATTTAATAGACCTTTTGCCGGAAGCCATTAAGAAGATTAAAAAGTGTGAACTTCAACCAAAGTTAAATAAACCCTTCATTGCGAGCCTAAGGGAAATTGTCGGGGTATAAGAGGCTTTTAAAGCTTTTGGTATTTTTGGCATTGGCAGTTATCTTCACCTATTTTGGAAGTGCCTTTATATCATCGATATCTGGCGAGTTTTACCTCAATAATCCGATTTTCCATCTCTTGTTCGCCCTTAATTTTGCTCTCGTCCTGGTTTTTATCGTTTACTTTGTGAGAAATCTCGTTCTTTTTTTCTTTCCAAGGATGGAAACAAGGATAAGGACAAAGCTATTTATGGCTTTTCTTATATTGGTTATAGGCCCTTCACTCTTTTCGGTTTTTCTCTCAAGTAGTGTTGTAAATAGAGGGTTAGATAGGCTTCTAAGAATACAATCGAGAAGAATGGTCAGTGTTACATCTGATACCACTAAAGGCCTTTTAAACCTATACCTAAATGACCTTGCACAAAAGGCTAAGAGTTTATCAAAGTTAGGTAACGTTGATGAAACGGTTCTCTTCAAGTATGGCATTTCCGGTTACATGGACCCAAATGAACAGGTTGGTGATATATACATAGATGGGCCGATATTAGATAAGTTAAGGCAAACTGGGAACTATCACTTTATCGATTATAGGGAAAATCGCTTAACGCTATGTAAGGTTTTAGATGGAAAGCCTGTCTGTGTATCCAAGAATTTGCCTTTAAGTTTAACTAAAAGTCTTGAGTCCTTTAATGAACTTTCAAAAAATTACAGGGAAACCCAATTTTATAAAAGCCCTATAAAGGCAGTTTACTCAGTTGCATTTATGCTTATGGGTCTATCCGTTTTGTTCGGTGCTTTGTGGTTTGCAAGGTACTTTGAAAGGAACATATCGGTTCCGATAAGCAGTTTATACATGGCAACAAGGCAGGTTTCAAGGGGCAAGCTTAATGTAGAGGTTAAGGAACAAGGTATAGGGGAAATAAAGCACGTTATATTCGGTTTTAACTACATGCTTGACCAGCTTAAGCGATTAAAGCAAGGGATGGAAAAGGAAAAACTCTACATCGAAACCATTCTAAATAATATTTCCCCTGCAGTAGTATCGTTTAATAGCAAGGGAGATGTTACTCTTTTTAATGAATCTGCAAGAAGGCTACTAAATATAACCGATGTAAAGGGTATTCTGGCTATACTCTCAGCTTTTCCAAATTTGAAAAGGGCTGTAACCGAATGCAAGGGCACAGAAAAAAAGGAGGTTAATGAACACATCGATGGAAAGAACAGAAAACTCTTGGTAGAGATTATCCCGCTAAGCCACCTGTCCATGAAATTACTTATAGTTGAGGATATTACAAATATTACAAGGGTTCAAAAGCTCTTGGCATGGAAGGAAGCAGTCAAGAAAATAGCAGGTAACATAAAGTTGTTGCTCAAGCCTATGATCAAGGAAATCCTAAGCTTGAGGTCTACATGCAATGAAACTACATCCAAATCCTTTGATAAAATAATCGATAACGCTAACAAAATAGAGGGTTTTTTAAGCAACCTCGAGTTTCCAGTTGATTCAAAGGATAATCTTTTGGATGTTAACAGTATTCTCCAAACCATACCAAAAAACTACAGGGGATTAGATATATCATTAAATATCGAGAGGATTCCGCTGGTCGGATTTGATGGAGAACTTTTAAGAAAGCTCTTTTTGATGGTCTTAGATGATGAGGTACGGAGAAACGCCAAGGATGTAAGTATTTCTACAAGCTTTAGGGATGGTAAGGTCGTTGTTATTTTTAGGGATAATGCTAAAATAAAGCCTGACGCGAATACCAATCCGATAATAAATGCCCTGTTTAACGATATGAATGTTAAAGCTTACTTTATCGATAGAAACAGTTTTATAGTTGAACTTCAAACGTAAAAAGGAGGGGTTGAATATGAAGGTGCTTGGAATTAATGGGTCTCACAGAAAAGGTGCAACACTTATGCTAATCGAGGAGGCATTTAAGAGCCTTGATGGATTTGAAAAGGAAATAATCTCATTGTCAGATTACGATCTTAAGTACTGTAGGCTTTGCAATGCATGCAAGACAAATGGTGGTGTATGTGCGATAGAGGATGGATACAACGAGATAGCAGAGAAGATGAAGGAATCAGATGCAATAATAGTGGGTTCACCCGTTTACTTCGGTTCAGTTTCAGCAAAGCTAAAGACGCTCTTTGATAGGTCAAGAACACTGAGGGTAAATTGGGATCTAAAGGGAAAGGTATGTGGAGCGATTTCCGTTGGCGGTGTAAGCTATGGAGGCCAAGAGTACGTACTTCATGAAATACAGTCTTGGGCACTTATTCAGGGCATGTTGGTAGTTGCCGATACAAATCCAACTGCACACTTTGGGTGTGCATCAACTTCAAGTGAGGTTGATGGAAGGATTGAAGTTGATGATTGGTCAAAGCTAACGGCGAAAAACTTAGGCAAAAGAATATCCGAAGTTTTAGAAAGACTTAAGTAGTACCGTTAAGGCAAAGATGCCAACGGAAACAAGCGTTATCGATGCACCGGATGGGATATCAAGGGAAAATGATAGGAATATTCCTATAGTTGCCGATAATGTTCCAAATGCAATTGATAGTACAAACATTTGGTTATAGCTCTTTGAAAGCCTGAATGCCGAAGCCGCTGGTATGACGAGAAGTGAGAATACCAAAATTGCACCTACAGCCTTCATTGAAACAACGACGGATGAGGAGACAAGAACAGTTATAAGGAACGTTGTTAAGTTAACATTACAACCTGATGCCTTAGCAATATCCTCGCTGAAACATATTAGGTAAATTTCCTTGTAGTAAAATGCAATGAAAATGGTTGTAATGATAAACAACATCGATAGCAATGCTAAATCAGTATCTGTTACGGTTAGAGGACTACCAAATAGATATCCTAATGCTTCGGCACCGTAGTGGTTTGATAGACCCAAGAAAAGCACTGCAAGACCCATGCTTGCTGCAAATATTATTCCCATAGTTACATCGTGCTGAAGCATCTTTCTACTACTAAAGTACCAGATAATGCAACCTGCTATCTCTGTAAACACGATACCCCAGAAGATGGGGAAATTTCCAATTAAAAGACCAAATGCAACACCTGCAAAGGCAACATGTGCAAGCCCTGCACCCATAAATGCCATTTTCCTTAAGACTATGTATACCCCAAGCGATGATAGTATAAACCCAGACATCACGGATGCTATCAAGGCTTTTATGCCAAAAGGATAAGCAAGATATACTAAAGGATCATGTATCATTTCTTGTTCAAGTTTAAAAGAGGTATAAGTTTGTTATCATATGGTGCTATTACGAATGTATTGTTAGGACCAGCGGCTAAGGATTTTAGCGC
Source organism: uncultured bacterium (assembly GCA_964640245.1). Classification (GTDB taxonomy): domain Bacteria; phylum Aquificota; class Aquificia; order Desulfurobacteriales; family Desulfurobacteriaceae; genus CAZXGR01. The sequence continues at coordinate 24,961 of CAZXGR010000017.1, read as the reverse complement.
TTGTAAATAGTACCACTGCAGGTAGGGTCTTGAAAGTGAGTCAGCTATTATTTTATTTGACTGTGCTATTCCCTGAGCTTCTATTACCTTTCTTTTAGCTTCAAGATTTTCCTTTTGAAGAACGTACCTCATTTTCTCGGCTTCTTCCTTTGCCCTCAACTTTTCCTCTATCTTTTCAACTATTCTCGGTGGAAGTTTTACATTTCTAAGTAGAAAATCTACGAGGCTTATATCCGTTTGACGCAACTCTTTTTTTAGCTGATTGTAAACCTTTTCCTGAAGTTCCGCCCTCTTTGTTGAATAGAGATCCTCAACGTTATATTGAGACACTACGTTTCTTACAATTTCCCTTGTAATGGGGATTACGATCTTTTCATCAAAATCCGTTCCATAGTTCTTGTATATTTCATCGGCCTTGTTTGGATTAATCCTGTACAGAACTGTAACATCAAGAGTTACTGGTAAACCTTCAACGCTCAAAGCAGTTATGGGATTGCCTTTCTTGGCTGCCATGTCTATCTTCTCAACCCTTGTAGGAAATACGACTATCTCATCAGCCATTGGAAGTTTAATATGGATACCCGGAAATAGATCCTCGTGAACTATTTTTCCAAACCTAAGCCTTACCCCTACTTCGCCTGCATCAATAACGACAAGGGAATTTGTAAAGAATATTGCACCGCAAAACAGGACGATAAACGTTAGTATAATCTTAATTCCCGTTTTGCTGTTTTCCACCCTCTTCTCCCCTTAGTTTTTTCAGGAATTCCTGTGCCTTCTTATGCTTTACAAAAACCCCAGATTTCATGTATATTGCATATTCTGCTATGTTCGTTGCATGGTCACCAGCCCTTTCAAGAGCACGTGCAACAAGTATAAGCCTTACGGCTATATGAGCGCTTTTGGGGTTTGAATTTATTATCTCTATAAGCTCATCAAATATCCTGCTGTAAAAGTTATCTACTATATCATCCTTTTTGATAACTTCACGCGCTAAAGTCTCATCGTACCTTAAAAGTGACATTATGGAATCCTTAAGCATTTCCTTGACTACATTTATCATTCTTGGTATATCCACATAGGGCTTAATAGGTGGAAATTCCGATAGGTAAACAGCTATCTCGCATATATCCCTTGCTAAATCACCGACTCTTTCAAGATCGGCTATACTTTTCAAAACTGATACAACCATTCTCAAATCCGATGCTTCCGGAGAGTAAAGTGCTATTATCCTTATGCACATTTCCTCTATCTCTATTTCCTTAAGGTCTATGAGTTTATCGTATTCATAGGTTACCTTTGCCTTCTCGGCATCCCTTTCAACCAAAGCTTCTATAGCATCGTTAAGTATTCTCTTTGACATATCAGCCATTTCAATGAAACTTCTCTTAAGTTCATCAAGATCCTCGACATACCTATCGATCATCATGCCTCCATAGTACACCATTACATGTTAAGAAGCTTCTTTACAAATTCCCGCCAATTATAGAAGGGAATATCTACAAACGAACGTACCCTTTCAGCATTAAGGATATAAACACAAGCATCAACAAAATCACCGTATGGTAAAAGCCTAATAGGCTTTGTTTTTCTTATAAACAGACTTTCCTCTGGTGCTTTTGGATTAAAACCCTCAAAGTAATCAATGGCATCTATTGTCTGATCATCTACCCTGTAAACCTCACCGGAAATACTGCTTTCACCGTCAAGTACTGCGGGATAACCATCGTTAAGCTGGACTAATCTTATACCATAGAGTATTCCGTATCCTAAAAATTCAGAGTCCAGTAAAAACGTGTGGCCTGAAAGCCCATCCATAAGCATGCCATAGGTAAAGAGTAACTGAAACATAGCCATACCTTAAATATCTAAGTTTTTAACCTCTTTTGCAAATTCCTGAATAAACTTCCTTCTTGGCTCTACCTTATCACCCATCAAAAGCGTAAATATCTCATCTGATGCCACAGCATCCTCTATTAGAACCTTTAAGATTGTTCTGTTTTCCGGATCCATTGTCGTTTGCCATAGCTGATCGGGATTCATCTCCCCAAGCCCTTTGTATCTCTGTATATAAAGACCTTCCTTACCTTTTTCCGTTAAGAAGCTATAAAGCTCGTCAAGCGATCTAAATGTAAACTTTCCCTTACCTTCAACTGTGTATACCTTGCCAAGGATCTTCTCTATCTTCTGCATAAGTAATTTTCCATTTTTGAAAAGATCCGACATGAGGAAATCCTTATCTATGGTTATACTTTTAGTGAGATGTTTATCTATTGGGACATCAGCTATTAACTTGAAACCGCAATTTTCAGCATCGTTATCGAGCCTTATCCGTGTTGCCTTTATGGAATTTGGCAGCACATTCTTAATGGCTTCCATAAGGGTTAGTGTCTTGGATTTGTCATACAGATCCTTATAGTCAGCGTCAACCTTAAACAGTGCATTGATTAAATCTCTATTTCTTCTTCTTGAAAGTATTAAGAGAACCTTGTTTAACCTTGATATATCCTTAAGAACCTTGAGTGATTGTGGTTTTGAAAGTTTCTTGCCGTCCTTTGATACAAGCTTAAGGTTATCAAAAGCAAAGTCAAGTACAACATTCTCAAGTTCGTCATCCGTCTTTACGTATATTTCCTTTTTTCCCTTTTTCACCCTGTAGAGAGGTGGCTGTGCAATACATAGATGGCCTTCCTCTATAATTTGGGGAAATTGTCTAAAGAAAAACGTCAGCAATAGGGTTCTTATATGTGCACCATCAACATCTGCATCTGTCATTACTATTATCTTGTTGTACCTCAGTTTTGATATATCAAAGTTGTTTCCTATACCCGTCCCCAGCGCCGTTATCATGGTTTTAATTTCATCATTCGATAGAACCTTTTCTATCCTTGCCTTCTCCGCGTTTATGATCTTTCCCTTCAACGGTAGTATAGCTTGGTACCTTCTATCTCTTCCTTGCTTAGCACTACCTCCGGCTGAATCGCCTTCAACAAGGAAAAGTTCCGTTTTCTCTGGATCCCTTTCGGAACAGTCGGAAAGCTTACCTGGAAGGGAAAACTCGTCCAAAGCACTCTTTCTTCTCGTTAGTTCCCTTGCTCTTTTAGCTGCCTGCCTTGCCCTTGCAGCTGTAATTACCTTTTCTGCTATAATCCTTCCGATATCCGGTCTTTCCGCAAGAAAGTTTAAAAGTTTATCGTACACGATTGAAGCTACTATAGTCCTGACATTTGAATTTCCTAACTTGGCCTTCGTTTGGCCCTCAAACTGGGGATTTGGAACCTTAACTGATATTACCGAAACCAATCCCTCACGTGCATCATCGCCGCTAAGTGTCAGTTTAATGTTCTTAGGAATAAGCTTATTTTCCTCTATAAACTTAGATATAACTCTTGTTAAGGCAGCTTTAAAGCCCGAAACATGTGTCCCGCCTTCCCGTGTATTTATATTGTTAACAAAGCTGAAGAGTTGTTCGCTATAGGTTGAATTGTACTGTATTCCGACATCAACGATAACCTCATCCTTTTCGCCATGCACGTATATAGGTTCTGGAAACAACGCATCCTTTTTTTCATTGAACTTCTCTATGAATTCCCTTATACCACCTTTGTAGTGGAAAACTTCTTTTTTTTCGGGTTCAACCCTCTTATCTACAAGTTCAATCTTGAGACCTTCATTCAAAAAGGCTAATTCCCTCAACCTATTTGAAAGTATATCCCAACTAAAGGATGTCACTTCAAATATCGATGCATCTGGTTTGAACCATACAAGGGTGCCATTTTTGCTTGTTTCACCTATACAGCTAAACTTCGTTACAGGCTTACCCTTTTCGTATATCTGACCGTAGGTTTTACCATCCCGATATATTTCCAACTTAAGCCATTCGGATAGAGCATTAACTACGGATATTCCAACTCCATGAAGTCCACCGGAATACCTGTAGGCTTTTCTTTCGAATTTTCCACCGGCATGCAAAACAGTCATAACGATTTCGGCAGCTGACTTCTTATACTTTGGAATTACATCAACTGGGATGCCTCTACCATTGTCCTCAACGCTTACGGAGTTATCCTCATGTATCGTTACAATTATGTGGTTGCAGTATCCCGCTAAGGATTCATCCACACTATTATCCACTACCTCAAATACGAGATGGTGAAGGCCATATGTACCAACATCTCCGATGTACATACCAGGTCTTTTTCTAACTGCTTCCAAACCTTCTAAAACCTTTATGCTTGAAGCATTGTAATTTTGACTTGATGGGTTAGATTTATCGCTTGACATTAACGCTCCTAATTTTAAATTAAGATATAAGTTATATCAGTTAGCCTTGGTTTGCAACGTTTAACCATTGGAGGTAAGCATGCAGGAAGACAGATTGACATTTGAGGGTTTAAAGGTATCGGATTTTAATGCCTTTATCTCAAAGGTTTTTCTAAATATGTTCTTGGGTTTAATTCTAACAGCAATTTGTGCCTATATGACCGTTTCCACCGGACTTGTGTATTCCCTCAGCGGTTGGGGGTGGATAGGATTTGCCATATTTAGCTTTCTGCTTGTTATATCTACCGGTCTTTTAAGGCATAATGGTATTTTAGCAGGAATTTCCTTTTATGCTTTTTCCGCAGTTGAGGGAACCCTTCTTGCTCCCATCCTTATTGTATACACAGGTAAATCTATAATCACTGCCTTTGCACTTTCGGGTATGCTGTTTGGCTTAATGGCTCTGCTTGCGATGACTAATAAAGTCGACTTTAGAAGGTTTGGCGTTTACTTCTTGGTGGGTTTGATAGGGATAATACTTGCATCGCTTCTAAATGTTTTCCTCTTTAAATCGGCAGGTATTTCATTTGGTGTAAGCGTTGTAACAATTATTCTTTTCCTCGGCTTAACCATATACGATATTCAGACGCTTGAGGACATTGCCTATACAGATGGAAATGCGTTTTTTGGGGCATTAAGCCTATACCTCGATTTCATCAACCTATTCATTGCCATTCTTAATATAATGGGTGAAAGGAGAAGGTAGGGCTGGTTTTACGCATATTACCTTTTCATTCTTAAACGTTACGAAACCGGCTGGTGTGTTTGGTGGTTTTGATAGATTTTTAACCTTCGTAAAACTCACAAGTGCCTTTGTGTCGTTTCTTGCCTTACTAAAGTGGGCAGCTAAAGCGGCTGCCTGGGTTATATCGGCTTTATCTGGAAGTTCATTCTTACCTAACTTTAATATGACATGTGATCCGGGAATATCCTTAACATGAAGCCATATATCCCATGGATTTGACGATCTCCATAGTAGTTCGTTTTCCTTGCTCGATTTTCCTACAATGACCTTTTTTCCTGAGGATAAGGTAAATGTTTTAAAGTTCTTTTTGACTTTAAGCTTCTGCTTCGGATTTGACACCAAACCCTTCAACCACGATACATCATTTGATGACTCAATTGCCTTTCTTAAGGCTCTAACCCTTTCAAGTTCGATCTTTAAGTCCTTAGATAACTTCCTTAAAAATTCGGCTTTTCTCTTAAGCTTTTTATACCTTGTAAACAGTTTTTCAACGTTTCTTGATGGTGAAACAGAGCTGTCCAAGTTTATCGTTATATCTCTTCCGGTTTCATAGTCCTTAACCTTTATGGATCTTTTACCTTTTGCTTTATCTAAGTTGTACTTTAAAAGTTCAGCGATTTTCCTTAATCTTTCTGCCTTATCTAAAGTTCCGGCAATATTTTTAACTTCATCGCATTTCTTCCTTAACTTTGTCTCCCTTTCAATTAAGGGCTTTAAAACCTTAGATTTAAGCTTCTGTATTGCCTGTTTTTCTGTTGTTTCTACATAGAATTCCTTCCAGCATCTTAAAAACGGGTTATCACCACAGAAGGTTTGGTGTTCTAACCCTGAAAGAGATTCGTATGCAAAGGTTGTGATATATCTTGGTTTGCCGTTTTCATAGTACATGTACGCACATTTAGAGTTTATATTCCTTTGAATAAAGCTTTCGTAGGCCTTTTTTAAGCTTCCACTTTCCTCGAATAAAACTCCTATTTCCCTCGAATTTAGCGGGGAAATACCCTTAAGGAATTTATAGAGTTTTCTCTCTATTCCTAATTGCGTTACAGTTCCAAACTTGATTTCATTAAAGCTCTTCTTTTCATTTGGTGGTTCCCTATAGATACTGCCCTCTGAAAGGTTCCTTATGCCACTTTTAATGGCCCTAAAGGCAAATATTATGGTACTTTTATCGTTTAGAATGAAAACGTTTGCATTTTTTCCAGTAAGTTCAAGTATCAGATAGTTGTTCTGATAGTTTCCGTTTGGAAGAATCCTTACGATGTGCCACTTGAGTATTCTATCCGAATCAACTAAATTGATATTCTTAATGTAACCGCAGTAAGGCTTAATCCTATTTATTGGCCTAACATCCCTCTGTTTGCCGATAAAAAGCGCATTTGGCTGACCGGTATAGAAGTTAAGGACCTTAGCCTTGCATATAATTGAAAATATCTTTTCATTGCAGGCGAAGTTAGATATCTTTTCCCTTAGAAAAAGTTTTTCAACTTCAGGCTTGCACTTTTGAATGTAAAGGAAATCCATGTAGTTTAATCTCTTTTAAACGTTTTAAGTTTCCTGCAATAAATCTTGCAGATGTTCCTATGTATGCATTTGACAAAGGTGAAAATGGGTTGGATATACCCTTGTTTGATGCCAAAGTTAGATCATTTTGATTGATGCCAAACCTTGAGCAGGCTTCGTTGAACTCTTTTTCAGCTAAACGTTTTGCCTCAAAGAGCTTCATTTGAATTCTACTTTTAACATTAACCTCACCATCACCAGATGTTTCAATTGATGTAAATATACTGTCTGGATAATCGGATACGACCTTTACCTGAACGCCATCGCTGATCGTTGAAGGCATACATCCAAAAGGCTTAGCTGATAACGTCATATGCGACTTTCTAAACTTAACGTTGTGTATGTGCTTTGCTACTTCCAAGTGGCCTTCGCCACCAACTACAAAGTAGTGAAAATATGGTTTGGATATTTCAGCCAGTAATTTCTGAGATGGTAAAGGCCTTGGTTTAAACGATAGAGCAGACCTGAATACATTGTACAGGCCCCTAAATGTTTTTGCTAAAGCCTCAATTGCAGCAAGCCTTTTAACTCTATTAAGTGTAAATCCCTTTGCTTTCATTTCAAGCTTTGTCTTCTGCGATTCCATAAAGAACTGATAGTCTATCCACTCTGCTATCGTTTCGGGCTTAACCTCAGCCCCTTCATCCTCAAGCCACCTGTGGACATTGTAGTTTCCATCACTTTCGGTTGTATGCGACCAGAACTCGCCTATCACAGAGACAATAGGTTTGGGCTTGGAATAATCGAGTTTTATTCTCTCAATTTTCTCCTTTCCCCTTCTTAGGGATTTCCATAGTCTTTTTACGCTTGCATTTTCCTCAAGTATGCCGTAAACCTCGTCAACAATATTGGACACCACCTTATCCGTTTCACCCTTATTAACCTCATAAGGCCTGATCTGGCACGAGATATCCCTTAAGATATCCCCTATCCAAACTGCCTTTGCAAGGTTCCATACCAACTTTGGTGTTAGCTTTACTAATCCCTCAGATGAAAGATTATCTTGATTTAATATTGAAATTTCGAGGTTTGGAAAACCGGCAGACTTCAAGGCTTGCCTAAACTGCATCTCGTACATTCCAAATCTACAGGGTCCACACGCTCCAACGGTTACAAAACCATAATCCTTCTCTACATCTATTCCTTCCCTATATTTTTGTTTTAGAAATTTTATTAGGTTTCCAACAGTATAGTATGTTGGATTGCACATGCCCTTGTCGCAGTATTCCTTTCCAACTGCCAACGATACATTATCTGGGTTTGGAAGACAACTTATCCTATAACCTAAACCCCTTGCCGCTCCTTCTAAAAGTTTATCATACATAGGCGTTAGGTTTCCAAAGACTATCGTTTTCATTTTTTTTCCACTTTTGGAACTTCAATGAAGTTTTTTAATGGCCTTGAAGGAACAATAGTTGATACTGAATGCTTGTAGATAAGCTGCTGGGATGTTCCATTTTCTAAAAGTATCGTAAACTGGTCAAAGTAAGATATCGTTCCCTGAAGCCTTGTGCCCTTGGTAAGAAATATGCTTACGGGAATTCTTTCCTTCCTCAGTTTATTTAAGTAAACATCCTGCAGGTTCATCGTTCCTCCTTAGGTCTTCCTTAATTATACCTATTGCTTTATCCTCAGGTATATTCGAAAGATTAATCCATCTAAAGTTATGCCTTTTTCTAAACCATGTAAACTGCCTTTTTGCAAACCGTTTCGTTCTCCTAATTAAAAGCCCAACTGCTTCCCTCTTGGTAATTTTGCCATCGAGATACTCGAGCATTTCCTTGTAGCCTAATGCTTGAAGAGCGGTTATACTTCTATCGTAATTAAGAAGCATCCGGGTTTCGCTTATCAAGCCATTTTTAAGTTGTTTATAGATTCTCTCTTCAATCCTTCTGTAAAGCTCTTCCCTATTCCTATAGAGAAAATAGCCTAAATACGTATACCTTGGATTTTTAGGTACTTGAAACGATGAAATTGGCTTTCCAGTTAGTGTGTAGATTTCTATAGCCCTTATTATTCTCTTCCTATCATTTGGATGTATTCTCTCTGCGCTTTGCATGTCTATCATACTTAACCTGCGGTGTAGCTCCGTTGATGTTAGCTTGTTTAGGTCTTCCCTTAAGGCTTTATTGGCATTCGGCATTTTTGGAATACCAAATAACAGAGCATCGATATAGAAACCAGTTCCACCAACAACTATAGGATATTTTCCTTTTTTTCTTATGATTCTTATTGCTTCATCTGCCATTTCTGCAAACTTAGCTGCATTGAAAGCTTCGTTCGGATTTAGAATATCTATGAGATAGTGCTTTACCGCTTTTAGATCTTCCTTTGAAGCTTTGTCCGTTCCTACATCAAGGCCCCTGTAAACTTGCATCGAATCCGCACTTATTATCTCTCCATCCAATTTCTCTGCAAGCTTTATGGACAGGTGTGTTTTACCCGTAGCAGTAGGTCCTGTTATAATTATCAATGGTTTTTCTGCCAACTTTTGAACTCCTCTGAGTTTTTCCACCTTCTATGAAACCAGAACCAGTGCTCTGGATGTTTACTTACGGCATCCGATATACGTTCAGCATAAATTCTCGTTAACTCCTCTACCGTTTTACCATCTGGGTATATGGGTTTTTCAACTGTTGCCTTATAGGTTAAACCATCAAGGTAGCAGAAAGCAGGAACAACCGGCTTGTTGAACCTCAAACTTAAGATTGCAAGCCCCCTATTTGTATAGGTCCTTCTGCCTAAAAACTTTGTGGCTACAGCTTCCCTTACCCTTGGCCTTTGATCAAGAAGCATGCCAAGATAGTTTTCCCCTTTTAATACACTTAGTAACTTTTTAGTATTACCCAATTTTATAACATTTAATCCTAAACCTTTCCTTATGTCGTTTATAAAGTTATCAACGAACCTATTCTTCATTGGTTTTGCTACAACGTAGAGCTCTTTACCTGTGATTCTTGAGAAAAAACCGCCAAGAAGTTCCCAGTTACCCATGTGCGCAGTTAAAAATATGCATCCATTCTTAGGTATGTTTTCGGTACCGCTTATCTCGAACATGTCCTTTAGCGCTTTATTTGAGTAATCTCTTGATTTTACGAAGTCAACGAGACATTTTAGAAAGTTTTCAACACATAGCTTACCGTAATGTTTAGGAAATCCTGTAAAGGATAGGTTTTCACTTGTAACCTTTCTGACCCTCGGGTAAGTATAAATAATTTCCGATAGGTACTTAGAAAGCTTAAATGCCCTTTCCCTTTTCATTCTTCTTAAGAAAAACGAAAGAACCCTTAGGGTTTGGAATTCTGGACGGTATAAGATTTCCTTCAATGACCTTCTCATCATCCTTCTGTAGATTTTGAATATGTGAAATTATAAACTCCTTTAAACCAGGAACGTCCAATGTCAGTATTGGGGCTTTCAAGTTTAGCTTAAATTTCCTCAGCTTTATTAGATCCTTTTCTGTTGTAACCGGATTTTTAAGCTTAAGTATCTCATCAACATTTTCCTGCGTATATCTGTGGTGATCGTTAAATATAAGGCAGTTTCCTATCTTCAATCCAAGGTTACTTAGCATTCTTATGAACTGGTCCGGATTCCCTATGCCGCAGATAACATCAACTGTACCCTTTGGAGCAAGCGTAGCCTTAAAATCCTCATTTACCCATCCTCTAAAGCTTTGCCTTGCCCTAAAAATTGGCCTTTCAAATTTTAGAAGTTTTCTCTCTATGTTTTCCAGCGAATTACTATCCAAAAGATTTGAACGTGTGAGAACAAAGCAATCTGCTCTCTTTAAGCTACTTATCGGTTCCCGTAGTAAGCCCAATGGTAAACAGTAATTGTCACCAAAAGGTTTTAGTGCATCAATTACAGCGATGTTTATAAGTGGTTTGACCTCTCTATGCTGGAAGCCGTCATCGAGTATAACAACATTTGCACCTACATTCTCAGCTAATTCTATACTCCTTAACCTGTTCTTGCCTACGATGGAAAGGTAACCCTTAATGGCATATACTGAAGCCTCATCCCCAAATTTCTCGGTATCGTTTTTTGAAATAGTTGGGCCTTTTTCGTTCCCCTTATAACCGTTGAGAACCACTGCAGGGGAAAAGCCAACATCCCTTAAACTAAGGTAAATAGATTCGGTTAATGGTGTTTTACCAACACCACCTGCAACGATATTACCTATTGATATTACAGGTATTCTAAAGGATTTTTGTCTTAATATCTTTTTATCGTACAACATATTCCTTAGGAATATGAAACCACAGAATATCAATGATAACATCCTAAAAATTGGAAAAAGCAACTTGCCTCTTAGTGATTTCCTCTGAAGGATATCAATTCTTATGTCGTTCAACAGCACCTAAAACCTCTTCTCTTATCCTCTCTGAAACACCAGTGTTCCTTATATAATTATTATAAAGCTTTTTTCCCAAGGTTATTCTATAACCCTCGTTTGACAGGATCCTATCAAGATTTTTTGTCAAACCTTCCTTAGTTGATATAGTTACATTTGCCAATTTATCAATAATATCCTTAAAATCGGGTACAAATTCCCCCATAATAACAGGTTTCTTGAAGATTACAGCCTCTAATGGATTATGTCCGCCTATACCCTTTATAAAACTTCCACCTATTACCGCAATATCGCAAAACCTGTAGAGCGAGGATAATTCACCTATTGTATCAACTATGTAAACATCCGTTTTGCTACTCACATCCTTGGTTTTGGATCTAAACTCATACTCCAGGCCTTCAATTGTCATGAAATCCTTAACATACCTTGGGGCTACTATGGATAGCAGGTTCGGGTAACGTTTTTTTAGTTTCTTATGTACATTTAGTGCCAGCTCGCATTCGTTTCCATGTAGGCTTGCCCAAAGGATAACCATTCTGTTTCCGTGCAGCCTTAGTGGCACGAATTTTGGTATGGATACGTCAAACTTTAGGTCTCCCATAACTTTAACGCTTTGGAAGCCAACTTGGACTGCCCTTTCTGCATCCCCTTTTGACCTCGCTAAAAAGGAAACATCACTTACGACAGGTTTTAGAAACCTCTTGAAGAATAGATACCTCTTGAAGCTTCTATCAGAGATTTTGCCACTTACCACGAATACAGGAATGTCAAGTTTTTTAGCTGCAGCTATCAATGAAGGCCAGATCTCTGTTTCGTATAGTAGAATTGCCTTAGGTTTCGAAAGTTTCAAGAATCTCAATGCAATCGGATAGATATCAATTGGTAGAATTCTTGAGGCTGTGTTTGGGTATAATTTTCTTGCAATATCCAAACCATAATCCGTTGAGACCGTTAAAGCTACGTTATCAAAGGACCTGATAAGAGGTTTGATGGATCTTACCTCGCCTATGCTTGATGCGTGAATTAAAACCTTGTTTTTTCCTTCCTCAAAATCCGTTTTAAATCTACTTAAAATTGTAAGTTTTCCTCTTTTCCTCGTGAGAAATTTAAGGATCGGAAAGAAAGGCAGAGACGAAGTTAAAATAATGTTGTATATGACAATACTTAAAATCATTTTATACCGATAAACTTGTGAATTTGTGGTATTATCCTGATGTTAAAATCCCATACAAGTTCTGTTTCGCCTAACATGATATCTATAACATTCCTACATGTTTGATTATATGGCTTCGAATTAAGGCAAAGTGGTTGAATTATTACCGGGTTCTTAATCAAATCTCTATTCTTATATAGAAATTGCTTCATGATGTTTACGTCTTCCTGTTTTAATACAACAAATTTCAGGAATACCTTTTTAAACGCCTGCAGAAATTTAACGGTATTTTCAAATGGAAAGTTATTCATCATGGATGGAAGCTTTGGCGAGATAATCAGATTAACCCCTTCAAGAATTGGATGTTTTCTGAATATAAACCCACTTGTTTCTATTGATATATTCCTGAACTTTGTACTTAAAGCTTCTATCAATTCAAATAATTTATCCTGGGCAAAAGGTTCACCACCTGTTATCACTAAGTTTGGAAGACCATAGGATAAAACCTTGTTAACTAAATTGCTTAAACCGTAAGTTTGTGATTTTAATTTTGCGTATTTGGTATCGCAATGTTCACAGTTTAGAGGACATTCGGAAAACCTTAAAAAAACGGATGGCTGTCCTACGTATATGCCCTCACCTTGAATGGACTTAAAGATTTCACATACTTTGAGCAATTACTTCTTCCTCTTAACCTCAACAGGAGATTTAACCTTTACGTTATAGTGTTTTGCGGTATAGTAACCTGCAGCAGCACCAGCACCGCCAGCCACCAATAGTGGAACGCAGCTAAATGAGATTGATGCCAAAAGGGAAATAATAAGAAGCCTAATCAATAGTCCACCCCCTTTCTTGCATTGATACCCTTGTAAAATGGATGCTTTACAAGTTCAAGGACGGTTACGTAATCTGCTAACTCTATAACCTCGGGTCTTGCATGCCTACCTGTCAGTATCAATTCAAGTTTTCTTGGTTTCGACCTTACCATTGCGGTAACCTCACCTATTGACAAAAGCCCGAGGTATACAGCAACGTTAATTTCATCCAAGACAAGCATATCATTATCGTTCATCTTTTGATAGGCAAGTTCTAATCCCTTCTTTGCCCTTTCATAATCCTCCTCTATTACCTCAAAATTGTAGTTAGGCCTTCCCGTCTGTATAAACTCGAAATTTGGAAGATACTTAGCTGCAATTAACTCTCCCGTTTCAATGCCCTTTACAAATTGTATAAAACAGCATTTCAAGCCTCTACCAACTGCCCTAAAGCACATTCCAAGTGATAAGGATGTTTTCCCCTTTCCATTTCCGGTATACACGTGGACAAGCCCTTTATCTAAATGCATTTGCCACCTCTGATGCGATGCCCTTCGATTCCGTATTTATCTCAACGACATCCTCTATACTTGAAGGTTTTCCTAGATCAGTTTTTGACAAAGTTTCCTCTACTATGGAAGGTATATCTGCAAAGCCTATCTTTCCATTGAGAAACAAGTTTACTGCCACCTCGTCGGCAGCGTTAAGAACAATGGGATAGGGATACCCAGCTTTTAAGGCCTTATATGCAAGTCCCAAACACTTAAATTTACTTATATCAGGTTTCTCGAAGGTTAAGCTCCTTCCACTTAGGTTTAAACTTGGAAGTTTAAGGGGTAACCTGTTAGGATAGGAAAGTGCGTAGGCTATCGGTATTCTCATATCGGGAATTGCCATCTGAGATATTACCGAACCATCCATGAATCTTACCATCGAATGAACTATACTCTGAGGGTGGATGAGGACCTCTATCCTATCCGGTTCCACACCAAATAGCCAATGAGCCTCAATGACCTCAAGCCCTTTATTCATCATCGTTGCCGAATCAATGGTAACCTTCTTACCCATTTTCCAATTTGGATGGTTTAAGGCCTCCTCAACGGTAACGCCATTGAGATCCTTTCTACTCCAAAAAGGGCCTCCGGAAGCCGTAAGGATCAAATTACTTAAGTCCTTTTCTCTATTTCCCTGAAGGCATTGGAATATAGCTGAATGCTCACTATCAACGGGTATTATTTCTGATGGAGAGTTCATTATGAAGTTGCCTGCACACACCAGGGATTCCTTATTAGCAATGGCCAACCGTTTTGCCTTGCGGGATGCCCAGTACGTTGGAAGGATGCCATCCGACCCTGAAATAGCTGAGATACATATATCAAAATCTATATCATCTATAAATGACCTTAGGTTTCCGTACGTCTTGACATCTGCATTGAGCTTTCCGTTAAACATGTATACAGCTTCCGGCTTAAATCTCTCCACCTGGAAAAGCATTTCATTGACGTTGTTTCTTGCAGCGAGCCCTACAACCTTGAATCTATCTCTAAAGTTCTCAAGAACCTTAAGAGCATTTTTGCCTATTGAACCCGTTGAACCTAATATCAAAACCCTTTTAGTCATGGTTTCCCTTTAGAAATGTTATGAGATTTGATACCTTTAGGGTTCGTTGATTGCCAGTCTCGAGATTCTTTAATGAAATACTTTCACTTGAGAGTTCTTCTTCACCAATTATTGCAGCATACTTGAACCCCATTCTATTCGCGGATTTCATCTGAGACTTCATACTTCCCATTCTCTGATCGATATCCGACTTTATGCCGTTTTGCCTTAAGGTAAACAGCATCTTAAGGCCAAACCTATAGGTTTGTTCATCCATATAGGCGATAAAAACCCCGCTTCTGTTGGTTTTAGGCCTGCCCATTATCATGGCAAGTCTGTCTACCCCAGCTGCAAAACCCAATGCGGGTATATCTGGTCCCCCCATTTCCTTGACCAACCTATCGTACCTTCCACCAGCCAAAACTGTGAGTCCATTTGATTTAAACTCAAAAACCGTTCTCGTATAATAATCAAGGCCTCTTACAAGCAAGGGATTAACCGTATATTCAACGTTGAGCATCTTAAGGTAGGTTTTTAAACCTTCAAAATGTTTTCTGCATTCATCACAGAGGTAATCCGTGATCTTCGGTGCATTTGCAACAACCATTTGGCATTGCTTTACCTTGCAATCCAAAACCCTCAGGGGATTAATGTTGTATCTTCTCAAACAGTCCTTGCATAGAAGATTTTTATGCTTTTCAAGATAGGAGAGTAAAACCCTTTTATAGATATCTCTGCATTTTGGACATCCTATGGAGTTAATCTCAAGTTCTGTCTTTATACCTATAGCTTTTAGGAATTCGTTAGCTACATTGATAAGCTCTGCATCGGCACCCGGAAGGGAAACTCCAAATACTTCACATCCGGATTGATAAAATTCACGTTTTCTTCCGGACTGAGGCCTTTCATACCTAAACATGGGACCATAGTAGTACCACTTTGCAATAGGTTCTGTAGCATATACGCCGTGTTCTATATAGCTTCTTACGCTCGATGCTGTGCCTTCAGGTCTCAATGCCAATTTTCTATGAGATCTGTCCTCGAACGTGTACATTTCCTTTTGAACGATGTCGGTAGTTTCACCTACACTTCTTATAAATACGCCTTCATCCTCAAAGGTTGGAAGGATAACAAACTTAAAGTTTGCCATTTCAAGCGTATTGCTAAATTTATCTATTATAAATTTAAACTCCTCACTTTCCGGAGGTATAAGATCCTCAACGCCCCTTATTGCCTGACACTTCAATTGATTAACTCCTCACTAAGCTTTGTTATTGGAAGGTTTTTAAAGTCTCCCTTTAATATTTCAAGGTCCTGCTTTGCTTCCTGAATATTTCTACCTTTAAGGTTCGATATCAAGTCATAGTAAATTGCCTCTGGATAGGCCCAGTTGTTTCCTCTGTCTATATGTTGAATCAAGCTTGAAGGTAATACTGAACCTTTCGATAACAGTGCTGCCTGTGCTGCTGGTGAAACCGTAAAGTTCCTTAATTTCGATAGCCTCCTTAAGCCAGAGGTATTATTCTCGTTTTCGTAGAGGAAGAAACCCCCTATTAATGATGAAGGACAATCTTGACAAAGATTAACGGCTCTTTTAAAGTATTTATCCGCCGCAGTGGTATCGTTGTTATCAAGCATATATAGACCTCTATCTACAAGGTTTGCAGCTCTTGATTCCCTAAAACCTTTGTACCACCTATATCCGAAAAAGCCACCTATTAAACATAGAAGACATACGGAAATTCCAACGGTTTCAAGTAAATGCTTTTGGATAAAATCCCTTATCTTGTATAGATCCTGCATCATAAGCTCTGCCTGTGGTGTATCTATTTCCCTTGGTACCTTTGGCTTATGGTTCAACTTAGCCTCCTTCCCGAAACCCTGTTTACTATTTCTTTACTATTATGAAAGGCCTCTTCAACACCTTGGCGAGACAACCCCGCACCTAAACCTATCTTAATCGCAAATTCCTTGCTTATAAGGTCAGTATCAGAATGTGCATCGGTATCTATAACGAGTTTTGCCCCGTACTTTTCTGCAAGGTTTGCCACATGTCCATTTGTTATATTGTGCCCTTTTCTTGCCGTTATCTCAAGGCATACGTTATTTTCAACGGCTAACCTAACATCACTCTCCGTTATTAATCCTGGATGTGCGAGTATATCTACCTGTGAAAGTATGGCAGCCCTGTTTGTTCCAGGCGCAACTGGTTCTGTAACGGTTTCGCCGTGCATAACCACTATCTTTGCACCGAAATCCCTACACTTTTGAACTATGTCGGGTATAAGCTTAGGTGGAACATGCGTAACCTCAACACCGGGTATAACTATAACGGATGTTGACTCGGTCAAAATATCTGCCGTATTCAAGAGCCCCTCGATGACGAACCTATAGTTCGAGTAATCTACGTGATCCGTTATAGCTATTGCTCTGTAACCGATAACCTCGGCCCTTCTTACAAGCTCACTTGGAATAAGCTCACCATCGCTGAATATCGTATGTGTATGAAGGTCAATCATGATTTCTCCATTTTGATTTGCCTTAATTATAACCTAAAAACTACCTATGGTTTTAGGGTTCTTAAATCAAGAGTGTTAATCCGGCCCAGAATTGCCTTCCCGGCATTGGAATTCCTGAAATGCTTTCATAATTGGTACTTAATAGGTTTTGACAACTTAGGAAAAACTTCAATCTACGTTTTTCTATGGTTAGGTTCTTACTGACCTTTCCGTTTAATAAAAGGTACGGTTTTTGATTTATCCTCTTTTGATACGATGTTGATAGGCTTGTTTTGAAACCTTTTATGTTTGATATGAGCGAAAAGTTTAGTTTATGTCTTAGGTAATTTGATGAGTACTTTGTTCCTTTATCAGAATGATTGATGCTGTTCAAATAGGTATATCCAAACAACATAAGGATGCTATGTATCTTGGCCGATAAGTTTAGAGTAGTTCCAGTAGTATTTAGTTTTATTAGATTGCTTGCCTGATAATATTTTCCATAGTTTAACCAGTCAATGGCGTTATCGTCCTTCCTATAGAAGATACTGTTTGAAAGTCTAAACACCGATAAGCTCTTTTCCCATCCAATTCCAAAGTGCCACATGTGTTCAGCCTTAAGGTTTTTGCTTCCTCTATTTGCCGGTGAATAGTAGTAAAGTTCTGTAAAGGTAGGAATACGGAATGATCTGCCTGCATTAGCCTTTAGCACTAAAGTTTTTGATAGACCATAGGCGGTGGCTATTCCAAACGAAGCTTGGGTTCCAAACTTTTCATTGTAATGGTCTATCCTTGCATCTAAGTTTACGTTCAATTTTTTTGAATGGGGATTTAAGCTTAAGAAGGATGCCTGATGGTATCTATAGTGGTTACCCAACCTATTACTCTTTATTGCTCCGCGTGAAACTTCAACGCCGGTTGCTACGTTTAGTCCCTTACCTATGTATTCGAGTGGTACCTTAAGCATGTAGGAATCATCGTAGTGAAGATTGGAGTAAAAATTTGGATTGTACTTATCTAAGATAAAGTGGTCCCTATGCCACCTGTAGGAAATCATAGGGTTAAACGTTAAATTGCTTCTCAAATAGTTATTAACCTTCAAAATTGCAAGGTGAGAACTTGTATGTTCCCATTGATTGGGAAAAAATGTAGTATAGAAGTCTCCAGCTCCGAACCTCTTATCAAGGCTGCCTAAGGTTACCCGAAATTTTGGGTTGTTCAGCAGCACGTTGAAGGTTTTATGATTAAAGTCGGTATCCCTTCTATAACCACTGTTCCAGTCCTTTTTTACCTCAATGCTGAGCTGTGTTTGCTTTAGAATAGGTGATGTATATGAAATACCTTGAAGGTTATAGTTGTTGTTTCCCATTTCGTAGGTAAGCTTCATACCTGTTTTTTGGTGTTTTTTAGTAATGATATTTACCATGCCAGCAATGCCCGGGGAACCGTATATGGCACTCGCACCACTGTTCACTACTTCGATACGTTTGATGTTGTCTATATCAATAGGAATATCCCCGTTGTGATGCCCCGATTGAATGTCATTTATAGGTACACCATCGACAAGTATGAGAACATCATTAAAGTTTGAACCTCCTATGGAAAAATCCGTTTGCGTTCCAGCTATTCCCCTCGTGCGTACATCTACATCTGATAGATAGCTTAAAAGCTCATTTACTGACCTTACAGGTAACTTTTTAATCTCATCCTGAGTTATCACCTCAACGTTTCTACCTACCATTTCGACTTTTGTTGGAAATCTTTGAGACACAACCGTAATCGTTGGAAGTCCTTTTGCCATGCTCATGTTTGAACTTAAGAGAAATAATGGTAAAACTAGTAATCTTTTCATCCTACCTCCTTACATGAATACAGTCTCCAGCAATAACCCTTTCGATACCATTCCCCGTCCTTACAAGCAAAGCCCCATTGCTATCTATATCGATGGCCTTGCCTTCGATGATTTTTCTATGTGTAACAACCCTTACGTAGCTGTCAAGCGTTGATGATAGGTCTCTCCACTGCGAAAGCATATTTTCAATGTTCATCGACAGCTCGGATTCCCTAATATTTTCCGTAACCCTCTTAAAAATTCCCTTTCTTGAAACACTTTTTCCTAAAAGCTTCTTTATGGAAACAGCACCGTTTTCTATTGGGATATCGTTGTTGACATTTATTCCGACACCCAAGTTCATAAAATTTACAATATCGGATTCTGCATCTATTTCGGAAAGTATTCCACAAACTTTCTTCCCATTTATTAAAACATCATTAGGCCATTTGAGATTTGCGTTTAAACCAAAGGTCTTTCTTATAGCCTTTGCCACTGCAACACCGGCAGCTAAGTTCAAAAGTTGTATCTTCATGGGGCTTATATTCGGCTTTAAGATTGCTGTGAAGTAAATCCCACCATTTTGGGAGCACCATTCTCTTTTGAGCCTACCTCTACCTTTTGTTTGAGTTTCAGCGATAACTATGCCGGTTTTTCCTTTCTGTGCAATGGATTTAGCTATATCCATCGTTGAGTTGATGGTATCGTAGTGAATTATCTTCATTCCGATATCCGTTAATTCCTCTGGTATCAGGATGTCAGGTGACGATAGAAGCTCATAACCACTGTGGCTCGATTTAATCACATATCCCTTTGCCCTCAAGGATTGGATGTGTTTCCATACTGCAACCCTTGAAATACCGAGTTTTTTGCTTAGAAGCTCACCTGAAATACCAGGTTTTTCCTTTAGTATTCCTAAAATCTTTCCCTTCATGGTTAGCTCCGTTAACTTAATTTTGCGTGCTATTAACCTAATATTAGCAATTAAGGTTCATATCAGCTATAAGCTCCTTGTCATCCTCAGCATTTCTCCCCTTGGTTGTAAGGTAATTGCCAATTATCGTTCCGGATGCACCTGCAGCAAACATGAAGTTTTGAAGTTCTTTAAGGTTCAGTTCTCTTCCGCCGGCAATGATTATTTCCATATTGGGTAAAACAAACCTTGAAACGGCTATTATCTTCAAGCATAGAATCGGATTTAAAAACCTTGCGTTTTCCAATCTTGTTCCTGGTATTGGATGAAGAAAGTTTATTGGAACGGCATCTACATTGAGCTTTTGCAATAGAAATAAAAGTTCAATCCTCTGTTCCATAGTTTCACCCATTCCAACTATTCCTCCGCAACAAACCTCAAGGCCGACCGATTTTGCTGCTTTAATGGTTTTGATTTTTGATTCAAAGTCATGTGTTGTACATATTCTTGGATAGAAGTCAGGTGATGACTGAAGGTTGTGGTGAAACCTTACAAGGCCGGATGATTTAAGCAATTTTAATTCATCCTCGTTTAAAAGCCCAAGTGATGCACATGGTTTGATTCCCAATTCTTTCATGCCTTTCACAGCTTTATATACAGTTTTAAGCTCGTATTTATCTAATCTTCTTCCACTCGTTACTATACTTATTCTCTTTGCACCAATTTTGCTTAGTTCCTTAGCTTGGGCTATGATTTCATCTACGGTCATCAATGGATATACCTTAATTTTGGTTTTATGATATATGGATTGCGCGCAGAAGGCACAGTCTTCATGGCATTTGCCGGATTTTGCATTGATTATTCCGCAGAGGGATATGGTTTTCCCTCTGTATCTTTCCCTTATATCATTTGCCCATGCTATAAGATGATATAGGTATCTGTCATCCATGTTTGCAAGCTTTACAGCCTCATCGCAGGAAATTCCTTGGCCGGATAGAACCTTCTTCGCGGTTTCCTCTATAAACTTCAGCATTTTTCCTCCAAAATGTGCAAACATTTTTCCACTGGCAGTTAGAACATATGTGAAGTACATCTGATGGTCTAAACTTTCTTACTTCATCGAAAGTTCTATTGGCCATTATGATTCTTTTCTCGCTTAAACCCATCTTTGATAAAACCTTGCGATCCATCACTTTAACCCTTTCATCCTTTTGGCAGACAGCGTTTTTGCAATGTGGGCAAAAATGGCAGATATCGTCACAGCCTATAATGAGTTTTAACTTTAGATACGGATTTAGCTTTAATCTTCCAATTAAACTTCTTAGGTTTTCAACAAATGTACTTGAATAACCATGGCCTTGAAAACCCTGTATACACAAAAGGTGATGCGGTCTAAGAATGATCACTTCGAAAAGCCCTTAAGGAATACAGTGATCTTGGAAGCTATAAGAAGCTTTACTGAATCACCCGGAATGAATGGCAAAAATCCCATATAGAGAAGGCTTGATATGGATAATGGTTTACCTATGAAAAGTGACCACAGATAGAATTGGCTTAAACCTGTAACATATATCAAGAGATCACCTATCAACATTACGATAAATGCAGAGGTAAGGGTTTTACATCTTGTGCTTAGTTGGCCCACGGCGTAAGCTGCTATAACGAAACCAATTAGATAGCCTCCCGATGGTGAAAGGACCGCAGAGAAACCCGATGAATATGAGGCAAACCATGGTACACCAATCATTCCAAGAATTATGTAGATGAACTGACTGAGGCTTCCCCAAAAACCTCCTAAAAGTGAACCGGAAAGGAGAACAACAGCGGTTTGCCCTGTTATTGGTATTGGGGTAAACGGGAATTTAAAGCTAAGTTGGGCAGAGATACCCGTTAAAATGGCCATAGATAAGCATAGTAGAAATTTTACTAAAATACCCTTGGTATTAAATTTTGTACTTAAGTCCAATGCAGAGATAGCCTTCATTTTGCCTCCGTAAATTGGTTAACATGATTTTACATAATGGTTAACCAAATTGTCAATGGTATAATTTTAAAAGGAGGAAAAGATGATCAAGGAAAACGTTAAAAGAATCTTAAACGAACTTCCAAAGGGGGTTCAGCTTGAAGCTGCAGTAAAGACGAGGACAGCCGATGAAATCATGCAGGCCATCGAGGCTGGTGTAAAAATAGTCGGTGAAAACTACATGAAGGATATGAAAACCGTTTATCCGAACGTAAAGCTTAAGGTAGAATGGCACTTCATTGGAACGGTTTCTACGCAGAAACATGACCTTTTAAAGGTAAAATACTTAAAAGCCTTTGATATGATTGAAACTGTTGATTCCCTTGAAATTGCGGATGAGATAAGTGAAAGGTGCTCACATATACCTAAGGTTATGCCTATCCTTATAGAGGTAAATAGTGGAAGGGAACCGCAGAAATCCGGTGTCTTACCTGAAGATGCAGAGAAACTGGTAAAAAAAATATCAAACCTTGGTAATGTCAAAGTTATGGGCCTTATGACAATGGGTCCCCGTTTCGGCGATCCAGAGGCCTCAAGGCCTTACTTTAAGGAAACTAAAAAACTCTTTGATCAGATTGCATCGCTCAACATTGGAAACGTAGAGATGAAGTACCTATCCATGGGAATGACAAACTCCTATAGGATTGCGATACAGGAAGGCGCAAACATAGTGCGCATTGGAACGGCCATCTTTGGGCAGAGGAATTAAAACCTTCCTCTACCTCTACCGGGACCTCTACCCATACCTCTACCGAGACCACGACCGAAGCCTCTTCCTAAGCCCATTCCACGACCAAAAGTGGGTGTGGGCGATGATGGGGTTTCATGGCCTTCTATGGTTATTGCACCCCTTGGGCATGCATCTGCAGCTTCAATGAGGCATGGTGCATTTTCATCTATCACCTTTGCCTTTCCGTTTTCAATTTTTATACCTTGCGGGCATACCCTTTCGCATATACCGCATCCAACGCACTTAGATTCATCAATACTTACCTTCATGTTAACCTCCTTATAAGTTAGCATTACCAAATTATGGATTTTTACGCAAAATTTCAAGTGCAATCGCCTTTCTAAGCTTGGACAATTTAGTATTTAACGGTTCTGCGAATCTATCCCCACCCAAGCAAAGATAGAAGATTGCGTCGAGGTGAATCTGAGGTATGTTGGATCTATCGGAGAGATCCCTCCAAAACTTATGTGAACTGCTTATTTTTGAAAGCCTTGAATCTATTGGAATATCAATGTTACTTATTCCTTTCGGTTCCTTTTTAAGGTAAAACCTGTAGGCGTACATAAACATTTTTGCCGAGAAAACTATGGTTTTGCTCTCCTTTCGTTGTTTTAGGCATGCAGAAAGTTCGTCAACGATTAAGCTTAGATTTTTCCCAATATCCTCGATGGTATGATCCTTGAATAACCTGTTTACGCAAGATTTAACCTTGATTAACCTTTTCAACTTAACATTCAACAATCTTTTATTGTACTTTTTAAGAAAATCCTCGAAATTCTCATTCGGATTTTCGGAAAAGATATCCGAGAACCGTTCCCAATAATCCTCACCTTTCATTTGGAGTTGATACGACATTAGGGCATTTATCAGAATAAGTTTAAAAAACCTTGTTATATTTATACCTGAGTTTAGAAGTCTTCCTATGGCTTTATATTGTCTATCACTGGTTTCTAAATTTCTAATATCCGCAGCTGTAAAATCCCTAAGTATTTCTAAAATTTCTTTACTCATAAACCTTCAAAACGTTGTAGAGCGTATCCCTTTCAACAGGAACCTTACCAGCTTCCCTTATCAACCTTATCAGTCTTGATTTAGGCATATACTCACCTGCCCTTGCACCAGCTGCCTGTGTAATATCCTCTTCCATTACCGTTCCGTCTAAATCATCAACGCCAAAGGAGAGGGATACTTGAGATATCTTCTCACCAAGCATTATCCAATATGCCTTTATGTGTTGGAAGTTGTCGAGCATAAGCCTCGATATGGCAAGCGTTTTAAGTTCATCAAACCCTGTTGTGTAGTTCGCATTCGGGATTTGAGTCCCAATTGGGTGAAATGCAAGCGGAATGAAGCTTTGAAATCCCCCTGTTTCATCCTGCGCTTCCCTCAACCTTAAGAGATGGTCGATTCTATCCTCGTAGTTCTCAATATGGCCAAACAACATTGTTGCATTACTCTTCAATCCCATCCTATGAGCGGTTTTATGAATGTAAAGGTATCTGTCTCCACTTATTTTATCTGGACATATTTTGTTTCTTACACTTGGGTTGAATATCTCTCCTCCGCCACCGGGGATTGAACCAAGACCGGCATCCATTAAATCCGAAATGGCTCTTTCGATTGTTGTATTTCCAAGTTTTGCCATATAATCAATCTCGGCTACAGTAAAAGCCTTGACATGAATTGTGGGATCAACGGATTTCATGGCTTTTACGATATCAATGTAGTGTTGGTATGTCCAATCTGGATGAAGCCCACCTACTATGTGAACCTCGCTTATATTTGGATTCTTTTTCTTATAGCTTTTCAATTTCTCCATCATTTCATCTATCGAAAGCTCATAGGCACCATCCTCACCCTTTCTTCTTCTAAATGCACAAAACCTGCACGTTCCGATGCATATGTTGGTGGGTGTGATGTGGACGTTAACATTGAAGTAAACGTTCTTTCCGTTCTTTTTCTCGTTTACAATGGATGCAAGACTGCCGATTGTATTTAAATCATATGAATTGAAGAGCCTCATCCCATCCGAAAACGATAGTCTTTCGTTGTTTAAGACCTTTTCCGCTATTCCGTATAGTTCTTTATCCTTTATCATGATTTCAGTCATCTTTTCCATCGTAAACCCTCAAGATGTTATATAGACTATCCCTCTCTACGGGGATCCTGTTTGATTCTTTGATAAGCTTTATTAACCTTGATTTTGGTATGTAGTTTTCCGTTCTTGCACCTGCCGAGTGCGTTATCGTTTCCTCCATTACCGTTCCATCAAGATCATCAATACCGAAGTTAAGTGATACCTGGGCAAGCTTCTCACCCAACATTATCCAAAATGCCTTTACATGTGGAAAGTTGTCAAGCATAAGCCTTGAAATGGCAAGCATCTTTAGATCGTCAAACCCTGTTGTGAA
>CAZXGR010000016.1:0-33795 GCA_964640245.1 uncultured bacterium | reverse complement strand
ATTCTTATGTGGTTTGGTTCTTTGATACTTTTCCTTTGCCATGAGTAATTCCTCCAAAAAAATGATAAACAGTCATGCAAAATCTAACATCTAGAATAAAAATTTCAAGTTTGGTGCCCATGGGCGGAATCGAACCGCCGACCTCATCCTTACCAAGGATGCGCTCTACCGACTGAGCCACATGGGCATAACCCAAGGGAAATTTAGTAAATTATTTTAATTTAGCAATAGCTTTTCTATGTCATCTATGGGCATGGCTTTATAGAAATAAAAACCTTGGATCATATCACAATTTATATCCCTTATTGCCTCAAACTCCGACTGCCTTTCCACGCCCTCCATCACTACCTTCATTCCAAAGGTATGCGCCAAATCTACAATCGATTTTAGCATAGCCAACCTCTTAAAGTCACGGTCCGCGTTTCTTACAAGGGATATATCAACCTTTAGGATATCGATAGGCATTTCGGTTAGGTATGAATAGCCTGAATATCCAGTTCCAAAGTCATCTATTGCAATGTTTGCTCCCCTTTCCTTCAAGGAAAATAGAAACTTTCTTACCGAGAGCCAGTGTCTAATCTCTAACTTCTCGGTTATCTCTATTGTAAATGGAAAACGGCTATGTTTCTTAAAAAGCTTAACCAAGGTTTTCATGAAATTCTTGTCCCTTAGGTTACACTCCGAAAGGTTAAACGAAATTGGAAATCTATTTCCAATTATTTCCGAGTATTTAAATAGATTTTTAACTGCAAGTAAGGTAATCCTATTCATTAAACCTAAGTCAACGATATCATCTAAAAATACACCCGGGAGAATCAATCCCCTTTTTGGATGTTTTATCCTCAATAAAAGTTCAAATGAAACAGGCTTTAATGTTGCCACATCGATTACAGGCTGTAGGAAAAACTTAAAGTAATCATTCTTAAATGCATCAATAACCAAATCTCTTGCCTTGACCTTTTCCTTAACAAAACTATCCATGCCCTTACTGAATATCAAAAATCCATTAGGTCCATGGCTCTTCGAAATCTTCAATGCAATAGATGCCTTTGTAATAAGTGAACCAAGGCTTTTGCCATTATCCGGAAAAACGGAGCAACCAATATTAAAGCTGAGGCATGCCGGATGTTCATCCATAGGCATGGAAAGTTTTAAATCGTTTAAAAGTTTACCCATAATTATTGGTAAATTTTCCTTATTAATACATGGAAGAAAAACGGCAAATCTATCATTTTCCCACCTTGAAACTATATCTCTTTTGAATAAAAGCTTCCTTAGGACTTTGGAGAGTTTCTTGAGAACTAAATCTCCAAAATCAGCTCCAAAGTGCACGTTGACAAGGTTAAAATCAACAATATCTATAAATAATAAGGCACCATGAAAGCACTCGCTTTCTCCAAACTTTTCTATCAATGACTGAACATTTTCAGAAAAACCTTGTTTGTTCAAAAGTCCGGTGAGGTTGTCGATATACTTCGCCTCGTAGATCTTCCTTTCAAGATCAAGATCACGTGTAATGTTCTTTGCAGTGGCTAAGATGTAACTAACCTTACCAGATTGTATAAAAGGTACAATGGTTTCATTAAGGTAAAACAGTGCTCCATCCTTAGCTCTATCAACAAATAGGGATTCAAATGGTTTGCCCTTAGATATATTTTCATAAAGTTCACTGTAAAAAGCTCTATTATGGTAATTGGACTTAAATATCGAGGGTTTCTTCCCTAATAATTCGGATTTAGCATACTTAGATATAAGCTCAACGGCATTATTTACATATATTATCCTTCCATCCCCATCCGTTATCAATACCCAGTCAGGGCTCTTCTCGATAACCTTGCTCAGTAGTTCACTAATCATACCTTACCTATCTTTAAACTTCATAGCCCTTTGTGCTTCCTTTTTTAGTTCCCTTTCCTTTATGACCTGCCTCTTATCATAAAGCTTCTTACCTTTTGCAAGCCCAATGTCCAACTTTGCCTTTCCCCTTACGAAGTAAAGTCTAAGTGGAACTATCGTTAACCCTTTTTCCTGTGACTTCCCATATAACCTCTTTATCTCGCTTTTATGCAGTAAAAGTTTTCTGCTTCTCGTGGGCTCATGATTGAAAAGGTTTCCATGCGTATAGGGAGGTATATAGGCATTAAAAAGATAGGCTTCACCGCCTTCCATCCTGATAAAAGCATCCCTGATATTTCCCTTGCCCTCTCTCAGGGATTTTACCTCGGTACCCTTAAGTTGAATGCCAGCAGTAAACCTTTCAAGTATCTCATAATCATAAAATGCCTTTTTGTTCTTTATTTCCGGGTTTTTTGAGGCCATAGAAGAACTACCCTCCTGTTATCCTTATCAATGGACTTAACAAAAAATTCATACTCCTTTCCATCCCTCAACTTCACGTCATCTGGAATTTCAGACAAATCTATAAAACCGGCAACATCAAGGGGAAGCTCGATTAAAAAGCCATCCTTTATTCTGAGCTTCACTATACCATTTACACTCTGCCCTTCCTTCACGCTTCTATCTATCGAATTCCATGGATCATCGATCAAATCCTTTAAGCTTAAAACAAGCCTCTTTTTTCTCCTATCAACTTTTTTGACCTTAACCTTCACGGTATCACCTATTTTGGCTACATCAAAAGGTAATTTAAGGTTAGACCATGATATATCACTCTTATGAATTAGGCCATCAACACCCTTTATATCCACAAATATACCAAAATCGACGACGTTTCTAACTATTCCTTCTACTACATCACCTTCATTTACAACTTTAAGAGTTTCGTCACGTTTCACTGCCCTTTTTTCCTCTATAAACTTTCGCCTCGAAATAACTATGCTCTTTCTTCTCCTATCTATTGAAAGAACCTTGCATTTAACAACCTTGCCGAGCCACCGATCTGGGTTTACTACTGGCATTATGTTCACCTGGGACATGGGAAGGAAAACGGTTATGTCATTGCCTATATCAACTTTATACCCTCCCCTCACCATTTGAACGATCTTACCCTCCACTATACCATCCTGATTCAACCTATCAACTACATCCTCCCAATTTTTAACACTCTCAACATGAGTAACGGAAAGTAAGGTATAGCCTTCATCCGTTTCAAGTTCCTCAATGCAGGCATCTATAGTTTCCCCAATTTTGGGAACCTTATCTAAATCCCTTAGCGGAATAACACCATCCGATTTCCATCCAAAATCAACGAAAATCTCTCTATCTGTTACCTTTACAACCTTCCCATGTACTACTCCACCTTTTAAGGCTTTAAAACTTTGATTCAAAAGGCTTTCAAAATCATCCAAGGTTTAACCTCCCCCTTTCAAACCCTTAATGTAATCCACAACTTCATTGATAACCCACTTTGGCGTAGATGCCCCTGCCGTTATACCTACTGATTGAACGTTCCTAAGCAATGATGCATCTATATCATCCCTCGATTCTATATGGAAACTATTTGGGTTAACCCTTTTGGATATTTGGTAAAGCTTCGTGGTATTTGAACTGTTCTTCCCACCTATTACAAGCATGAGGTTTACCTTCGAAGCTAGGTTTTTGGCTTCCCTCTGCCTGATAAGTGTAGTGCTACAAATCGTGTTAAAGACCTTAAGTTCCTTTACCTTAAATGCCAAGACCGAAATTGCCTTCCTAAAGAAATCCACGTTAAGCGTTGTTTGGCATACAACCCCTAGTCTTCGGTGCTTTTCTAATGATTCAAGTTTTTCAATAGAATCAATAACCATGGGTTTATCAACATGCCCTGCTATACCGATAACCTCTGGATGTTTTGGATTCCCAAGTATAAGAACGGGGTACCCTGCCGTCTTAAGCTCTACAACCTTTTCATGTACATCTTTAACAAAAGGGCATGTAGCATCTATTATATTCAAACCCTTGGCCTTTAAAGCATTCATTACTTTTGGGGAAACACCATGTGACCTTATAATGATGTTATCGCCATTCTTCAAGGAATTAACGCTGTTAATGAACCTTATCCCCATACGTTTAAGCTTATTAATCTCCCTACCGTTATGAATAAGTTCACCAAGGCAAAAAACCTTTCCCTTTTTAGCTGCATCAACCGCTATATCAACCGCTCTTTTAACACCCCAGCAAAAACCGGCATTCTCAGCTAATACTATTTTCACTTGAAAGCTCCCTTATTCTTTTCATCATCAAATCCGATGCAATTTGGTAATTTTCTCTCTCATCCGCTAAGTCTAACTTAAATGGCTTGCCAAACCTAACCGTAACCTTGTTGAATCTCGGTAATAAACTTCCCTTTGGTAGAACCTTACCTGAGCCCTCAATTAAGCATGGGACTATTGGAACCCTGGACTTCAAGGCAATCATACCTGCTCCCCACTTTGGCTTTAGAAATTGTCCCTCTCTTGCCCTTGTTCCCTCCAGGAAAACGCAAAGTACCTTTCCATTATTAAGCACTTCAAGGCACGATCTTAAAGCTTTAACATCAAATCTTCCTCTTTTAACTGGCAAACCATTTCCCCACTGCTTGATTAAAAAACCAAGTACGGGAATATCAAAAAGGCTCTTCTTCGCAAGGAAAAACACATGCCGTTTTCTTACTGCATATGCAACGATTGGCGGATCGAAATAGCTTCTATGGTTTGATACAATGAGACACGGTCCCTTTTCGGGTATTTCATTTGAATTGAAAACCCTAAGTCTCATGAACAATGCAAGGGCAAGGCCAACGGTATTCAGGCAAAAGTCGTAAAACTTAGTTTCCCTAACCCAAGGATAAGCCTTCGTTAAACTTAGCATACGTTGATTTTAACACAACTTTTGCGCTACCCTTAGCTTTGCACTTCTTGAAGCTGGATTTTTCTTTACTTCCTCATTTGAAGGTACTATCGGTTTTTTCGTAATGGGACTTAAAACCTTAAGTGTGTTCTTGACCAGTCTATCCTCAATAGAGTGAAACGATATAACGGCTATTCGGCCATTGCAGCTAAGGTATTCAATCGCCTGATTCAAACCCATCTCTATGTGAAACAGTTCCTTATTTAGGTAAATTCTTATAGCCTGAAATGTCTTTATAGCTGGATGCTTGTGCTTTCCTATCCAAAATCTTCTTGGAATGGATGCTTTTACAATATCGGCAAGTTCCTTTGTTGTTTCTATCGGCTTACCTTTTCTCTTTGTAACAATAGCTCGTGCAATTCTTTTGGCAAAGCCTTCTTCTCCATACTCAAGTATAATTCTCGAGAGCTTACCTTCTGAAAGTTTATTCACAACATCTTTAGCACAAAGCTTTTGACGCCTATCCATTCTCATATCAAGAGGCTCTTCTCTCCATACGGAAAAACCTCTGTTCCCCCTTAACTGAAAGTGCGAAGTACCGAGGTCGAACAAAAATCCATTTACTTTTTCAACATTTTCGGCCTTTAGAACATCAGCAATTTGCGAGAAATTTGCATGGTATATAGATACTCTACTACCAAAGACCTTAAGTCTCTCTATTGCAATTTCTATAGCTTCCTCATCCCTATCTATGCCTATTAGCTTTATCCTTTCACTAGCTTTTAATAGGGCTTCGGCATGCCCTCCGCCGCCTAGGGTTGCATCAACGAAGATACCACGCTCAGGTTTTAGAAGTTCAATAACCTCATTTAAAAGAACGGGAGGATGGAATATCACCAGATATCCTTCCGCGAAATTGTTTCATGCCTCTGTGCACCTACCGATACCATAACCACTTCAACATTAAGGTAATCTTCTACAAACTCCACAAGATTTCTCGCGTTTTTTGGCAAGTCCTCAAACCTCCTAATGGATGTTGTCTTTGTTTTCCATCCAGGCAAAACTTCATAGACCGGTTTAACACGTGAGAGTTCCTCGCTTGTTGCTGGGAAATGGTCAAGAAACTTACCATCTAAGTCATAACCCACGCATATCTTTATCTCGTCAAAATCATCAAGGACATCAAGTTTCGTAAGCGAGATCCCGTTAAAATCATTTATCATCGCTGAAAACCTCAAGGAGAATAGATCCAGCCATCCACACCTCCTTGGCCTTCCGGTAGTTGAACCATACTCATAACCCCTTGCCCTTAAAAGTTCCCCTAGTTTTCCCTCGAGCTCAGTTGGAAACGGTCCAGAACCAACCCTTGTCGTATAGGCCTTTGCAATCCCAAAGACCCTTTGAACCTTCTTCGGACTCACACCTGTACCAGCTGGAATACCTAGGGAAGATGAATTTGAAGACGTAACATATGGATAAGTACCAACATCAATGTCAAGCAAGGTAGCCTGTGCACCCTCAAACAGAACATTTTCGCCCGCATCTATAAACCTATTTAACATCGTAACAGTATCTGCAATGTACGGATTAACCTTCTCAAACTCATACATGATCTGTGAGTATATCTTTTCAAAATTAAAATCAACATCCGTTTGATAGAGGTATTTGAGTAAAATACTCTTTTCCCTTAAGTTTTCCTTGAGTTTATGTTTAAAGGTCTCTTCGTTTCTTAAATCGGCTATCCTTATGCCATTTCTCCCAAACTTATCCTCATAGGCAGGTCCTATGCCTTTAAGCGTTGTGCCAATTGAAATTCCCCTTTTAGCCTCACTTGCAGCGTCAAGCTCCTTGTGATACGGAAGTATCAAGTGTGCCCTTTCACTCAAGAATAACCTATTATCAAGGTTCTTTCCCAACCTTTCAATAAAGGCTATCTCATTTAACAAACCCTCAAGATCGATTACCATCCCATTTCCAAGTACACATTTCCTTTGATCATGAAGAATACCGGAAGGTAAAAAGTGAAGTATGTACTTATTACCATCAACAACAACCGTATGACCTGCGTTGTTACCCCCTTGAAACCTTACAATGGTATTAGCTTTTTCTGACAGAATATCAACGACCTTTCCCTTTCCCTCATCACCCCATTGAGCTCCTATAACGGCAATTGTTGACATTAAACCTCCTCCAAAAACTGATCAAGGCTCTGTTTTTTACGACCACTCTTAGAATAAACGTAAAGGTAGTTGCTTGGTAAATCCTTAGCATTAAGCACCAAAATGTATTTAAATCCCTTTGAAAGCGCTACACTAACAGACTCATCTATATCCCTCTTTACTATGTCCCTTGCAACCCTATACCCTTTTTCCCTTAATAACTTGGCTAATTCATAAGCCTTCTTGAGCTCTTTTTTTACATCAACTATGTAATAATCCCCACTAAAGCTCTTCCTAAAGAGGTTCTTCTTATCCAAGAGAATTTGTAGCCTATCGAGGTTTACAGCTATGCCCGTAGCTGGAAGATCTCTGCCAAAACGCCCTATTAACTTGTCGTACCTTCCACCGCTCGCTATAGAATAACCTAAGATAGGATGAAAAACATCGAATGTTATGCCTGTATGATAGTCCATGCCCCTTCTTTCGGTAAGGTCAAAGATGATATTTCTCTCAAAACCATAACTTTTGAGGATTTCAAACATGCTTTCAAGGGATTCAATGGCCGAAATCGATTCCTCATTCTTAAAAATTGAATAAGCTCTCTCTAAGACATCCTGCTTACCGTAGAGATTCAAAAGTTTCGAAACCTTTCCAGCAACAACATCATCAAAGTTATTTTCCCTTAGAAAAACGCTCAAACCCGAAATATCCTTATGGTGAAGAAGGTTAAAGAAAATAGACCTCAAATCCCCATTTATACCAAGTTCAGAAACTACACCATTAAGAAAACCTACATGACCTATGTCTATTTGAAATGAGCTAAGGCCAAGCTCCTTCATGATATTTGCAACTATGCTTACTATCTCGGCATCTGCCTCCACATCCCTTACACCTAAAAGCTCCCAACCAAGCTGGTTTACCTGTCTATTGGTACCAACATCCCTGTAAGCACTTCCAATATAGTAAAACCTAAATGGCGGTTTTTCGTCCTTAAAGGAGGTTGCGATGATTCTTGCAATCTGGGGTGTAAAATCCGGTCTCACGGCAAGTAACTTACCAGTAAACCTATCAACAAGTTTAAACGAAAGCCTCTCAAGTTCGGAATCAACTAACTTAAACGTGTCAAGATATTCAATGGTAGGGGGGATAATCGGCTGGTATCCCCACATTCTAACGATCCTCAAGAGAACATCAGCCATAAACTCGAACTGGCGTGCTTCACGAGGAAGAAAAACCTTAAAACCCCTTGGTATTTGTAAAGGCTTCATCCTAAAAGCCTAAATACTCTACTATCTTCTTTTCGTCTGCCGGAAGCGTCACTGGTTTCTTACAGATGGATATAGCACTATCCGGATCCTTTAACCCATTACCCGTAAGCGTGCATACAACCGTATCACCCTTCGAAAATAGCTTTCTTTCGTTATTTGCCTTAATCACACCCGCTACAGATGCAGCAGAAGCCGGCTCACAAAAAATTCCTTCAGTCTCGGCTATAAGCTTATAGGCCTTGAGTATTTCCTCGTCTGTAACCATATCTATAAATCCCCCGGAATCCCTTGCAGCACTTGCAGCACCTTTCCAACTTGCAGGATTGCCTATCCTTATAGCTGTTGCAATGGTTTCAGGGTTCTTAACAACATGACCAAGCACTATTGGAGCAGCCCCTGCAGCCTGCCAACCGCACATCCTTGGTTTTGAATCCACCTTTCCAATATCAAAGTACTCCCTATAACCCATCCAATAAGCAGTTATATTGCCAGCATTCCCAACTGGAATGAAGTGGTAATCCGGTGCCTTTGAAAGCTGCTCACATATCTCAAAAGCTGCCGTTTTCTGACCTTGAAGCCTATAGGGATTAATTGAATTGACTATGGTAATTGGATAATTCGCACCAATTTCCCTTACTATTGTCAGTGCATCATCGAAATTTCCCTCTATTTGAATGATCTCGGCTCCGTACATCATAGCTTGGGAAAGCTTTCCTAATGCAATCTTGCCTTTGGGTATAAGGACAACAGCTTTTACTCCAGCCTTCGCTGCGTATGCAGCAGCCGAAGCTGAGGTATTTCCCGTAGAGGCACATATAACGGCTTTTGCTCCATCCTCGATTGCCTTCGAAACGGCCATTGTCATTCCCCTATCCTTGAATGAACCTGTAGGGTTAAGGCCTTCAAACTTCAGGTAGAGTTCTATATCACCGTTTATCGCATCGGTCAATTTGGATGCCTTTATGAGCGGTGTACCGCCTTCAAGTAGCGTGATAACAGGCGTTTTACTCGATACCGGCAAGAATTCCCTAAATTCCTCTATAACTCCTTTCCAATTGAGCATTTAACCTCCTTATACGGCTTTTAAATTATACTGATTTTGATAAAATTAAACAAATAAATATGGAGGAGAAATGTTTGAAGGCATAAACGTTGCAATACCTACTCCGTTTAGGGATGGAAAGATAGATGAAAATTCACTAAGAA
The DNA here is from genome assembly GCA_964640245.1 of uncultured bacterium. Taxonomy (GTDB): domain Bacteria; phylum Aquificota; class Aquificia; order Desulfurobacteriales; family Desulfurobacteriaceae; genus CAZXGR01. The sequence continues at coordinate 24,395 of CAZXGR010000016.1, read as the reverse complement.
AGCATATTGATTTCCTCATCGAAAACGGCGTAAGCGGAATAGTGCCATGCGGGACAACAGGCGAATCTGCAACACTCTCATATGAAGAGCACGAAATGGTGATAAGGATAACAATGGAACAGGTTGGCAGAAGAGCAAAGGTCATAGCAGGAACGGGATCCAATTCTACAGCCGAAGCAATCAGATTGACAACATTTGCAAGGAAAGCAGGTGCCGACGGTGCCCTTTTGATAACACCATACTACAACAAACCCAATCAAGAAGGTCTATACCTTCACTTCAAATCAGTTGCAGAAGCCGTTGATATTCCAATTGTGCTCTACAATGTTCCATCAAGAACCGGTATCAATATGCTACCTGAAACCGTTGAAAGGCTTTCATACATTACAAACATTGTTGCCGTAAAGGAAGCATCAGGAAGCATGAAGCAGGGAACCGAGATAGCCATGAAATGCAAAGATAGAATAACGCTTCTATCTGGCGATGATTTAACCTTCTTTCCACTTATGTCAGAAGGTGCAAAGGGTGTTATATCCGTAACGGCAAACGTTGCACCTAAGAGGGTTGTGGAAATGTACAGAGCTTTTAGAAACGGAGAGATCGAAACGTCAAGAGGAATACACTTCGACCTGTACGATTTATCAAAAGCGATGTTCATCGATACCAATCCAATACCCGTTAAGACAGCTCTATCTATGATGGGAAGGATGGAAAAGGAGTTTAGGCTTCCCCTATGTCCAACAACAACTGAAAATGAAGCTAAAATCAAGAAAATCTTAAAGGAAAAGGGAATTATATGATAGGAATCCGAGACTACAGAGATATCAATAGTCTCCTCTTCGACTTTAATATAGGGCAAAGAGATATTAAAAACCTTAAGAACCTTGGAGATATTCTCATTCCTTATGTTGATGAATTCGCAAATGCCTTTTACGATAACCTGATGAAGTTTGAGGAAGCAAATGAGTTCATCGAAGATAGACTTAAAAACCTTAAGATAACGATCAAGGAATGGTACAAAAGGCTCTTTTCTGGAAACTACGACTCTGAATACCTTGCATACCTCATAAAAATTGCAAAGGTTCACGTTGAAGTTGGGGTTCCACCTCACTACATCGTTGTTGCAATGAACTTTGTAAGTAGATTTTGTACAAAAAGAATAGTAAGGAATGTATTAAGCAAGGAATGCAATATAGAAAAGGTTGAGGATCTCATTAGGTCACTTCAGAAACTACTTGCCCTTAACGAAGATGCACTCATATCCTTCTATGTTGATAGCGAAACAAGGACGTTTCTTGGCGCAGGAAAGGTACAAAGGATAATAGTTAACTTCACAAGGAAGTTTGCAATCTCGGCAGACTTAATAATCCTTCTTGGTTTGATAGTGCTTGGTGTATCGATATCAGCTCTATTTGGACTTGATATACTTAACTTTATACATGGAAACATAACACATGGCATCATATCAGCCCTCGGCGATCTTCTAATACTATGGACAATCCTCGAGCTCTTGAACAGTGAAATCAGGTTCATGTTAGGTGGGGAATTAGCCGTAAGTGCCTTTGTGAGCGTTGCACTTGCTGCTACAATCAGGGAGGCACTTGTCAGCTCACTTGAAAAGGGTCAAAACTTTGAATCCAAAATTGGCATTGGCATCTTAATATTGGTTTTAGGCATAGTATTTGGAATAGTAAAATGGTTTGGAAAGGAGAAAAATGATTAAGTTGGCAATAAACGGCGCAAATGGAAGGATGGGCAAGACGATAAGAGAATTGGCCACTAACGAGGATGAATTTAAGCTGGTTGGGCTTATCGAAAGAAAGGGTTTTGAGGATTCAAAAGCTAACTTAGCATTTTCCGATTCAATTGCGAAGCTTTCAGAAAAACCCGATGTAGTCATTGACTTCTCAACACCCGAGGCTACAATGAAGTTGATTGGCGATGCGGTAAGGTTAAGAATTCCACTTGTCATCGGAACTACAGGATTCAACGATGAACAACTTGATCGGATAGGTTACGCTGCAAGATTCACACCTATTCTCCTTTCACCTAACATGAGCTTAGGTGTAAATGTTCTCTTCAAGTTAACGGAAGAAGCAAGTAAAATGCTAAAGGGTAAGGGTTATGACGTTGAAATACTGGAAATTCACCATAGGTTCAAGAAGGACGCCCCATCGGGAACCGCAATGAAGCTTGCCAAGATCATTTCAAGGGTTTTAGGTAAACCGCTTAACGAGGTTCTAAGATTTGGAAGAAAGGGCATTACAGGTGAAAGGCCAAACGATGAAATAGGCATGCTTTCATCGAGAATGGGCGATACGGTTGGCGAGCACACGGTCTACTTTGCAACAACTGGTGAAAGGCTTGAGTTAACTCACAGGGCAACGAGCAGAACAACATTTGCAAAGGGTGCATTAACAGCGGCAAGATGGATTGTAGGCAAGAAACCTAAGCTTTACGGAATGTCTGATATTTTAGGGATACAGAATGTTTGAGGTAATACCGGCAATTGACATAAAGAACGGGAAATGCGTTAGGCTTTATCAGGGTAAAGCTAATAGGGAAACGGTTTACTTTGAAGATCCAGTTGAAGTTGCGAAAAAATGGGAACATCAAGGCGCTAAAAGGATTCATGTTGTTGACCTTGATGGTGCATTTATGGGTTTTCCAAGAAATATAGGAATAGTTGGGAAAATTGTTGAGTCTGTTGGTATTCCCATTGAATTTGGGGGTGGCGTAAGGACCATTGAATCGATTGAAGAACTTTTCGGATTAGGAATAGATAGGGTTATCGTTGGAACAATTGCCGTTTCAAAACCAAAACTTTTCAAGAAGATGGTAGAGGAATTCCCAAGGAGAATTGTACTTGGAATAGATGCCAAGAATGGGTTTGTAACAACAAAAGGGTGGATTGAAACAACTGAAGTTCCTGCTGTAAAGCTCGCGGAAAGCTATGATTCAAGCAATATCTGGGGATTTATATACACAGACATCTCAAGGGACGGAACGCTTTCAAGCCCAAATTTCAAGGAAATAGAGAGATTTACGGAATCGGTAAGAAAACCCATAATAGCATCGGGGGGAGTTTCGTGCAATGCTGACATCGAAAGACTCAAGCAGATGTCGTGTAGGCTTAAAAACCTTAAAGGGGTAATTGTCGGCAAAGCCCTCTATGAGGGAAGGGTAAAACTCGTATGAAAAAAATTGCCGTAATAAGCTTAGGCTGCCCAAAAAACCTTGTAGATACGGAGAATATGCTTGGCATACTTGAATCCACAGGCAAGGTAAAGTTTACAAAGGATTTAAGGGCTGCTGACATAATCTTGATTAATACATGCGGGTTCATAGAACCAGCCAAGAAGGAATCGATAGATGAGATACTAAACGTCATAGAGGAAAAGAAGAGAAATCCAAACAAGAGAATAGTGGTAGCCGGTTGCCTATATCAGCGTTATAAGGAGGAAATCAAAAAGGGGTTTCCGGAGGTAGATAACTTCATTGGAACTGATGAGGTGGAAAAGGTAGCCGAGAAACTTCTAAATCAAAAGGTTGCTGCATTTAAACCGTATCTGCTGAGGCATGTGCTTACTCCTCCACACATCGCATACCTTAAGATATCGGAAGGCTGCTCCAATGGATGTAGTTTCTGTGCCATTCCAATTATAAGGGGAAGGCTGAAGAGCAGGCCTATGGACGAAATAGTAGATGAAGCTGAAAACTTGGCAATGAAAGGGGTAAAGGAACTATATATAATTGCTGAGGACACAACGGCATACATGTACGATAGAAGGAAAAAGAATGTGCTCGTCAAACTTTTAAGAAAACTTGAAAGGATAGAAGGTATCAAATGGATAAGGCTTATGTATGCTTACCCTTCGCATGTAACGGATGAATTAATAGACTTCATGGCTGAAAGCAAAAAAATGGTCCACTATATCGATGTGCCATTTCAACATATAAGCGATAAGGTACTTCTTTCAATGGGAAGAAGGTACAACAGGAATTTTATTGAAGATCTTATAAAAAAATTAAGAAAAAAGATACCGGATATTGCAATAAGAAGCACGTTCATAGTTGGCTTTCCAACTGAGGGAGAAAGGGAGTTTGAAGAACTCCTGTCGTTTGTAAAAACTGCCAAGCTTGATTGGGTAGGATTTTTTAAATACTCACTGGAGGAGGGAACAAGAGCATACAGTTTAGGTGATTTGGTTCCGGATGAAGTGAAAAGCTCAAGAATCTCATTAATCGAGGATGTCCAGTACAGTATCTCAGAGGAGATAAATGAAAAGCTAATAGGCAAAAAACTCAAATTGATAGTTGACGGAAAGGCAGAGGATATGCCAGGATACGTTGAGGCAAGAAGCTACAGGAATGCACACGAAATAGATGGAATAGTTTACCTGAGGGGAAACTACAAAAGTGGCAGCTTTGTAGATGCAAGAATTACTGGGCTTGCAAGCAGTGTTGATCTTATCGCGGAAAGGGTGAAATGAAGGTAAATAAAACGTACGAAGAGATAAATGAGAAGATTAGAAAAGGTGAAGCTGTAGTGGTAACTGCAGAGGAAATGATAGATATCGTAGAGCAAAAAGGCGTGGTAAAAGCAGCGGAAGAGGTTGATGTTGTTACAACGGGCACTTTTGGTACCATGTGTTCATCGGGTGCCTTTTTAAACGTTGGACATACTAAACCGAGAATGAAGATGGAGGAAGTTTACCTAAACGGGGTTCCGGCATACGGTGCCCTTGCATCTGTTGATCTATACATAGGTGCCTCGGCATTACCGGAGAACGATCCAAGGAACGAGGTTTACCCTGGAAAATTTGAGTATGGCGGGGCACATGTAATAGAAGAACTCATTGCTGGAGAGGATATTGAGCTTGAAGCTTATGGCTACGGAACGGATTGCTATCCAAGAAGGGAAATAAAGAAGCTGATAAACATCAATACGATAAACGATGCAATAATGTGCAATCCGAGAAATGCATCGCAAAACTACAACGTAGCAGTTAATAGGTCATCGAGAACGATATATACATATATGGGAATACTTAAACCAAATCTTGGAAATGCCACGTACTCAAGTGCAGGGCAGTTAAGCCCCTTAATGAATGACCCTCTCTTTGAAACCATCGGCGTAGGTACAAGGATATTCCTTGGTGGGACAATGGGATACATAGCATTTCACGGAACTCAACATTCACCATTCGGCATTAATAGAACCCCTAAAGGCCAGCCTGTTGAATCTTCAGGTACCATCATGACGGTAGGTGATATGAAACAGATGTCAACGGATTTCATAAAGGCAGCATCCGTTTTAGGATATGGCGTATCGCTTTTCGTAGGTATTGGCATACCTATACCGATACTCAACGAAAGAATTGCCTTCTGCACATCCGTAAGGGATAGCGAGATACTTGCACCCATCATTGATTACTCAACGGATTACTCTATAGGGAACCCAAAAACCTTAGGCTATGTAAACTACAAGGATCTAAGAAATGGCTCCGTTGAATTTAATGGCAAGAGGATACCAACATCTCCAATGTCATCGTATTTTAAGGCAAGGGAGATAGCCGAAACCTTAAAGGAATGGATAAAGAGTGGTGAATTTGAAATATCAAAACCAGCTGAAAGATTACCTGCACCGAGCATTCAGGTCAAAATAGATTATAGTAAAGGGAGGAAGGATTGAAATTCAAGGTAATGGTTCCGGCATCGACAAGCAACTTAGGCTCCGGCTTTGATGCACTTGGACTTGCACTTAAACTTTATAACGAGTTTACAGTTGAAACTGCAGATAATTTTTCCGTGAAGATCGAGGGTGAAGGCAAGGAAATCTTACCGGCAAATGAGGAAAACCTGTTTATAAAGGTTTACAGAAACACAATGGCATATATGGAGTTGGAAAAGCCTATAAGTCTGCACCAGCTAAATAGGATACCGCTTGGAAGAGGGCTTGGAAGTTCGGCCACTGCCATCGTTGGAGGTATCCTAACAGCCCAACGAGTAGCGGGTAAAAAGTTATCACCTTCGGAAATGGTGGACATTTCATCCAAGTTTGAACCCCACATGGACAATATTCTACCATCATACATGGGTGGTTTCGTTGTTGCTGCAACTAACAGTAACTTTCACTATGTAAAGTTGGATTTCCCAAAGGAACTAAAGGCAATAGTCATAGTACCGGAAATATTCCTATCAACCGAGGATTCAAGGTCGGTTCTTCCAAATGAATTCAGCAGAAAGGACGTGATATTTAATATTCAAAGGGTTGCACTACTCATGGGAGCAATCTTTAAGAGGGATTTCAGCCTTTTGAGGGAAGCCGTTAAAGATAGACTACACCAACCTTACAGATGCAAGCTTATTCCATCCTTCTGGGACGTTGTATCGGAAGGTTATAAACAGGGAGCTTATGCTGTTTATCTTTCAGGAGCTGGAAGCTGCATTGCTGCTCTCTCAGATAAAAACTTCAATGATATAGGAAGGTCAATGTGCAACGTTTTTGAAAGCACAGGTATCGATGCAAGGTACCTAGTACTGGATGTAGATGAAAAAGGTGCAACTATATCCTCCTTATAGAGGAACGGAATGACGAAGCTATAACCAAGATAGCTGTTATACTCGTGATCCATTCTGGAACGTTTACGAAGAGTTCAAGTAACATTATGATTCCTAAGATGCCAATGCTCCAGTGTGCTCCATGTTCAAGAAAGGGAAGCTTTTTAAGTCTCTCAGTTTCAACAAGATAAACCGTTAGGGATCTAATTGCAAATGCACCAATACCAAGGCCTATTACCATCATGATGATGTTCTGGCTTATGGCAAATGCACCTACCACACCATCGAGAGAACAGGAAGCATCCAAAAGCTCAAGGTAGATGAAACCTATCAAGCCATCACTTACACCGCTAAACAACCTAATGGAATCCTTAATCAAACTGACCAAGGCAAATGAAAAGATGCCCAAAAGCATGGATATGGTTATAGCATTGTCATTCTTCACTAAACCTATAAGGATGACGATCAGAATTGCCATTGGGTACTTCACACTTGCCAAACTTGCCACCTTGGATGCAATCCTTTCAACAAGCGAAATCCAGTAAATGTTCCTGCCAATATCAAACAGCCAGTTTATGAAAACCATAAGTAGGAAAGCCCCACCAAATGACAGTATTAAAGGTCTCACTGTACCTAAGTAGTTCGCATACAGTTTTGGTGAGAAAATTGCAAGCTTTGCAACCTCACATATACCGATTTTGGATGCTACGGAAACGATGAAAACTGGGAGAAAAAACCTAACGCCAAATACGGCAACGATGATACCCCATGTTATAAATCTCTTTCTCCAAAGCTTAGACATGTTTGAAAGCACAATGGCATTCATAACAGCATTATCAAAGGAAAGGGAAATTTCAAGAAAGGTAAGCACCGTTCCCTGATATAAACCAACCACTCCCATATAGATATATTCAAGTAACCAACCTAAGACCAAGATGATGGACAGCTCTAAGAATAAGTTTTTAGCCTTCATGCTTCATCACCTCTATAGCTTCAGTCTTTATAAATTCCTCATCAATATCAAAGCATCTTTGCCTTTTGCATCTTGTCCTTCCGTGAAGGCTGCATGGGGAACATGGAAGGTTCAATGTGATAGCCCTTCCTTCATCACTAAAGGGAGCAAATCCAAAGGCCGGATGTGTTGGGCCGAATATAGAAATAACAGGGGTTTTGACGCCCCTTGCCATGTGAACGTTTGCGGAATCGTTTGAGATAACGCAACTTGCTTCCCTCATAACGGCCATACTTTCAAGAACGGACAGTTTCCCTACAAGGTTAAACATACCCGCATATTCAAACGGCTTACCAAGTTCCTCTTCACCTCTTCCCCCAATAGCTACAACGTTAAAACCATCCTTTAAGAACATCCTTCCTAAACCTACAAACCTACCAAGCGGATATCGCTTTGTCTCCCACCTTGCACCTGGCGATATAACTACAAAGGGCTTTTTAGGAATCAGGTTTTCAATATTCATCTTTGGCAGAAAAATCCTTGGTCTTGGATTTTTAATGTTTACATTCACATTCTTGAAAACATCGGCGTAAAGGTCAGGGACATAAAGCCACTTTGATTTAAAAGGCTTAAATAGAACCATAAGTCGCCTTAATAGAACCCTTTTATTGTATCTAAATACCTTTGGTTTAAGGAAGAATGAGAGCAAATGTGTCTTGAGAGTTGCATGAAGGTCAAAAACATAATCATAATTCTTCCCATTTAAGCTAAATGCAAGAGATTTAATGGATGATATGCTCTTAAAGTCTGTCTTCTTGGCACTTAAAACCTTTCTAACCCTTTTATCATATGCGAATATATTGGCATATTCGCCATAGGTTAATATATCGATGTGAAATCTTTTATAAAGTGAATCTAAAACACTTGAAACTAATATAACATCGCCAAGAGATGAAAGCCTTATAATTAAGATGTTCTTCAACCATAACTCCAAATTTTTCATAAAATTATAAGCATCGATATGGCAGCGATTATCGGCATAGCCGAGGTAAATTTAAGAATTCCATGGGCACATTCGCTAAAGGATAAGCGGAGCACCGTTAAGCGTATCGTTGAACGCTTAAAAAATAGCTTTAATGTATCTGTAAGCGAAACGGATAATCAGGATAAGTGGCAGATTGCTACAATAACAATCGTAACGGTTGGGACAAGCAGAAAGATTGCAGACGCAAGAATCGCAAAAGCTATCAACCTCATCGAAAGGCTGTACCCAGGTGAAACGATTAACTACCATAAGGAAATCCTTTGAGAATCAATGGGAACACTTTTCCTTCTGTAATCCTCTAAAAGGTTCGATGCCTTTTTGAAGGCATTCTCCATGGTGAATCCTAAAGCCAAAAGCGATGTTAGGATAGATGAAAATGCACAACCCGTGCCTCTAACCTCGTAGTTAGATTTTTTATGCAGAACCTCAGATATCTTGCTGCCGTTTCTCAACAGAACGTCCTCAACATAATCGTTGTGCAGCCTGCCCTTTACAATAAGAAAACCATTATAATCCAAAAACAGATTCTCTAACTGCTTAAACTCCTTGAAATTAGGCGTTACTACGGTTGATATGTCAATGATTGGCTTCATGACGCTGATATTCTCGATGAATCTTCTCCCAAGTGTAGGCGCTACAACAGGGTCAAAAACAATGGGAACCCTTAAACCGCGTAACAAATCCGAAATGCTCTGGTTAACCTCCCTTTCCCTATGGGGTATACCTATTTTAACACCAGCAATGGGCATTTCATCCAAGACAAGTTTAAGGCCATTTAAGATCATATCTTTACTTTCAAACCTAAGATTTACAACACCATTAGAGTTTTGCACGGTATTCACCGATACAACAGCACATGGGTAAAACCCAAACTTAATAAAGGTTTTAGTATCCCTTAGTACACCAGCTCCACCTGTTGGGTCAAAACCTGCAATGCTCAAAATGCACTTCATCATGTTATTATTTTAATGCAATTTTCACCAAGGAGGCATAATTGGAATACAACTTCAAGGAAATAGAAAGGAAATGGCAGGAAATATGGGATAAGACTAAAACGTTTAAGGTAGAAACAGATGAAAGTAAAGAGAAGTATTACGTTTTAGAGATGTTTCCCTATCCATCTGGAAGGATTCACATGGGACATGTTAGGAACTACACGATAGGAGATACAGTGGCAAGATTCAAGAGAATGCTTGGCTATAACGTCATGCATCCAATGGGATGGGATTCATTTGGACTTCCAGCGGAAAATGCAGCCATAAAGAGTGGCATCCCTCCCAAAAAATGGACACTATCAAACATCAGTTACATGAAAAGCGAGTTAAAGAAACTTGGGCTTTCATACGATTGGGATAGGGAAGTTACAACATGCTTACCCGATTACTACAGGTGGAATCAGTGGATCTTTACAAGAATGTATAAAAATGGACTTGCGTATAGGAAGAAAACACTTGTTAATTGGTGCCCATCGTGCATGACGGTGCTTGCGAATGAACAGGTAGATGAGGAAGGTAGATGCTGGCGCTGTGGAACAAAGGTGGAACAGAAATACATAGACAGTTGGTTTCTGAGGGTAACCAAGTATGCTGAGGAATTACTTTCAGACCTTGAGCTCCTAAAGGGACATTGGCCAGAACCCGTCATAACAATGCAGAGAAATTGGATAGGTAAAAGCATAGGTGCTAAGGTTAAATTTGGGATTGAAGATGAAAACATAGAGGTATTTACAACAAGACCAGATACCATCTTCGGCGTAACGTGCCTGCTTTTAGCACCGGAACACCCGCTAACACTTAGGTTATCAAAGGGAACCCCACAGGAAGGGAAAGTTAAGGCATTTGTTGAAAGAATGAGAAAGGTTGGAACTAAGAAAAGGTCAACCGGGGAGCTTGAAAAGGAAGGCGTATTCACAGGTGCATACGCTAAACATCCACTAACAGGAAAGTTAATTCCAATATATACGGCAAACTTCGTCCTCATGGAGTACGGCACAGGTGCAGTTATGTGTGTACCTGCACATGATAGGAGAGACTATGAATTCGCTAAGAAGTATGGAATACCTATAAAAACGGTTGTTGCTCCAAAAGGTGGAAAAGCCGAACTTCCGTTCACTGACCCCGGAATTCTTATAAACTCCGGAAAGTTCACGGGCATGGACAGCCAAAAAGCCAAGATTGCCATAACAAATGAGCTTGAATCAATGGGAAGGGGGATAAAAAACATTCAGTATAAGCTTAGAGACTGGAACATATCGAGACAAAGATATTGGGGAACACCGATACCAATGATACATTGTCCGAAGTGCGGTATCGTACCAGTTCCGGATGATAAACTTCCCGTTTTACTTCCCGAAAATGCACCCCTAATAGGTAAGGGCCACTCACCGCTTGAGAGAGTTGAGAGCTTTATGAACGTGAAATGCCCTATCTGCGGTTCACCTGCGAGGATGGATCCGGATACGATGGACACATTCTTTGATTCATCGTGGTACTTCCTGAGGTACTGCTCACCAAACGACGATAAAGCTCCATTTGAAATGAGTGATGTTAAATACTGGATGCCAGTTGATCAGTATATAGGAGGCATAGAGCACGCCGTACTTCACCTTCTATATGCAAGATTCTTTACAAAGGCCTTGAGGGACTTAGGCATTCTAAAGATTCCAAGGAATGAACAGAGAGCCTTTATCAAAAAAGGTGAGCCATTTAAAAATCTCTTAACACAGGGGATGGTATGCAAGAAATGGGTAAGTGTAGGAAAACTTTTAAAAAACTATAACCTAAACGAAGATAATCTTGTTTCAGCATTGATAGAGGTACTTACAGGCAAAAGCTCGGATAACGTTGAAACGATTGGTTCTCTATTAAAGAGGTATCACATAACCATAGGTGACAACGCCCTGCTCTTGATAAATACCGAGGAGATAGGAAGCTTCGTTGATGACAGGGAAAAATTACTCCTAAAGCTTGAATCATCCTTGGGTGAGCTGTCTAAGATGAGCAAATCAAAGCTAAACATCGTCGATCCTGACACTATGATCGATAGGTACGGAGCTGATGCCACGAGACTATACATACTCTTTGCGGCACCTCCTGAGAACGAATTTGAATGGAAAAATGAGGGTATTGAAGGAGCATATAGATTTCTTAAGCGATTCTACAAAATGGTTTTAGACAATTTGAATGTTTTTAAAACCGAAATTGAAAAAGGTAAGTCATCTAAGAATGGAAAAAAGCTGTTGGCAAAAACACACAGAACACTCAAAAAGGTTACGGATGAGCTTAATGTACGGTTTAAGTTTAATACCGCAATAGCTTCAATAATGGAGCTATTTACACAGATAAACAGGTTTAAGCCCCTATGTGAAGCGGACAAAATGGTGCTAAGGGAATCCATTGAAAAGTCCATCATCATGCTATCACCGTTTACACCGCACGTATGCGAGGAACTTTGGGAAGTTACAGGGCACAAAGGTCAACTTTCAAGTTATAAATGGCCTAAGGCAAACCAAGAAACTATGATAAGCAATGAAGCTGTAATTCCAATTCAGATTAACGGGAAGGTAAGAAGCAAGATAACGTTGAGGGGAAATGCCGATGAGGAAACAGTAAAAACCATGGTTTTATCGGATGAAAGGGTCAAAAAATACATATCCAACAAAACGGTTAAAAGATTCATATACATCAAGGGAAAGCTCGTAAGTCTGGTGATAGGATGAACTTCATTAAAATTTTAGTTCTAATACCATTTATTTTCTCATGTGCTTCCGTAAAACCATCGGTAGGACATTTACAGGCAAAGCATATCTACATTAGTCCTGTTACAAACCGAACACCCGAAGTGGGACTTGATGTAATTTTTTCAAAGGCCGCCGACGAATCCTTCTACTCTGATAAAAGGGTACGTATAGACCAAAAACCTATACCAGACTTAACGCTTATCGTTAGAACATCCGTAGATAATCTGTCGACCTTCGCCATAGGCTTTGATAACATGGATAGGGTTACGGAGTATAAGGTTTCGATATCAGTAAACGTCAAGGTTATAAAGATGGGCTTTAAAAAACCCCTATATACATTTAGTGTTGAAAGGTATGGATTTTATGATGCAACTGGAACCCCTGAACAGGTTGAGTCTAAAAGGCGGGCGTGCATAGCAAGAATAGCGAGGAGTATATTTAACGATGTGTGCGAAAGAATTTCAAAGGATTAAGTTAAGCGACGAAAGATACAGCCTAATCGAGCTGAAGAATGGCGGTTATTACTATATCTATCTTAACGACCATGAGCAGAAAAGCGAGTCACTTGGAAGAACAAAATCGTTTATAGACCTAAATTTAGTATGGGAAAAACACACAAAGGATAAAAATTATTGCCTACCATGTGAACTTTTCCTCTATGTAGAGGAAAAGGTATTTGTGGCAAGGGGATTTGAACCACTTGAAAATGGTTTAACACTATCTGACCTCAAAAACTTCAAGAAACTCCAATCAATCATATAGTTTTTTCCTATACGATAAATCACTAAAATAGCTTTTACTCCATTGATTTAAGCCCGTTACCGGTGATAACCTTATTAAAAACTTATTGGAGGTACGTAATGAGCGAGACAATCGACTGTAGAGGTTCAGCTTGTCCTATCCCGGTTTTAAAGACAAAGGAAGCAATCGAAAAGGGAACGTTTCAAACGGTAACCGTCATCGTTGACAACAAGGCATCTAGGGAAAACGTAAAGAGATTTGCGGAAAAGGCTGGATGTTCCGTAAAGGTAACGGAAAAGGATGGAACGTTTTACCTCGATATCACAAAGGGGAAGGCAACAAAGGAAAAACCTAAGACATTAGAGAAAGCCAAGAATGTTAAAGGCTACACGGTTCTGATGGCAAGTACACATGTAGGCGAGGATAAAGGGTTAGGGGAAATACTTGCAAAGGGTTTCATAAAAACATTCCTAAATGCAGATCCTATGCCTTCTAAGATCATTCTCATAAACACAGCAGTGAGGTTTGCATGCAAGGGAGCAGATAAGGAAATATTAAGTGCCCTAAAAGAATTAAATCAAAGAGGAGTTGAAATATTGTGCTGCGGAACATGCCTCAACTACTTTAACATATTAGATGACCTTGAAATTGGGATAGCATCTAACGCCTATGAAGTAGTTCAAGCACTTGCCAATTCGGACATGGTTGTTAGGCTGTAAGACTTGTAATTGGGATTGATTTTAGCTATATTCCTTCCTTGAAAACTCACTAAGCATGACCACAAGGGTGGTGCCGAAAGGTTCCCTTATGGGATGAAAGCTTAGGAGGAAAAACCAAAGGAGGAAACATGGCAGAAGAAAAGGAAACACCAAAAGAAAAGGTAGTAAAAACCGAGGGTGGCAAAATAGCAATGAAGGAGCTACTTGAGGCAGGCGTTCACTTTGGCCATCAAAAGGAAAGATGGAATCCAAAGATGAGGAAGTTCATCTTCACGGAGCGTAACGGTATCCACATAATAGACCTACAAAAAACGGTCAAGTACTTTGAAAAGGCTTATGACTACATAGTTAACCTTGTATCAAATGGTGGAACCGTTTTGTTTGTCTGCACCAAAAAGCAGGGACAGGATATAATAAAGGAAGAAGCGCAGAGATGTGGAATGTTCTACATCAATAAAAGATGGCTCGGCGGAACCCTAACAAATTTTTCAACGATAAGGAACAGTATAAGAAAGCTTAAAACAATTAAGAAGATGGAAGAAGAAGGGGTAATGGAAAAACTCCTAAAAAAGGAGGTTGTTAAACTTGAAAGGGAAAAGCAAAAGCTTGAAAACTACATTGGTGGAATAGAAAACATGAACAGAATTCCAGATGCCCTTTTTATAGTTGATGTTGTAAGAGAGGAAAATGCTGTAAGAGAGGCAAAAAAGGCAGGCGTTCCTATAGTTGGCATCGTGGACACGAATGCTGATCCTGATTTAATTGATTATCCTATACCAGCAAATGACGATGCTATAAGGGCTATTAAGCTTTTAACCTCAAGAATTGCAGATGCCGTAATTGAAGGAAAGGAGAGAATGGAAGCCAGAAAGCTTGCCGAGGGTGAGGAGGTTGAAAATGGCTAAGATAGATGTTGAACTTGTAAAGGACCTAAGAAGAAGGACATCAGCCGGTATCGTTGAATGTAGAAAGGCCCTTGAAAAGGCAGAGGGTGATATTGAAAAGGCAATAAAGATACTTAGGGAAAAGGGCATAGCAAAAGCTGAGAAAAAGTCGAAGAGAGAAACAGCCGAGGGAATTGTTGTATCGTACATACATTCCGGTGGAAGGATAGGAAGCTTGGTTGAACTTGACTGCGAAACTGACTTTGTAGCAAGGACGGATGAGTTCAAGAACTTGGCAAGGGAAATAGCAATGCAGGTAGCTGCAATGTCACCGAAGTATATAGATAAGGAAAACGTTCCCAAAGAGGTAATTGAAAGGGAAAGGGAAATTTTAACAAACGAGGCAAAAACCGAGGGTAAGCCGGAAGCAATTATAGGCCGGATCGTGGATGGCAAAATTAGCAAGTTTTTCTCTGAAAACTGTCTTTTAGAACAGCCATGGATAAAGGATGATAAAAAAACGATAGCCGAACTCATAAAGGAAAATATATCGAAGCTTGGTGAAAACATAAAGATTAAAAACTTTTGCAGGTTTGAGGTAGGAAGATAGGTGCTTAAGTATAAAAGAATCCTCCTGAAGTTAAGTGGAGAAGCTTTACAGGGAAATAAGGAATATGGTATCGATCCTGAATTTCTAAACAGTATCTCAATGGAAATTGAAAGTTTGGTGAAGTTAGGTGTACAGGTAGCAATTGTCATAGGTGGTGGCAATATCTTTAGGGGAATATCGGGTGCAACCGAGGGAATGGATAGGGCAACTGCAGACTATATGGGAATGTTAGCAACCGTAATAAATGCACTGGCACTTCAGGATGCTCTTGAAAGACATGGCTTGCAAACAAGGACACAATCGGCAATAGAAATGAAGGAAATAGCTGAGCCATATATAAGGAGAAGAGCAATAAGGCATCTTGAAAAGGGAAGGATTGTTATATTTGCCGCTGGAACTGGAAACCCATTCTTTACAACAGATACTGCAGCAGCGCTTAGGGCAGCCGAAATCAATGCCGATGTCTTGCTTAAGGCAACCAAGGTAAATGGCATATACACATCTGACCCAAATCTATATAAGAATGCAAAGAAACTTGACAAGATATCATATAAAGACATAATTAAAAACGGTATCAAGGTTATGGATTCGGCAGCCATTGTTCTGTGCATGGAAAATAAAATTCCAATAATTGTATTTGATGTTAGGGAACATGGAAACCTCGAAAAGATAGCTAAAGGTGAAAACATCGGATCAATAGTCAAGGGTGACAGGTTATAGGAGGTTAGCGTGGAAGGACTTCTTAAAGATGGTGAAAAGCGAATGAAAAAAACCATAGATACGTTAAGAGGAGACCTCTCATCGATAAGAACGGGCAGAGCATCGACGGTATTAGTTGAAAACATAAAGGTAGATTACTACGGAAAGATCATGCCATTGAAGCAATTGGCACAGCTTTCGGTTTCCGGTACTTCTCAAATATCCATTCAGCCATGGGATCCATCAGCAATACCCAGTATAGAAAAGGCTCTAAGGCAATCTGATCTTGGTACACAACCACAGAGAGATGGGAATGTAATAAGGCTTAACCTTCCCTCATTAACACAGGAAAGGAGAAAGGAACTTGCGAAAAAGGTTAGAAAAATGGCAGAGGAAGCCAAAATTGCCATAAGGAACATTAGACATGACATTATAAAGGAAATCGAACACCTCAAGGAAAATGGACATTCTGAGGATGAGGCAAAAAGGTTTAAGGAAAAGATTCAAAAGCTTACGGATAGATACACTAATGAAATAGATAAAATCCTATCTCAAAAGGAAAAGGAAATTCTAACAACATAACAAAGGAGGTGAAGCATGGCTCACAAAATTGATGCAGATGTATGTATTGGATGTGGCGCATGCGCATCGGTATGTCCTACAAATGCAATACACCCAACAGATGATGGCAAGTATGCCGTCAACGCCGATGATTGTATTGATTGCGGTGCTTGCGAAGAAGTCTGTCCAACAGGGGCAATTCACGGCGAATGAACTTGTGGGGCTTGCCCCCACCTTTTAAGTTCTACAAAGTTTTATCTAATTGATTCCATTCAAACGCTAACTTCCACTGCGTTTTTAATGCCATAGAGTTTTAACGCAAGTAAAAATTCATCGTTCATCTTCCTTTCCCATTTATTCAGCGCTATCCTAAAACTTGACGGTTTATAAGGTTTAAAGATCAGAGACATATTAGCCTCTTCTGGCAATCTATCACCCTTTTTCTGGTTACATTTCTTACAGCAGGTACAGAGATTTCCCCATGTCCAACTTCCACCCCTACTTTTGGGAACAACATGGTCTACGGTAATCTCGCTGTCGGATAAAACCTTACCGCAATAAGCACATGTAAAGTTATCCCTTATGAATATTGCCTTTCTTGTTGGAAACTCCCTTGCCCAATGTCTGTTCAGCACAGGTAATCTTATAACAAGTGGAGCTTTGTACTTCCTTACAGGCGAGGATAAAAAAACAGATTCATAGTACATCAAAACTTCACATTTTGAAAGCAATGAAATAACAAAGGCCTTCTTGTGTGAAAAGATAGATACTGGTCTATATGCCCTATCAAGCGCCAGAACTGGTTTATTTACCATCCTTTCTTCCAAGCGATAAAAACTTGTCTATAAGCTTTTTATGAAAGTCCTTAACCTTTGAATCTATATCATTAAGACTTTTCGGCTTGTACTGTATCCTTTTAACGACCTGGCCATTCTTAAATATGTTGCTAACGATCTCCTTTGAACTTTCATAGTACTCCGTTTGAATATGATAGGTATTCTTGCCTATGCTAAAGTTTTCGTTGTAGGATATAGCCATAACGCTATTAAGATATTGCTTAATTGTTAAATTGCAATGTTGACTTTACCATTTAGGGATAATAGGATTTGATGGGGAATTTAAAATGACGATGAGAATTAAAGCGGCAAAGGCAAGCATAGTAAGGCATATGGCATTTGTAAAAGAGCTTGGCCCTGGTATAATCACAGGAGGTGCCGGTGACGATCCAGCAGGTATAGTAACCTATACGATAGTAGGTGCTACAACAAAATTTTCATTTTTATGGCTTGTAATATTCTCAACATTGATGATGGTTGCAGTCCAGAACACCGTTTCGCGCATAGCTATAGTAACCGGCAAAAGCCTACCAGAGATAATCAACATGCACTATAGAAGATCACTGACGATCTTTGTAATTACCATACTTGCAACGGCAAATATACTTACGATAGGTGCGGATATGGATGCAATTGCATCGATATTCGGAGTAATTATACATGTAGAAACGATTTACCTCTTAATTCCCATTACACTACTAATAGCTTATCTGGTAATCTTTAAAGCATATAGAACGGTTAAAAGGATCTTCTTAGGATTAACGCTATCGTTGAGCGTCTATGCACTATCAGCAATAATAGCTAAACCAAGTATAAAGGACATAGTAATCGGTTGTTTTATCCCGCACTTCAGTTTAAAAACCTCGTTTATAGTGGCTTCACTTGGATTTCTTGGAACAACCATATCTCCATATCTGTTGTTCTGGCAGGCATCGGAGGAAAGGCAAGAGCAAAAAACAGTCGTGCAGGCAAAGGTAGCAAGTCTTGACACGGTGCTGGGCATGGTCTACTCAAACCTCATAACCTTCTTCATAATCATAGCATCCGCAGCGACACTACATGGGGTAAGGATAAAAACGGTAAAAGACGCTGCAATTGCACTAAAACCCATAGGGGGGCATTACGCGTTTGTATTATTCTCGATAGGCATAGTGGCTTCCGGATTTTTGGCAATACCCGTTTTAGCTGGTTCAACTGCTTATGCAGTAGCAGATACCTTTGGTTGGCGTGAAGGTATGGATTACAAGGTGAGTAATGCTAAAGGTTTCTATACGGTATTCCTGATATCACTTCTAATTGGTGACCTACTTAACCTTCTTCGAATATCAACGGTAGATGCACTTTACTATTCACAGGTTTTAGATGGTATACTCCTACCATTGCTAATGGTTGTAATTCTCATGATAGGAAATAATAAAAACATAATGGGCGAGTATACGAATACATTCTTCTATAACTTCTTCATAGGCATTACATTAATTGTAACGCTTATACTTTCGTGTATAATGTTCTATCAGGTCTTTTGACAGAGGAAAAATGGGAAGGCATAGGTTTTGGATTTACCTTGAGGTAATTGTGGCTGCCTTACTTTCGGCAATTGCGGTAGCCGTGGTATTCCCTACAATTCTCTTCTTTATAGTGTGGGCTGTGGCATTCATTGTCGTTCTCTACATTATTAACTATATAGTATGGTATTTCAGGTTTGGGAGACGGCGAAGATGGTAAAACTGGCAAGGGAATTCAAGGTAAAAAGTTTAAGGTTGGTGGTTGTATTTCTGCTTTCCTTGGTAATTGGACTTTTAACGGATAGGATATTTAAGCTTCCGCCCATGTTCCAGGGTAATCTTTTTAAGATGTTAGGTATTATATTGATCCTCATTGGAACCGCTTTGGCCAGTATATCAGGTAGAAGCCTAACGGTAAAGGGTAGAAACGGTAACTTACCAAGGGGAACAACGAATAAGCTCGTAGAAAATGGTCTCTATGCCTATGTAAGGCACCCTGCATTTGACGGATTTTTCTTCATACTTATAGGAATCGTTTTAATCATAAATTCCTGCGGTTTCCTACTTATGGCCTTAGTGGATATTGGTCTTCTGATATACTTTGCCATTTTTATAGAGGAAAGGGAAAATTACGAAAGGTTTGGAGAAAGGTACCTTGATTACAAAAAGAGGGTTCCAGCTTTTATACCGAGAATAAGAAAAAACAAAGATTAGAGTTTCCTCTCCCAATCAAGCGCCGTTTTGCATATCAACTTTATATCATCGTAGTTGGGTTTCCATCCCATCTTTTGAATTATCTTCCTATTATCAGCGATGAGAACTGCCGGATCCCCATTTCTTCTCGGTGCATATTCAACCTTGAAGTCAACGCCGGAAACTTCCTTCATGGCTTTTATAACCTCAAGAACGCTGTAACCGTGGCCATATCCGCAGTTAAACGTATCACTGTCGTTGGTTTTAAGATAGTTAAGAGCCAAGATATGGGCATTTGCCAGGTCATCTACATGTATATAGTCCCTTATGCATGTCCCATCTGGAGTTGGATAATCCGTGCCAAAGACAAGAAGTTTATCCCTTTTCCCGAGGGCAGCTTGGGCAGCAACCTTTATCAGATGCGTTGCATTGGGAGTGCTTTGACCAATCCTTCCCTCAAGATCTGCACCGGCTACGTTAAAATATCTGAATATTATGTATTTAAAGTCCTTATTGGAAAACGCAAGATCCCTTATAACCCCTTCGTCTGCAAGTTTACTTCTTCCATAAGGGTTAATGGGTGATGGCATATAATCCTCGCTTATCGGCATTGCGTCAATTGAAGGTTCACCGTAAACGGCAGCCGTAGAGGAAAATATGAACTTTCCTATATTATAGTCCCTGCACATCTTCAAAAGATTTATCGTAGCAGATGTGTTATTTATATAGTAATCTATCGGATTTTCAACACTTTCGGGAACAACTATCTTTGCGGCAAAGTGCATTACGGCATCTATCTTTAGGGATTTAAATATTCCCTCTATTACATTAAAATTGGTTAAATCGGTATCTATAAACTTTAGACTGGTTTTTCTATCATCATGTATGTCAAGGAGCGTGTCCACCGTTCTCCTTAAACCAGTCGAAAGATTATCAACGATGATTACATTATCCTCGGTTTTTTCAATCAGCTGCTTTACAACGTGACTTCCTATGTAGCCTGCACCACCGGTAACCATTACGTTCAAATTCCACCCCCGATCAATCTATACGTAGCTATGCCGACTATTGTAGCAACCACGGAAAATGTGACGTTTGAGAAAACGTTAAGCGCTGCCTTAAGAATCAGACCATCCTGAAGCATAGCAGTTGTTTCATAGCTAAATGTAGAAAAGGTCGTTAAGGCACCAAGAAAACCAGTGATAAAAAATGCTTTCCATTGTGGGGCTACCATATCCCTGAAGAACATAACTAAAAAGCCTATTAGAAAACTGCCTAAAACGTTTACTGCAAGCGTTCCATACGGAAACCATGGCGAGATCCTCTGAACAAAACCTGCCACAATGTATCTAAGTATTGCACCAAAAAATCCACCACAACCTATGTAAAATAGAAGCGTCACGATAGATTAACCTCCTTTAAAAGCCTGTCAGTAATAGCCTTTAAAACTTCCTGCTTTGCCCTATCAAAATCTATGTTGTCAATTATAGGAATATTCGCATCCTTTCCCCTTTTATAGAGGTAATCCTGAATAAGCCTTATTGCTTTGAAGTTCTTTAGGTATTTCTTGCTTGTCCTTTGGGATTTTTTCTCCCTCAGGATAAACCTACTTCTATGGATGTCCTCGTCGAGCGTAACAAGTAAGACCTGAATAATGTAAGCCTTACTTGAAAATTTTTCAAAGGCACCTGGCACAAGTTGAATACCCTCTACTATAATGCTGACATTCTCCTTAATGGCCCTATTTATAACAGCCTCAACGCCTGTAAGTATTTTCTCTGACTGATCAAGGTAACCATATATTACCTTTTTTTCCTCATCTAACTCGATAAACTTGTAAAGAACCCTACCTGCTTCATAGCTCGATACATGTATAGACGGAACTATATCCTTTGAAAGCATACTTCTCATAACTTCCCTTATCGAATCGGTAGATGCAATTCTGCTTATGTCAATCGTGGTTGTCAATTCAGCAGCCAACTTTGATTTTCCGACACCTGTAGCACCACCTATCAAAACAATTATCGGCTTTTCTAAGATCTTTGCCCTCCGCCACAGAAGATACCTCAGCGAAAATTCCTCCCCCTTTTCCTTTTTAAGTATATCCGACGCTATTCTTCTAAGCTTGGACCTCTTAACCCTAAATAGCCCTCTATGCCTAAGCTTATCGGCAATCTTCTGTGCTATTGTAAAAGCTTCAGATGTACTAATCCCAGCTGATTTTATAGAGTTGGCAAGTATGCCTCTTGAAAAGGGCGTCGATGTCCTACCATTATTCTCGATAACAAGAATCTCGTTTTTGACTAACTGTTTGTACTTCCTTGCAACCTTCATACTGAATTTTGAAACAAGTAGCCTATAGACAAGCCTAACCAATTCCCTTGAGGAAATGGTACCCTTAAAGTTCGACGCTACTTCCTCGGCAATACCATAAGCCTCATCAACGCTTAAACCCAAATTGACAAGCGACTTAGCTAAAACACCACGTGAAAACGGGTACTTCTCCCCGTTTTTATCTAAAACCCACCTTTTTCGCCTTTTTCCCAAACTCTTTCCTCAAAATTTTCAACTGTTCATTATAGCTTTTTGAAAAGTAATGTCCTTTTCTGTCCTTTCTTGCTACAAAGTAAAGGTAACCTGACCTTACAGGATGCATAGCAGCCAAAATCGAATCGATACCCGGATTGCATATCGGTGTAGATGGAAGCCCTTTAATGTAATAGGTGTTGAATGGTGATTTAACATCAGTGTCACCTTTATGAAGCTCTTCCTTGAATATACCCATTTTCTTATATGCATAGAAAACTGTTGGATCGGATTGAAGCTTCATCCCTTTAATCAATCTATTATAGAAAACACCTGCTATTAAAGGCTTTTCGGAACTATTAGAGGTTTCCCTTTCGATAATGGACGCAAGGATAAGCAGCTTCTCAGGCGTAACCTTTGAAAAAGCTTTAACAACTATATTAGGCGGTTTGTATGAACAAAATAACGGTAAAACCCTTTGCTTGAAGTTGGAAACCATTTCCGTAATTGCCATTTTACAGCTTTGACCTTTTACAAACTTATATGTGTCGGGGAACATAAAACCTTCAAGACAAGGAATGCCAAGCGATGAAAGGAACGTTTTATCAGATGAAAGTAGCAAAACCTCATTTTTCCTGCATATTCCTGCATCGTGAAGACTACGGTTAACGTAATAGATGTCTTCGCCTTCGGGTATCGTCACTTCTATGTAGCAAGGGCTACCCTTTGAGAATTTTTTAATAATATCGGTTGCAGAGAAATTCCCATTAAACACATAACAACCAGCTTTAGGCTCTATTCCGTTTACCCTACAGTAAACATAAGGTAACCAGAAGCTGTTAAGCACTCTCCTTTTCTCTAAATTCTTGAGGATGAACTTGCAGGAGGAACCTTTGGGAATTTCCACACTACAGGCTATCCTTTTCTTTCTCTTTAAACTTGAAACGGAAAGAAACACAGCTAAGGTAAACAGTAGCGAGAAAAGAAGTAGAGCTTTTTTCACTTTTTAAGCTTCCCAATCGAGTATGCAAACCTTTGAAGTGCTGTGAAGTTGGTAAGAATAGCTAAGATGAGCATTCCCTCATCTAAAATTCCGAAAAGAAGGGTAAAGAACAGTGTAAAGAATCTCTCCGGCCTTTCAAGCAAGCCAACCTTGCACTCTATACCAAGTGATTCAGCCCTTGCTCTGGCATAACTCGTGGCAAACGAACCTATCATCGTAAAGGCGGTAAGCGAGAAGAGAAATGCATCATTCCTCTTAAAGGCTATAAAACCAACACCAAAGAGTGGAAAGAAGTCCGCATACCTATCGAGAAATGAATCTAAGAAAGCACCAGCCTTTGAACTTCTTCCGTTTACCCTTGCAACGATACCATCTATCATATCGCAAAAACCAGAAAGAAGAAAGAGAATGCTTCCAAACAAAAGGTTTTCCGTGGATACTAAAAACCCAGAAACCGCAGCAAATATCACACCTAAAATGCTTATGAAGTTTGGGGTCAGGCCAAATGAAAACATAAACGAAGCCAAAGGCTTTAAGAATACCTGGACTTTAAACTTAAGATTAGTCGAACTTATCATAGCACCTTCCCTAAGGGTTATAATTCAAATTATATGAAATACTACAGTTATTCCGATTACCTCAAAAAGGTATTCAACGAAAGAGTCCACAGAATAAGCGTGGATGCAGGGTTTACATGCCCAAACAGGGATGGAACAAAGGGTAAAACTGGATGCATATACTGTTATGCAGGCTCAAACTATAATTTAAGACAACGATCAATGAATATAGAGAAACAGATATCGTTTGGAATGGAAGGAATCAAGAGAAGATACAAGGCAAAGAAGTTCTTGGTTTACTTTCAGGCATTCACAAATACCTATGCACCCGTCGATGTTTTAAAAAGAACGTACGACACCATAAGGAAATTCAAGGATGTTGTAGGCATAATCATCGGAACAAGACCTGATTGTGTACCTGATGAGGTTCTAAAACTCATAAGTAGCTATACCAAGGATTATCTCGTTTGGGTAGAGTATGGATTGGAAAGCTCGCACTTCAAATCACTTAGGTGGATGAACAGAGGGCACGAAGTTTCCGACTTCGTGGATGCAGTTTTAAGAACGAGGAAGTTTAAGGACATAAACATATGTGCTCATGTAATCTTGGGACTTCCAACGGAGGACCATGCAGATATGATGGAAACGGCTGATATGCTTGCTGCACTTAGAATTGATGGCGTTAAACTCCATGCACTACATATTTTAAAGGATACACCATTGGGAAGGATGTACATGGATAAACCATTTAAGCTACTGAC
>CAZXGR010000015.1:0-36431 GCA_964640245.1 uncultured bacterium | reverse complement strand
TACATTGTCATTGTTGTTTTTCTCATGCTTTTGTTTTTCTTAATCAGAAGTTTCTATACGAGAAACTACAGAAAATCCGTTAACATTTACGAGGATTTTGCTGAAACAAGCCTCCTTTCACGTTCATTAAGCCTTCTCCATGAAGGCATTGTTGTTATGGATCCCCATGGCCGAATAATGTACATGAACAAGTTTGCAAGGGATGTTTTTGGCGTATCAGAAGAACCAAGAAGGAAGTTTTTCTACGAAGTGATAAGGGATTTTGATATTGTCTCCTTTATAAATGAAAACTTCAATGAGAAGTATCGAATCTTACAGGAAAAAAAGATTGGCAACAGATTTATTCAGGTTGTATTTGGATCCGATGCCGATGAAAAGGTGCTACTCTTGCATGATCTTACGCATATTAAAAAGTACGAAAATCTTAAGAAAGATTTTATAGCCAATGTTTCCCATGAGTTTAAAACGCCTGTGGCAACCTTGAAGCTTATCCTTGAAACCTTGGAGGATGAATGTAAGGATAATAAACAAACATTAGCCTTCATAAAGAAGGCAATAGGCAGGGTTGATTACATGGAACAGCTTATAGAGGATTTAACTACATTGTCCATGCTTGACTCATCTAAGGTAAAGCTTGCAGTAACTGAGATTAAGTTAAAACCCTTTTTTGAAAACCTTTGTAGGGAATTCATCGATATGGCAAGGCTTCGCGACATTAAGCTTAATGTAAATATTCCCGATGTAAGTATTAAAACGGATGAAAAACTTTTCTACTCCATATTTAAAAACTTAATAGACAACGCCATAAAGTACAACATAAGGGCTGGGGCTGTTACCGTTAGCTACAAGGAACTTCCAGCTGAATACGTTATATCGGTATGCGATACAGGAACTGGGATACCGAAATCGCATTTACCGTTCATATTTGAAAGGTTCTATAGGGTTGATAGGTCAAGGTCAAAGAAGTTAGGTGGAACAGGCTTAGGCTTATCCATTGTGCAGTTGGCATCGAGAAGGCTGGGTGGAAAGGTTGAGGTGGAGAGTAAGGTTGGCGAAGGTACATGTTTCGATGTTTGCATACCTAAGGGTTAATTTATGCTATCATTGCACAACAATTTTGGAGGAGCTTAATGCTTAAATTAAGCAGGTCTCTTGTTGTAATTGTGCTTTTCTCCCTTTTCTCCGTTTCAAGTGTTTTGGCTTCCAATAATGTCGTTAAAAGGGTAACGGTTATAGGAAATGAATCCATTCCAACCCAAACCATAATGTACTATATCTCCGTGAAGCCTGGTAAAGTTTTTAAGAAAAGTAACGCTTCAAATGACATAAGAAGGCTCTACCATTTAGGTTACTTTGAGAACATATCTGTTGATGTTAAGCAAAGTAAAGATGGCTTGATAGTTACGTATTTCCTTAAGGAAAAGCCAACGATTACCGATATAGTTTTTAAAGGAAACAAGAAAATATCAACCGGTAAGATAAGAAAAGCCCTCGGTTTAAGTAAAGCAAAACCATTTGGGAAACCATTATCCTACAAGTATCTTGATGATTTAAAGGGCAAGATTCTCTCTCTTTATGAATCCAAGGGATATCCAAATGCCGATGTCTCCTATGGTATAGATAGGATTTCACCTACAAGGGCTGTAGCAACATTTTCGATAGTTGAAGGTGGAAAGGCCAACGTTTGCAGAATCATTGTAAGGGGAAATAGAAAATTAAGCTCTAAAGCTATTAAATCCGTGCTTGCCACAAAGGCAAAGTCCATTCTTCACCTTAGGTTCAGTGCGCCTCTATCTGCCGAAAACTTAACCAAGGATGTTGAGAACATTAAGGATCTTTACTATGAAAATGGCTATCTCGATGCCGTTATTGGAAAACCAACGGTAGAAAGAAAGGGTAAGTGCTACGATGTTATCTATACAATAAAGCATGAGGGCAAAAGATATAGGTTTGGAAAGATATCCTTTGTGGGTAATAGCCTATTTTCCGGGAAAGCTCTTCTTAAACCTATTAAGGGTTTAAGAACCGGAAGAATTTACAACCAAAAACTTGTAAATGAACTTATAACCGATAGCATTAAGAGGTACGGGGAACTTGGCTTTATATTTGCAGATATAAAGCCGGATACCAGCTTGGACATAAGGAAGCATTTGGCAAATGTGACATTTTACGTTTATGAAGGTCAAAGGGCAAGGGTCAGAAACATAAATATACTTGGTAATATAGCTACACGCGACAGGACAGTAAGAAGGGATCTTGACCTTTACGAAACGGGTATATTCAACACCCTAAAGCTTCAAAGGTCAGTTAGAAGGCTCTTCAATACGGGTTACTTTGAGAATGTAAATGTAAAGCCAAAGGTTGTTGATAAGAATAAGGTAGATGTTGATGTCAAGCTTGCCGAAAGACTTACTGGAATGTTTTCCGTAGGTGCTGGGTACAGTTCAGTCTCAAAGATCGTTGGTATGCTTTCTGTAAGTAAGGGCAACCTCTTTGGCACTGGTGATTCCGGTTCATTTTCAACCCAATTTGGTTCAAAGGTCTTGTACTTTAACCTTAATTACAACCATCAATGGTGGCTTGACAAACCCCAAACTCTGTCCTTTTCGCTTTACAACACGAGAAACGAGTACTTTACCTATACAAGCCACAGGATAGGATTTTCATCTACGGTCACGCGTAGAATTTGGGATGATTGGGACATTGGTGGAGGATATCTGTTTGAAAGGGACAAAATTACAGATATAGGCAACGATACACCAGATATAGTAAAGGATGAAAGAGGAACATCAAACATAGGAATGGTAACAGCCTTTATAGACAGGGATTTAAGGGACAATAAGTTCTTGCCTCACTATGGCAATTACTTTTCGATAAAGGGCCAATTAGCTGACAAGCTCTTTGCCGGTGACGACAATTTCTACAAGGTTATTGGTGATTATGCTTACTACTATAACCTAAATAACATTCCAATGGACTTCAATTTGCCACTTATCGCTTCCTTTCATTCAAGGATAGGCTATGCTGATACACTTGGAAACACAAACAACATTCCCATAGATTACAGGTTTTACGTTGGTGGCGATAACAGTGTTAGGGGTTTTAGATGGGGTGAAGCTGGCCCAAAGGATAAGAGCGGTGACCCTGAAGGTGCAAATAGGGAACTTATCTTCAACTTTGAACTTGGATACGACGTTACAAAGATGCTTCGCCTTATAAGCTTCGTTGATGTAGGTGGTGGTTGGTGGAACCATTTTAGGATCGGCAGAATGAGGAAATCTGCAGGTGTTGGCATAAGGGTTTTGACCCCTATGGGTCCCATAAGGCTTGACCTTGGCTATAAGCTTGATAGAAAAACCGGTGAAGGTTCTTCTGAATGGCATTTTGGAATGGGTAGTTACTTTTAAACTTTTGGAGGAAAAATGAAGAGGTTTTTAACTGCTGCTGGTATAGGTTTACTTATTCTTGTTATGCCAATTGAAGGTGCCGTAGCATCTACATTTTCGCTTTACTTTGTCGATATGCAAAAGGTTATAAACCAATCTACTAAGGGTAAGCAAGCACGTAACATTCTCGAGTCTAAAGTAGCTACCTATAGACAGAAGATAGAGAACATGAATACAGAAATCCAAAAGATTAAGCAGGAACTTTCAAACCCCATACTAAGTCAAAAGTCTAAAACGGAAGACGAAAATAAACTTCAAGAAAAGATAGCTGACCTGCAAAAGTTTGAACAGGATGCAAAGATCGATATCTCTAACCTTGAAAGGCAGTACACGCAGGAAATCGTGGTAGATGTCCTTAAGATCGTTGATAGGTATAGAAAGCAAAACAAGATACCTATGATAGTGGAGAAAAATGAAGCTGGTATACTTTCGGCTGATCCAAGGTACGATTTAACCGATACCATTATAAAGATCTATAACAAACAGGTTAAGTAATGAGCTTTAACCTTGGGAATCTGTCCAAGAAACTTGGTTGCAAACTTATAGGTGATGCTTCTATTCTAATTAATCGAATTTCTGAGATACAAAACGCCGAAAAGGGGGATTTAACATTTCTATCAAATCCCAAGTATAAGCAGTTCCTTAAAACCACTAAGGCATCAGCTGTAATACTTTCAAAAAAGGTTTCAAGCTTAAAGGCCGCCCAGTTGATATGCGATGAACCATATGTAGCCTTTTCTAAAGCCTTATCATTGCTTTACCATGAAAAACTTCCATGTCCATTTATATCTCCATCATCGCATGTATCGAGATCGGCAAGGATTGGTAAAAACGTTTACATAGCCGATAATGTATTCATCGGAGAAAATGTTTCAATATCTGATAATGTTAGGTTATTCCCAAATGTCTATATAGGCAATAATTCTACTATCGGTTCTAATACTACCATATTTCCCAATGTTACTGTTTACCCATGTACCGTTATAGGTAAGTTTGTCAGAATACATGCTGGAACAGTTATAGGTTCCGATGGGTTTGGCTATGCCTTTAGCAAAAAGGAAAACAAAGTATACAAGGTTCCCCAAACTGGCAACGTGGTAATTGGGGATTACGTTGAGATTGGTGCAAACACAACGATAGATAGGGCTACACTTGGCTCAACTGTAATTGGAGACCACACAAAGGTGGATAACCTGGTTCAGATAGGCCATAATGTGAAGATAGGCACCTACTGCTTCGTAGTTTCCCAAGTTGGCATATCGGGAAGTACGGTCATAGGAAACCATGTGACCCTTGCAGGAAAGGTTGGTATTGCAGGACATACAAAGGTATGCGATAATGTTACGGTGGCCGCAAAATCCGGTATAACAAAGGACATAAACGAAAGCGGTATATATGCTGGTTTTCCGGCTGTCCATTATAGAAGTTGGAAAAAAAAGTTAGCCATTTTAGACATGCTGCCAGAAATCTACAAAAAACTTAAAACCATATTAGGAGGAAAAGGTGGACTATGATATTAGAGATATCTCGTTAGCCGGCAAGGGAAAGAGCAGAATTGAATGGGCCGAAATGGATATGCCGGTTTTGAGGAAGAAGATAAGGGAAAGGTTTTTAAGGGAAAAACCGCTAAAGGGTATAACTATTGGTGCATGCCTCCACGTTACAACGGAAACGGCTAACCTGGTTAGAACACTGAAGGATGGCGGTGCCGATGTTTACCTATGCGCATCGAACCCCCTTTCAACCCAAGATGACGTTGCAGCAGCCCTAGTTAAACAGTATGGCATATCAGTATTTGCTATTAGGGGAGAGGATAAAGATACCTACTATAAACATTTAGAGTCCGTTATATCAAAGCACCCTGACATAACAATGGATGATGGTGCCGATCTTGTCTCAACACTTCATAGTGAACATCCAGAGCTTGTTGGGAAAATAATAGGTGGAACGGAAGAAACAACAACCGGTGTAATAAGATTAAGGGCAATGGCAAATGATGGTGCTTTAAAGTACCCAGTTATTGCGGTTAATGAAGCTTTAACCAAGCATCTATTTGATAACAGGTATGGAACAGGCCAGTCAACCATGGACGGCATTATGAGGGCAACCAACAGGTTAATTGCCGGTTCAAACTTCGTGGTTGCAGGTTACGGATGGTGTGGAAAAGGCGTATCGATGAGAGCTAAAGGTTTAGGTGCAAGTGTTATCGTAGTTGAGGTTGATCCGCTAAAGGCATTAGAAGCCACAATGGATGGATTTAGGGTAATGCCTTTGATAGAGGCAGCCAAGATTGGCGATTTCTTCTGCACGGTAACCGGCGATACAAGTGTTATAAGAAAGGAACACTTTGAGGTTATGAAGGATGGTGCAATTGTATGCAACTCTGGCCATTTTAACGTTGAAATAGATGTTGAATCGCTTGAGGAACTTGCTACATCCAAGAGAACGGTTAAGCCCCTTGTTGATGAGTATAAACTTAAAAATGGCAACAGGATATATCTCTTAGCCCAAGGTAGGCTAACCAACCTTGCATGTGCCGAAGGTCACCCAGCTTCCGTTATGGATATGAGCTTTGCAAATCAAGCGCTATCAGCAGAATACCTTGTGAAGGAAGGTGCTACATTAAAGCCCATGGTTTACGATGTTCCACCTAAAATCGACGGTAAGATTGCAGAATTAAAACTATCGGCGCTTGGCATTAAGATTGACACACTTACGGAAAAACAGGTCAACTATCTTAATTCATGGAGAATGGGAACGTGATGAAGTTCGACAGCAGTTTGGTAAATGAGGTAGACTTCAAAAAGGGAAGCGGACTTGTTCCAGTTGTGGTTCAGGACGTAAATACAAAGAGGGTTTTGATGCTTGCATATGCAGATAAGAAAGCCCTAATGATGACAATTGAAACGGGTTATGCCCACTATTTTTCAAGATCACGCCAAAAGATGTGGAAGAAAGGTGAAACATCCGGCAATACCCAAAAGGTCAGGGAAATCTTCATCGATTGTGATGGAGATACATTGCTCTATGCCGTTGAGCAAAAAGGCGTAGCATGCCATACTGGGCATTACAGCTGTTTTTTTAGAACGTTGGCAAAGGAGTAAATATGGATTTCTGTGAGGTTTTCAAGAAACTGTATGAGATAATTGAGGAAAGAAAAAGGGATATGCCCAGCGGCTCATATACCGCAAAGCTGTTTAAATCCGGTGAGGATAGGATACTGCAAAAGGTTGGGGAAGAATCAGTAGAGGCAATATTAGCCTTAAAGTCAAACAAGAAAGGTGATGCTGTTTACGAAATTTCCGACCTAATGTACCATCTGCTTGTAGCCATGGTGGATAAAGGTATATCCTTGGATGATATCGGCGCTGAGCTTAAAAGACGCATGAAGTAGTTAAAATGGAAACCCAAAAGATATATGGATTCTTCCAGGGCCTTGGTCTGCAAGTTTTTTGAGTTTGTAGCCGTAGTCAATCCTTAAGGGTCCTATGGAAGTCATGTACCTTAAGCCTATGCCTATAGATGAGTACCATTCCCTTGGATTGAACTTGATGTCATTCGGAAAGACGTTTCCTGCATCGTAGAATGTTGCAAGTTGGATGTGCTTGCTTACCCTGTACCTCTGCTCAACACTGAACATTCCATAACTTTTACCACCTATGTAATTTCCCTTACCATCCCTTGGTGAAATAGTGCCATAGGCATACCCTCTTATGCTTTCTGCACCTCCCAAGAAAAACCTATCCTGTACGGGTATTTCCTTGTGCGAGAACGGTTCAATCGTACCTACCGAAATCCTACTTGCAATTGATATTTTCTTAAACGGCGATACTATGTAAACGGCATCCGATTCCAGCGTATAGTAGCTCGTACTTCCTCCAAGCAATTTACCTACATAGGAACCCCTTAAGGATAGTAGATACCCTCCCTTTGGGTCTACAATGCTGTCTCTCTTATCGTAGGTTTCAGAGACAAATACCGAACGTTCGAGTGTAGCTTTTTTAAATGCTATGGACGTATCCCTAGGCTTTTCCCTTGATATTCTTATCCCAAATGTTTGAAGCATATGTTCCGCAACCTTTCTGCTTGTAGACAACGTATAGGTAAGCTTGTAGGTTTTAAAACTTTTGTATATTTCTTCCTTCTTGGATATATTGAATGAAGTTGTATAGTTTCTCCACGGAAAAGCAGGTTTTTCAACCTTTATAACGCTGTTATAACCCTGCTTTTGCCTGTAATTCCCAAATATGCTGTATCTCATTCCATAACCAAAAGGTGACGAACTTGTAGTTATGCCGTTTGTTACTAGTCCAGAATCTATTCCATATCCAAAGAATCCGCCTAATCGAACCTTTGATCCTTCACTCAGCGTTATTAGTTCGTTTATAACGTTTTCCGTCTTAACTTCCGATATGTTGATCCTTGAGAACAGCTTACTTGACGAAAGGATCGCATACTGCTTCGATATCTTATCTGCAGAGTAAGTTGATCCTGGTTTTATAACGAGGAACTTCTTAATGTACCTAAGCTTTGTTCTTCTCAATCCTCTTACCAATACGAAACCAAATCTATAGGGTTCCCCAGGCTTTATGGATACATCCAAGTTTACTCTTGATCCATTTATGCCCTGCTTTATGTTTACCAAACAATCTAAGTAACCCCTTGACTGATAGCAGGTAATTAGATTGCTCCTCAGTAAACTGATTGCTTCTTGACTGTAGTACTTAGGAATTCTCATCCTCTTAAAACAGTCTAGGATATCTCCCTTTACAATTACCTTGCCTATTTCGTATCTCTTACCCTTCTCGATCAATATAACTAACTCTGAATCCTTGATTTTATAGTTAAGTTTTGCATTTATGTATCCTTCGTTCTCAAGCTTCAACTTAATATTATCGATAAAATCCTTCAATCTTGATGCCGAAAATGGTTTATCTATAAATTTTTGGGGTTCCTTAACGTCTAAATTGGGCTTAATAATTATCCTTTTTATCCTAATGAACTTTCCTTCCCTTACAATAAACGTCAATACGTTGTCGCTTTTCTCTACAATCACATTAGCATATGGAAATCCATGATTCTTATAGAAATTTAATATATTCTTCCTTGATTGTTCTATCTCAAAGCTATCCAATGACCTTGAAGTTTTGAATGTTAAAAGTTTTGAGATTTTATTCCTTTTAAATGATTTAATACCTTGAAGTTCTATTCTATATCTTCTTCCTTCCTTGATATTTACGATGAGATTTACAGGTCTTTCGTTTAAAATGTTTATCTTTCCCTTTTTCCTCAAAAAGGAATATGAAATAATGGCATTAAAGTATCCAATATTTACTAAATAGCATTCAAAGCCGTCGACAGACTTCTCAATTACCGATGTATTAAACGGTTTTCCAATAAAATTCTTGAACTTTTCATATGCAAGTTTTCTTGTACCATTATTTTCTGCATGAACCTCTATAGACTTAACCGTGTATAGCCTGTTTAGGTTCACCTTTATCGTTAGAACATAGCCTTGCTTGGTTCTTAAGGTTCTAACGATAACCTTTGCATCCCTGTACCCTAAGGATTTTAGCTTCAAGCTTAGTATCTGCTTTACCGATTTAAGGCTTTCACTTGAGTACGGTTTGCCATTGAGAAAGGAGGTTATCGTCCTCTTAAACGTATGTAAGCTTTCAGGTACCCCCATTATCCTTACCGATCTTATCGTTGTAAGGCTTTTAGGCTCTATGGTATTGTCCTTTAAGGTTGCATTGATACCTAAACTTTTAAGCAAACCGCTAATTACCATAGTACAGTTGGCCTTTCTACATACCAAGGCCTTTTGCACCTCAATTTGATTCAGAATTGTTAAGTCACGAGCGTGGCCTTGGGAAAAAAGTAGAACGATAAGTAAGATTAAACTCAAGCCCTTCCCTTTATGTATGTTTTATTGCCAAACTTTACCTTTTCTGCCTTACCTTCAGATATAAGTTCATCAACTATCCTCTGTGCTTCCTCTTTTAGTGTCCCAAGTGCTGTAGATATTTCATCCACAGGGCATGGTCTCCTTATTATGAGATCGTATATCTCCTCCTTTAACTTGCCTATGGGAATCTTCCGCTTTGCTGCATAGGATTTTACTATTATCTCAGTATTAGGATAACCAACCATATCCTTGATCCTCTTGAGCTCATCTATCGTTAAGCCCTTTACGTTGTAGCTTGGAGGCCTTACAACGGTATTCAGTTGCCACTTGTCAGGTTTAGCCTCCTTGATGAAGTTTCCTATTCTTTCTATTTCTTCATCCTTATCGTTGATTCCTCTTACGAATAAAGTCTCCACCCAAACCTTGCAGTTTGTTTTATCTATTAGTTTCTTAATTCCGCTCTCTATATCCTTTACAGTAAGGCCCTTCACTGGTCTATTTATCTTTTCAAAGATATCCTGGCTTGCTGCATCAAATGAGGGCAGAACTACATTTATATCCTTCACTTCCTCGATAACTTCATCATTGTTGAGAAGCGAGGAGTTTGTAAGAAGTGCAAGCTTATACTCTGGGTAGTTCTTCCTCAGGAATTCTACAAGTTCGCCTAACCTTGAAAAGAGTGTTGGTTCACCATAACCAGAAAAAGTTACAAAGTCAATGTTTGGCTTTAGATTCAAGTAATCGGTTAGTTCCTTTTCTACCTTATCAAGAGGCACGTACTCCGCCCGTTTCAACGTTTTATTTGTAGTTTTCCCTACCTCACAGTAAAGACAATCCATGCTACAGACCTTTCTTGGCACTAAATCAACACCTAACGAAAAGCCAAGTCTTCTTGAATACACTGGACCAAAAAGGTATTTCATTTTTCCTCCTTTGTGAATCATAATTGTAATATAATTTTTCTATTTAAGCTTTGTTGGGGAATTAATGTCAGAGCAAAGGGAACATTGGGGTTCGAAGATAGGTTTGATATTAGCGATGGCTGGCAATGCCATTGGGCTTGGAAACTTCCTAAGGTTTCCTACGCAGGCCGCTCAGAACGGCGGTGGTGTTTTCATGATTCCCTATATGTTTGCAATGCTTTTCATAGCCATTCCACTAATGTGGATTGAATGGGCGCTGGGCAGGTATGGAGGGTCGAAGGGCAAGGGAACGATGCCAGGCATACTTAGCCTTATATGGAAAAACCCCATATCAGGTTACCTTGGAGGAATAAGCCTTGCTGCGCTCTTTACGGTTCTGTGCTACTACGTTTACATCGAATCGTGGACACTTGGATACTCATTTCTGTCGCTTTTCGATCTTTTGCCGCATCCTTCAACAACTCTAAGCCAATCTGCATATTTGAAACCATTTGCTGATTCTCTTTCATCGTATGCAAGCCCATCCATCTTGGCATATACCTTTTTCCTAATAACGGTGGCGATAAATGGTTATATCCTTTATCGAGGTGTTAGTAGCGGTATAGAGAAGTTTGCTAAGTTTGCCATGCCGTTGCTCTTCCTATTTGCCTTCTTCCTCATGGCAAGGGTTATGATCATCCAAACGCCTAACGGAAGTGCTGTTCAGGGATTAAACTTTCTCTGGAAACCAGACTTCTCGCAGATCATGAATGCTAAAGTATGGCTTGCCGCTGCTGGCCAGGTTTTCTTTACGTTAAGCCTTGGTTTTGGCATGATTGCAAACTACGCTTCATACATGGACAAGGATGAAGACATCGTTGCATCTGGT
This sequence comes from uncultured bacterium, assembly GCA_964640245.1. Lineage (GTDB taxonomy): Bacteria > Aquificota > Aquificia > Desulfurobacteriales > Desulfurobacteriaceae > CAZXGR01. The sequence goes on along the minus strand of CAZXGR010000015.1, from coordinate 25,286 downwards.
CTTTCCGCAGCTTCACTGAACGAACTTGCAGAGGTAGTTCTCGGTGGCTCAATTGTTATACCGGCAGCCGTTGCCTTCTTCGGCGTTGCAAATGCCGAGCATGTGGCAAAGAGCGGGGCATTCAACATAGCCTTCGTAACGCTACCGGCGCTTTTCTCAACGTTACATGGGGGCAACATCTTGGGTTTCATGTGGTTTTTTCTCCTCTTCTTCGCGGGTGCAACATCATCAGTTGCAATTGCCATGCCTGTTGTAGCTTTTTTAGAGGAAGAAGTGGGTTTAAAGAGGCACATATCTGTTATATCAACATTTCTATTTAGTTTCCTTATATCACAGATTCCGATATTCTTTCCGAAGGCGCTCGATGAAATGGATTTTTGGGCAGGAACATTTGCAATAGTCCTATTCGCATTTATTGAGGTCATCGTATCGCTCTGGATCTTCGATAGCAAGAAGTTCTGGGACGAGATGAATAGGAATGCCATATTTAAAATTCCAAAGTTATTCTACTATGTCATGAAGTACGTAACGCCCACATTGATATTCATACTTTTACTTATGTGGTCATATCAAGACCTTCCCAAGATCCTGACTTCATCAAGCAAACAGGCCTGGATTGCAAGACTTACCATGGTAATTGTGCTATTCTTGATTGAGTTCCTTATATTTATCTGTAAAAGGAGGAATACGTGCAGGGAAGCTCACTTTTCTTCATGAATACTTCATGGATAGTTATCATAAGTTTGGTTGTATTCTGTTTTACGGTTATCTTTATGCACAAACCTTGTAAAAACAAGAAGGTCAAGGAGCAAGGAAGGTTTGACAATGTAGAGGAAATTACTTAATGTTTGCAATAAAGGGATTAGAGCTAAAGGGTTTTCTCTCTCATGTTTCCACATCCATCCAATTTGGCGATGAAACCTATGTGATCCTCGGTAGTAACGGTTCTGGCAAGACCTCAATTCTAAGAGGCATATTCTTTGGACTTTTTGGAAGGGATATATTATTTAACAAAAAGGGACTGGATAGGCTTCTGAACACGCAGAGTAATAGTATGCATGTTGCCGTTGATTTTCTATTTAGAAACGACGCCTACCGAATAGAGAGAAGAAGATCCGTATCCTCTAAGAACTTTGACGTTAAGATTTTTAAAAATGGAAGGATGCATGTAAAGGGCCTAAGGGATGTTGACAGGTTCATCGAGGATTTAGGCATCGATTACAACACGTTTAAGAATACCATCTATGTTCCTCAAGGTGAATTAAGCACATTCCTAAGTGGTGAGCCAAAAGCAAAAAGGGAGCTGTTAAACAGGATATCTGGGCTTGAACTTTTAGTTGGAAGGTCATCCGATATAACCGACTTTAGAAAAAAACTCGAATCCCAGATGTCAGTTTATATGGAAAAACTATCGTGGATTGATTCTACACTAAAGGATAAGAAAAGATTGGAATGTGAGGTCAATAACCTATCAAAGAGCGCAGAGAAAAAGCAAGTTGAACTTAAGGAAACGTTAAACTTAAGGGAAAGGCAAGCTTTGCTTTTGAGATCATACGAGGAAAAGGCAAGAAAGTTTGAGCTTTTATCACAAAAACTTGATCTTCTTAACTCCCAAAGGGAAAGGCTTATATCCGACCTTAACGATACAGGGAAACGGATCGAGAGACTCGAAGATCTCGAGAGAAAGCTACCCAAAATTGAGGAGAAGCTGACCAAGCTTCCCTTAATAGAAAAGCTATATGAAGCCTCAAGCGAGTTAAGAGAAATAGGCTTGGAACTTAACAACCTTGAGCTTAAATTGAAGGAAATTGAGGACAAGAAACAAAGCCTTGGAGAGCTTTCAGAGGAAGCGTTGAGCCTTGAAAGGTTAAACGATAGTATTGAGGGCAAACTTAAAACCTTGGAAGGCAGATACGAGGAAGACTTGGCAAATTTGAATCTACTGAGGATAAAGAAAGGTAAGTTTGACCTACTTTCATCGCGTTTAAGCGAAAAAATAAGGGATCTATCCAACAAAAAAGCAGAGATTCATGCCATTGGCTTCGTGGATGCATCATCTGTTAAGGTTAAGATGGAAAACGAGGAAAGGATGTACTCCGATCTTACCTCGAGACTATCTGAGATAAGGACAAAACTATCCGAGGAAAGGGATAAGTTAGAGCTGTTAGGTAAGGACAGCAGTAAATGCCCGCTGTGTGGTACAGAACTTTCGGATAAAAGGTTAGAAGCCTTACTAAACGATATTCGAGAAAACATTCCTAAACTGTCGGGCTTGGAGTCAGAGCTTAAGGATAAGTTAAGCAAATGTAAACAGGAAATAGAACATCTAAAGGTCAAACTTTCATTACAGAATAGGAAAGCTTCCGACTTAGAATCAAAAAAATCAGAGTTAAAGTCAATAGAATCAAGCGTTGAAGATTTAAGGTCGGAGATTGGAGTGCTTAACCTTGATGTTACGGAATTAAACAAGCTTGAAGGTACGGTTAAGGATAAATCCGACAGTATTCTTAAGTTAAAGGAACGTAGAAAGCATAACTTGGATAGATTAAATGATATTAAGGTCAGGATTAGCAACATCAAGAATTCAATTAAGGATGTAGACTTGAATGGCTTGCTTAACAAAAAGAACGAATTAATTAAAAGAAAGGAAAAAATCATAGAGTTTATTAAAAACTCAAAACAGAAGTATAACCTTAACTTTTCAAACACAAGGGATATTGAAGGTATGTTTAACGAATTGAAGGAAATTAAGGACAAGTTTAACAGCATAAGGGGTGAACTTAAATCCTTGCCAACCCTAAAGGAAAGTTTAGAGAAGAAGCAAGGGGAAGTTGAATCCGTTAACGCTACACTGGAGGATATTAAGTCATCAATAAACTTGCTTTCATACAACAAACTTGAGCATCAAACTGTGGCAGAAACGTTGGATAAGCTTACCAAAGCTGCCGATTTGCTCACTGAGCAAATCTCGGATTTAAGGGGAAGGCTAAACGCAAAGCAAGAGGAACTTAAAAGGATTCAATCACAGGTTTTATCAAAGGCTACCATTCGCGATGATGCGTTAAACCTCAAGTACGTTTTAGATGTTGTAAAACTTTTGGAGAAAGGATTTCATCCAGCTACTGGTTTTGTGAAGTCTTTAAGAAAAAACCTGCTACCCACGTTATCACATATATGTAGAGAGCTTTTTGAAAACTTCAACTTTGATTTTAATGATCTATCTATATCGGAGGACTTGGCCGTTTCCTTCGGCGTTCCAAATGTTGGAACCATTGACTTGGATCAGATATCGGGAGGGCAAAGGATGGCCTTTGCCCTTGCCTTGAGATTTGCAATGGCAAAACAGTTTATGCAAGGTTTTAACATTATCATGCTTGATGAACCAACCATCCATCTTGATGAGGAGAGAAGGCGAGAACTATCCAATATTTTATTATCATTGAAGGGAAAACTTAAGCAAATGATAATCGTTACGCACGATCCAGAACTTGAAATCGTGGGCGATAAGGTTCTGAGGCTTAAAAAGGTTAATGGAGTTTCATCCTTTGTATAGGGGGAAATTTGATAAAGGTAATGTTGGACTTACAACCATCCGACTTCTACACCATAGTAGGCCATCATGAGGAAAACCTAAAAAAGGTTGCCGATATTCTCGGCCTAAACGTAAGCTCTCGGGGAAACGAGATAATGGTGAATGGAAGCTCCGAAAACGAGCTGAGAGCTGAGGAATTCTTCAAGGGCCTCGAGTCACTCATTAAATCCGGGCATAAGCTTTCAAGGGATGATGTCCAAATGTACCTAACGCAATTAAACCACGGCGTCATCAAGGAACAGCCTACCATAGTTACTACCTATAGAGGCAAGAAGATAGTTCCCAAGACGCCAACCCAGGCAAGGTACATCAAGAGCATTATGGAAAATGAGGTTATCTTTGGTGTAGGCCCAGCTGGAACTGGAAAGACCTACCTATCCGTCGCTATGGCCGTTTCGGCATTTAAGAAGGGAAAGGTTAATAGGATTATTCTTGCAAGACCAGCAGTAGAGGCAGGTGAACGTTTGGGCTTCCTGCCGGGAACGCTTCAGGAAAAGATAGACCCATACCTAAGACCGTTGTACGATGCTTTATTTGAGATGCTCGAGCCTGAAAAGGTAAATACATTTATTGAGAAGAACGTATTCGAAATAGCCCCCCTGGCCTATATGAGAGGGAGAACGCTAAATGATGCCTTTATAATCCTTGATGAAGCCCAAAATTCAACAAGGGAACAGATGAAGATGTTTCTCACGAGGCTTGGTTTCGGTTCAAAGGTCGTTGTTACAGGTGATATTACGCAGATCGACCTTCCATCAAAGGAAAACTCCGGACTTATAGAAGCCCTAAAGATATTGAGGAACATAAAGGGTATAGGCATCGTTGAGTTTTCAAGGAAGGACGTTGTAAGGCACAGGTTGGTTCAGGAGATAATTAAGGCCTATGAAGAACATGGCGGGTAAATTAGATAAGTTTTACGTATATGGTCTAATCATTATATGCAGTTCCCTTATAACGTTTTTTATGCTTCCGTTAAGCTTTGTCAACATTCCAAAGTTCAGGATTGGCCAGATAAGCCCTGTTGATATCAGATCTCCTGTAAACCTCAAGGTTAAGGATGATGAGGCCACGGAGCTGAAAAAAGAGGAGGTTGCATCTAAGGTTCCCTACATTTTTCGTGCAGAGCCCTTGGTTTACGGCAAGCTTGCCCAAGCCATTGACCAAAACTTAAATGGAACCTCAAAGTTGAATAGGGAAATGGTGCAAAACCTCATATCCAACTACTACAGAAGGGGTGTCATACCCGATAGTTTCAACGCTACGCCAAGAAACATAGTAGTTTTTAACCCAATCACCAAAGCAAGGTCAACTGTTCCGTTTTCAAGCGTTTTAACCATGTCTGAGCTTAAAAGTAGGATAAAAACGGACTTTACCTCAATATTTGGCAGGAATAAAGGTTCAAGGTATTTTCTTAAGATACTACCATTCTTAAAGCCAAACTTAGAGTACGATGAGGGGCAAACGGCCAAGTTAAGAAATAAGGCTTTAAATAACGTGAAGCCTATTTTCTATGAAGTCAGAAAGGGCGAGGTCATAGTAAGCAAGGGTGAGCGTGTAAACGCTGACCAGGTAAGAAAGATCGAAAAGATAAGAAAGAAGGAGCTTATAAGCAAGGGAATAAACAAGTACATCGCTATCTTTCTAATTAGCCTATCCTCCCTTTTCCTATTCTACAAACTCTACATTATGATTAGTCCAACGGCTGCAAAGCAGAGGAAGAACATTACATTCTCCCTTGTAACCATTACGCTCGATATTCTCTTGATAAGGCTTTTTACGTACTTTGCAAAGCTCATCATTGAGTACCTCAACCTTCCCATAGATGAAAGTCTAATCTACGTTCCCGTAATAACATCCACCATATTTGCATCGATCTTCATAACGAAGAAGGTTGCTGCTATTCATATAATTCCGGTCAGCGTAATCCCGTCGTTCATGCTTTCAAAACCAGAGTTCTTCATCATTCCCGTTGCACTTGGTTCCGTCTTCTCCTGTTTTGACTCGAGAACCTATAAAAGTAGGGAAATAATATACAAAAATGCAATTTTATCCGGGATTTCCATTGCCCTTCTCCAGATACTTATAGTTATTTACTATAAGGGCTTGGGGTTCTCATATATCAATATGCTCTATCCGTTACTGGCCATTATTGGGGCTGCCTTAACCGCAATTATTGTAAATGGCCTTGTACCTGTCTTTATAAAACTGTTTGGATTTTCAACCGATATAGTTTATCTTGAACTTGCAAACCTCAACAATCCATTACTGAAGAAGCTTGTCTTAAAAGCACCTGGAACCTACAACCATTCCGTCATGGTGGCCACGCTTTCCGAGGCTGCGGCACAGGCCATAGGTGCAAGCGCATCCCTTGCAAAGGCAGGTGGTTTATACCATGATATTGGAAAGCTTAAGAATCCACAAGCCTTTGTAGAAAATCAGCTATCAGGCGTCAACGTACACGATAAACTTCCTCCGGAGAAAAGTGCCTTGATACTTAAATCCCATGTTGAATACGGTGTTAAGCTTGCAAAGGAATACAATTTACCTAAGAAGATAATAGACATAATAAGGCAACACCACGGTACAAAGTTAATGAAGTGCTTTTACGTAAAGGAAAAGGAACTTAAGGGAAAAGCTGATGAGGCAATCTTTAGATACCCAGGCCCAAAACCACAGTTTAAGGAAGCAGGTATAGTTATGCTTGCCGATACTGTAGAAGCAGCCGTTAGGTCTGTAAAGGATAAGAAAGATTTAAACTTAAGGAAGTTCATCCATAAGCTTATAATGGATGACGTTTCGTCTGGGCAGTTGGATGAAAGTAACCTTTCACTGAAGGATATAGATACCATAGAAAAGGTTTTCGAAAAGGTTCTCTCAGGTGCATATCACAATAGGGTGGAGTACCCAGTTGAAAACCGTAGTTAAAGGTATTGGGTTCGCACTCAACGGTTTGGTATATGCCTTAAAGAACGATAGGCATATGAGGATAAACTTCTGCCTTGCCGTATTTGCAATCACTGTATCATTCTTGGTATTGAAGGACCTTAAAATGATCTTCGTGGCTTTTGTCAACTACATGGTTGTAGTTATTGAGCTGCTGAACACGGCTTTGGAAAGAGCTGTAGACATTGTAACGCCCGAATTCCATCCCCTTGCCAAGGCTTCCAAGGATATCTCCTGTGCAGCGGTTCTTTCAATTGGCATCTTTGCATTTGTGATTGATGTTGTTTACCTTTTACCAAACTTATTGGAGTTGGCATGTCGGATATTGGAAAGATTTTAATATTTACCGGTATATTCATTGCCATAACTGGCCTTTTGATTGTAATTGCATCAAAGACACCTTTACCTATAGGGAAACTTCCCGGTGATATCTACATCAAGAGGGACAACTTCTCATTCTACTTTCCGGTCTCAACGTGCATTCTGTTGAGCATAATGCTGTCCTTTCTAATCTTCCTATTTTCATTGTTGAGAAAGTGATGAAACCATTGATAGCCATAATTTTATACCTTATGATTCCCGTAAGCTGTCTCGCCGTTCCGATCAAGAACATTGAACTTTCCGGCTTAAGAAGGGTTAAACCTAAATTCGTGAGAAGGGAGCTACTCTTCAAGACCGGTGATGAATTTGACAGGTCAAAGCTCAAAGCATCCATTAGAAATCTTCTGAATACACACCTCTTCTACGATATTCAACCAAAGGTCATAAATAACGGAAACTATGTAGATATTTTAATAAGGTTTAAGGAACGCTACTCTATTGTTCCGATACCGAAGTTTAGGTTGAAGACCAACGGCTCATACAGGGTAGGGGGTGAGGTAAGGGATTACAATGTAGCAGGTGAAGGCCACCATCTTTTCATCATGTACACAAAGTGGCTTGGCGGCCAAAAAGGCGAGGATTCATCGGTAAGGTTTAACCTATACAGGTTTATAAGGGAAAAGATTAATCTTGGGGGTGGTTTATCCTACTCTAAGTCCTACGATGAAGATCTCTACAAAAACGGAAGGATTACATCTACCTATGATCTAAGGTCATACAGGTTCAACCTCTTTCTGCTTAAGTACCTCGACCCCTATAAGATGAATAGGGTTTTAGTTGGCTTTTCCCCATCGTATAACGATTACAGTGTGAAGAGTGGAAAGGGTATGGATGATAGATTTGAAAACTTCATGAACTTTGAGCTTATACACGATGGAATCACTGACATGGTTTACTTCCTAAAGGGTGTTAGCTACGGAATAGGCGTTGATATGGCTGAGCCGATTTCCTCTGATGTCTTCACTGGGGATGTTAGGGCTAATTTTTCAAAGCACATCGATGTTAATGGAGTTGATACGTTTAACATTAATGCAGATGTTGGAAGCAAATTTGGTTACTCGGGCAGCGACTTTTTGCTTTCCGCCAACGTTCCGGGCTTTGAAAATGAAAGGCAAAAAGGGAAAAGAACCTTCAGAATAAAGGCTGATTATAGGTTCAACGTTCTGGATAAAACGGTCTTTGTAAAGCCTGTGGTTATCGCAGGTGATGGCTTTGATAGACTCCCAGATCATCTATTCCTTACAGCAGGTGGTGAGTTGGAGGCAATGTGGGCAAGGTTCGTGGATGGTATAATTAGTTTTAAGATCTATAGAGGTGTTGGCGTACATGCTAAAACCTCGACGCTTTTAAGGTTTGGCTTTAGGTGGTGATATGAGGGTATCGGTAGTTCAGTTTAGGACGAAGCTTGGGGATATTAGCTACAACATTGAGCATACGGCTGAAATGGTAAGGTCATGCATAGCCGATGGGGCAAGCATATGCCTTTTTCCAGAGTTATCCATTACAGGGTATTGGCTTAAGGATCTAACATTTGAGGTTGCGTTCAAGAGAAATGACGAAAGACTGAAGCCGCTGCTTTCACTCAGCAAGGACATCGATATCATTGTGGGGCTCGTAGAGGAAGATGATAACCATATCTTCTACAATTCTGCCTTCTTACTGAGGAATGGGACGGTAAACTACGTTCATAGAAAGGTTTATCTTCCGACATATGGCATGTTTGACGAGGGAAGGTTCGTTGGAAAGGGCAATAAGGTGGATACCTTTCAAACGAACGATGGAAAGGCTTCAGTGTTGATCTGTGAAGATCTCTGGCACCCTTCTAACCTTTATCTTTCGTTTATTCAGGGTGTAAAGTTGATATTTGCCCAATCGGCAAGTCCCGGAAGGGGATACAAGGATAAGGGGATGTTTGGAAATGCAGAGGTTTGGAAAAACATGGGGGAATTCTATTCAAGGATGATGGGAAGCTATGTTTTCTATGCAAACAGGGTTGGCGTTGAGGACGGCTTCGTATTTTCGGGTTCATCGTTTATATACGGCCCCTATGGAAACCTTATAAAGCAAGGTTCATCGTTCAACGAGGATATTTTAACCGTGGATGTAAGTAAATCCGCTATAAGGTCAGCGAGGATAAACCTCCCGCTTTTGAGGGATGAAAGGCCAGACACGGTCGAAAGAAATATCAGGAGGATCCTAAGTGAGAAATACGATTGAAGGGCTTCTTAGGATAGAAGATCCGGAGTTCATATCGGATGCAGTGTGCTTCTTCATTAAGAGGGAATTCCACAAGGCGGGCTTTGAAAAGGCCGTGGTTGGACTTTCAGGTGGTGTAGATTCATCGCTTTCGGCGTTTTTAGGTGCAAGGGCTTTGGGCAAGGAAAACGTCATAGGTATCTCAATGCCGTATAGGACAAGCTCGGAAAGTTCAAAGGCAGATGCGGAGCTTGTAGCAAATCAGTTGGGCATAGGCTTCATGAACATCGACATAACACCACAGATAGATAGCTACTTCAAGATTTTTTCAAATGCCGACGTTGTACGAAGAGGCAACAAGATGGCAAGGGAAAGGATGAGTATTCTCTATGACATTGCGCATTTGAATAAAGCCATGGTTCTTGGTACAAGTAACAAAAGCGAGCTTTTGGTTGGCTACTCTACAAGGTGGGGAGATGCTGCGCAGGACATAAACCCCTTGGGGGATATGTACAAAACACAGGTTTGGCAGATGGCAAGCTTTTTGGGTGTTCCAGAGAGGATAGTTAAGAAAAAGCCTTCAGCCGATCTATGGCCGGGCCAAACGGATGAAGGTGAACTTGGCATAAGCTACCGGCTGCTTGACCAGATACTTATAGCCTACGTTGATCTTAGGCTGAACAGGGATGAGATAATTGATTTGGGTTATGATGAAAGGATTGTTAAGCGGGTTCTTAGAATGATTAGGATTACTCAGTATAAGAGAAAGATGCCTATTATATGTAAGATCTGCCAGAGGACCGTAGGCAAAGATTTTCTCTACTGTAGAGATTGGGGGCTTTAATGGTTATGGATTTTAAGGATTTAGGTGAGTTTGGAGCTAAGAAACTCTTGGAAAAGGGCGCTGATTACGGTGACCTTTTCTTTGAAAGGCGCACTACGTTTTCATCCAAGTACGAGGATAACAGGCTAATCGACATTTCATCTGGATTTACCATGGGCGTTGGCATAAGGTATATCAAGAACCTCAAAACCTACTACGGGTTTACGAATAACCTTGCAAAGTCGTCCATTGAATCCATAGTTAACGATCTATCATCTGCAGCAAAGTTAGAAAGGCAAGTAAATATTGCATTTGAGGAAAAGAAACCGAGGTATGAGGAGTTTGTTGAAGGCACCAACTTTGACTTCCCGGTCAGGGAAAAGGTGAACCTTCTCAAAGCTGCCAATGAAAAGGCCAGGGAGTTTGGCGATAGGATAAAGCAGGTTACCGTTTCTTTGAGGGATTCAATTCAAGAGGTAACCATGGTAAATACGGAAGGTGAGGTAATTACCGATCTAAGGCCGAGGGTTGTATTCCTCGTACTTGTAGTAGCATCGGACGGCACAAACCTTCAAACGGGGTATGAACCGATAGGCCACCTTGGTGATTACTCCATCTTTAATACCGTAAAGGTTGAGGACATCTCTGGAAAGGCAGCGGAAAGGGCATTGAGGATGCTTCAAGCTAAACCTGCACCTGCCGGAAGATTTGACGTAGTTATATCCTCAGAGGCAGGCGGAACGCTCGTTCATGAAGCTGTAGGTCATGGGCTTGAGGCTGACCTTGCAGGTCAAGGCCTATCTGTTTACTCCAACAAGATTGGCCAAAAGGTTGCAGCACCTATAATAACGGTTATTGATGATGGAACGCTAAAGGGCAAGTACGGAAGCAGTGCATGGGATGATGAGGGAATGCCTACCCAGAGAACGGTCCTCATTGAAAACGGCATTCTAAAGGGCTTCATGTACGATATACTCGAGGCAAAGAGGCAAGGCAGACTCTCCACGGCCAATGGAAGAAGGGAATCGTACAGGTACGCGCCCATACCAAGGATGAGAAATACATTCATAGCACCGGGCAGTTCCAACCCCAGTGATATCGTTGCCGATACCAAGTCCGGGGTACTTGTTAAGAGGATGGGTGGAGGCCAGGTAAACACGGTTAATGGGGACTTCATGTTTGAGATATCCGATGCATACATGATAGAAAATGGAAAGATCACAACGCCGATAAAGGATGCATCCCTTATCGGGAACGGACCAAAGGTCTTAAACGATATAGATGCTGTGGGAAAGGACCTTGGTTTTGGGATAGGAACATGCGGTAAGGACGGCCAAGGTGTACCTGTTTCGGATGCCATCCCAACTATAAGGATAAGAAACATAACGGTAGGGGGAACGAAATGAGGGTTTTAGCCGTTAAAAATAGTGATGTTGAAGGACTTGGCAGTTTGGAGGGTAATCTGGCCCAAAGGGGCTACGACATAGATTACCTTAACATCTATAATGGTGAAAAGGTAGATAGCATTGGGGATTACGATGTCGTTGTTGTCCTTGGGGCACCCTTTAGTGTCTTTGATTCCCTTCCATTCCTACCCTATGAGTTTTCGCTGATCGAGGAAGCCATTGAGAAGGATAAACTACTCTTGGGCATATGCTTCGGATGTCAGGCAATAGCCCATGTCCTTGGTGCAAAGGTCTATAAAGGCAGGTTTGGCAGTGAGATAGGTTGGTACGACATGTTTCCGCAGGAAGACCTTGAAAGGGTTTTCAATTACGAATCCATAAGGGTTTTTGAATGGCATAGTGATACCTTTGATCTACCAGAGAATTCGGTCAGACTTGGTGTAACTGCAAGGTACAGAAATCAGGCATTCAGATATAAGAGAAAAGTTATAGGGCTTCAATTTCACCTTGAGCTTACAAAATCCGACCTCGAAAACTGGCTTGGTGTGTATGAAAGTGAGCTAAAGGAAATGGATATAGCAAGTTTACTGTCAGGTGACAAGGATTGGCATGACCTTAACGAAAACTGCGGCAAGTTCTTAGATTATTTTCTGAGTTTGAACCAGTCTTGACATCACAGTAAATTATAATATACTAACTTATCTAATTGTAGATTTGATGGGGTGTCGATGGCCAGGTTAATCTTAACCATAGTTTTAATAACCCTCGCTTCATGCGGTGAAAAACAGGCTAAAAACTTAAACTTCAAAACCATAAGCGGTGTAAAGCCAGTTAAGGTTATGATTGGCAATGAAACATCGTATGTACCATTCTTTGGTACGGTTATATCCAACAAGACGATCATGGTTAACCCTAAGGTTATAGGGTACCTTAAGTCAACAAGGGCGAAGGTTGGGGAAACTGTAAGAAAAGGCCAAACATTGGCAGTCATAGATTCGAGCGACATAATGCCGGACGTAAAAAGGGCGAAAGCCGGTTTATCCGAAATTAACAGTGCCCTAAAAGAGGTTAATGAGGCACTAAATGAGGTAAAAGCTAATAAAGCTGCCGTTCTTGCCAAGTATAAACTTGCAAGCATCACCTATAAAAGGTTTAAGAAACTTTTGGATGCAGATGCAGTATCGAAGCAGAGGTTCGATGAGGTTAGAACACGGTATGAAGCCTCAAGGGATATGGTAAAAGCCGTAAATGCCAAGGAAGCACAGGTTGTACAGAAGAGAAACGAACTCCTTGCAAAGAAAAGACAGGTAGAGGCAGGTCTTTCAAAGGCAAAGGCATTCCTTTCCTACACTGTGCTTAAGTCCCCTGTGGACGGCGTTATCCTCAAGAGAATGGTTGATGTTGGAAACCTCGTTTCCCCTCGAGTCAGCGTTTATGAAATAGGTTCCTACCCACTAAAGGTTCTTGCCTTTGTAGATGCTGAGTTCAGGGATAGGATAAGATTAGGTGAAACCTTAAAGGTAAGCATAGACGGAAAGCTCTATAGTGGCAGAGTATGTGAAATGAATAGATCAGCTGACCCGGTTTCCCATAAGTTTGGGGTTAAGCTTCTAATCAACGGTAAGGAAGCGATGCCAGGGACATATGCACAGGTTTTAATCCCTACCAGATCAAGCTCATACATCCTTGTACCTAAGAGTGCCGTCTACAACTTTGGATCTCTCTCCTACGTTTTTGTCATCAGGAACGGTACTGCACACCTTTGTCTCGTTAAAACAGGGAAAAGCAAGGGAAACTTCGTATCCATTGTTTCGGGGCTTCATAATAACGATACTATTGCCAGTTCCAACGTCGGAAAGCTCTTTGATGGTGCAAGGGTAGAATGATGAAGGATCTCAACTTAGGCCTCGCAGGAAACATTGCCAAAAGGTTTATAACCTCCAAGCTTACACCACTTATACTTATAGCTTCTATATTCTTGGGGCTTGCCGCCGTTGTTTTAACGCCAAAGGAAGAGGATCCACAGATACGCGTTCCTATGATAGATATTTTTATCCCATATCCCGGTGCATCCTCAAAGAGGGTTGAAAGGCAGGTAATTACACAATTTGAAAAACTGATATGGGAAATAAGGGGCATCGATTACGTTTACTCTGCATCCAAGCCAAACATGGGATTGATCGTTGCGAGGTTTAAGGTTGGGCAGGATATGGACGATGCCATAGTAAGGACCTACAACAGGATCATGTCCAACCTCGACAGGCTTCCAAAGGGTGCAATGCAGCCGATAATAAAGCCAATGGATATAGATGATGTTCCCATTGTTACGGTCACGCTTTGGAGCAATAAGGTAAAACCTTACGATTTGAGGAAGGTAGCTTATGAAGTTTGCCTCCAGCTTAAGCAGGTTCAAGATGTATCGAAATCCTGGGTAATCGGTGGCGATTCGAGGAAGTTCAAGGTCTTAGTTGATGCTACGAAGTTAAAGGCCTATCATGTTTCACTGCTTCAGGTTGCAAATGCGATAGCCTCAGCTAACCAAAAGCTACCTGCAGGCAGCATTACGCAGAATAACATGTCGTTCCCCGTTGAGGCGGGTAAGTTTATAAAGACCGTTAACGATCTTAGGAACGTAGTTGTAGCCGTTTACAATGGCAGGCCGGTTTATCTAAGGGATGTTGCAGAGGTTACCGATGCCCCCGTTGAGCCCAATAACTATGTATTTATCGGCTTTGGGCCAAATGCACCTGAAAAGGGCGTAAGCAGAGGTTTCATTTCATCGCATGGCAATGAGTTTCCAGCTGTAACAATTGCCATATCAAAGAAGAAGGGAACAAACGCGGTTGTTGTAGCTAAGGAAATACTCCAAAAGCTAAGTGAGGTAAAGGGGAAGATAGTTCCATCCGATGTTCACGTTACGTTGACGAGAAACTACGGCAAGACGGCTGAGAATAAGTTCCATGAACTTTTATTTCACCTGGGCGTTGCCATTGTAGCTGTTATTATCTTCATAGGCCTGTCGCTCGGCATAAGGGAAGCTATAGTCGTTTCACTGGCCATTCCAGCAACGTTTTCATTTGCCCTGTTTGTCGACCTCTTAATTCACTATACCCTCAATAGGGTAACGCTCTTTGCACTTATCTTCACGTTGGGGCTGCTTGTAGATGATGCCATCGTGGTAGTCGAGAACATACATAGGCACCTCAAGCTTAAGCGAATGCCGCCACTTCAGGCTGCCATATACGCCGTTGATGAGGTTGGAAATCCTACGATACTTGCTACGCTTACCGTTATTGCTGCGCTTGTCCCAATGGCATTTGTAAGGGGCTTGATGGGGCCATACATGAGGCCCATTCCCGTCAATGCATCTACTGCAATGTTCTTCTCGCTGCTCGTGGCATTTACGATCTCGCCGTGGGCATCGTACTACCTATTAAAGGGTGGAGCTGAAAGGGAAACCGAAGCTGCCAGTGTTAAGGACACTAAAACGTATAAAATCTACAACAAGCTTATAAGGCCTCTACTCCAGTCAGGTACCAAGAGATGGTGCTTCCTAACGGTTGTTGTCCTCTCACTAATCGGCTCGCTTTTTCTATTCTATACGAGAACGGTTATCGTTAAGCTGTTGCCCTTCGATAACAAGAGCGAATTCCAAGTCGTCATAGACATGCCCAAAGGCACATCACTAGAGGAAACCTCAAGGGTTACAAGGTCCGTGGACGATTACCTCAGTAAGATACCAGAGGTAACGGATTTTGAAAGCTACGTAGGAACTGCTTCGCCGTTTGACTTTAACGGCCTTGTAAGGCATTACTACCTCAGAAGGGGAAGCAACGTTGCGAGTATCAGGGTTAACCTTATCGATAAGCACGAGAGGAAGCGTCAATCGCACGAGATAGCAAAGGAAGAGAGACCGTTCATTGAAAAGGCAGGTTTGAAGATCGATAAAAATGCCAATATAAAGGTCGTTGAGGTTCCACCTGGACCTCCCGTACTCTCAACCTTGGTTGCCGAGATTTACGGTAACAACGACAAGCAGAGAAGGCAAATTGCAAGGGATGTGGAGAGGATATTTAAACACACGAAGGGTGTCGTTGATGTCGATACGATGGTCGATGCAGACCACTACAAGTACGTTGTAAATGTAAATAGGGCAAAAGCAGCTGAATCCGGTGTTTCCGAAGCCGCCATTGTTAGAACGGTAAGCATTGCGCTGAACGGCATGCCCATTTCTGCATCAGGCGTAGAGAAAACCGTTAAACCCGTTTACATATTCTTGAGGCTTCCAAGGTTACAGAGGCTAAAGCCCGACGATGTATTGAACCTCTCGGTAATGAGTAAAACAGGCAAGCTCGTACCGCTAAGGGAATTGGCAAGGATAGAAAAGGTGCCTGCAGGTAAGACCATATACCACAAGAACCTTCACCCTGTCTCCTACGTTACGGCTGATGTTTCTGGGAAGTATGAGTCCCCTATATACCCCATACTGTCGATAAACAGGTACCTTAAAACGCACAAGGTAGATGGTATCAAGCTTAGGTATTCGTTCATTCCCCCATCCATGCCATCAGGAGACTTTGTTCCAAGCATGAAGTGGGATGGCGAATGGCAGATAACATACGAAACCTTTAGGGACCTTGGAATAGCATTCGCAATAGCTTTACTGTTTATATACCTCTTAATCGTTGGGCAGTTTCAGTCGTTTACAATCCCCCTTACGATAATGGCACCTATTCCACTAACGCTCTTAGGCGTTATCCCCGGCCACTGGATAATGAGCCAGATCATAGGAAGGACTGCTTACTTTACAGCTACATCCATGATAGGTTTTATAGCACTTGCCGGCATCGTTGTAAGAAACTCCATAATATTGGTTGACTTCATACTCATAAGAAAGAGGGAAAATGCCCCATTGGTGGATTCGATTATTGAGGCGGGTGCAGTTAGGTTTAGGCCGATTCTGCTAACGGCAGCAGCTGCCATGGTCGGTGCATCCGTAATACTTCTCGACCCTATATTCCAAGGGCTTGCAATTTCGATACTCTTTGGCGTGTTTGCATCCACCATGCTTACGCTGATCGTTATCCCTGTGCTTTACTACATGATTGAAAAGAGAAACTGGAAAAGGATCTAATCTTTTTGGCTCAAAGCCTTGAGAATGCTAATGGACCTTATCTCGTCCTCGTTTAAGGCTTCCTCTATCCTCTTAATCTCATTCTTGTATTTTGGAAGGTAGTACTTTTCAATTGCATTAACCCTAATAACCGTTTTCTTTAGTTCCTCTGCAAGCCTCCAGCCCTTTATCTCTATCTCTGCAAGGCTAACCATTATCCTAACTGCTTCCTCAAATGTCTTCCTTACAAGTTCTGAGAAGACCGAATCGGTAGGTTCCAATATAGTTTTCCTATCTACCTCGAGCTTTACCTCTGGTACAACGATACCAGCAAAAATCCTTTTCCTTGCAGTTACGTTTAAAGACTCCTCCGGCTTAACCTTGGCAAGTTCTGATTCACCAACCTCCATGTATCCCTTTACCGTAAGTTTATAGCCATTTAGTACTATGGTATTCAACCTCTGCCTTTCCGCTTCGACACGGTCGAGGATCCTCACTATCTCCCTAAGGATGATGTTTCTCTTTTGCTCCAATATACCCTTTCCCTCTTTTACTAATTCCAAGTCAGACTTCAAGTTTAGAAGTGCCGTCTTACTTCTCAGCATTTAGGAACCCCAGATCCTTTTCCTTTAGATGCGTTAATTGGGACCTTGGAAGTATTGAGAGAAGCTTCCAGCCAATTTTCATTGTTTCGTCAAGGCTTCTGTTCTCATCCCTGCCCTGTGAAAGGAAATCCTTCTCAAAGAGCCTTCCAAACTTTAGATAAGCCCTTTCATCCTCGCCCAGCTCAGATTCACCTACGATAGACGAAAGTACCTCTACATGCTTTGACCTTGCATACGCAGCATATATCTGGTTTGCCCACCTATGCTGTAGCTTACCTATGCCCTTTGACATGAGCCTTGAAAGCGAGGGAAGCACACTTATCGGCGGGTATATACCCTTCTTGTGAAGATCTCTATCCATAACTATCTGCCCCTCCGTAATGTAACCTGTGAGGTCTGGAATTGGGTTTGTTATGTCATCATCGGGCATCGTTAGGACAGGTATCTGGGTTATAGACCCGTTTATTCCCTTTATCATTCCGGCCCTCTCATAAACCGATGCAAGGTCGCTGTACATGTAAGCTGGATAACCCTTTCTACCGGGGATTTCTCCCTTTTCAGAGGATATCTCCCTTAGGGCTTCACAGTAGTTTGTCATATCGTACAGTATCGTTACAACGTCAAAGCCGTTTTCAAATGCGAGGTACTCCGAGGCTGTTAGCGCCAGCCTTGGAATGAGGATATGGTTCGTTGCAGGTTCATCGGCTTGGCTTATAAATAGCACACCGTTGCTTGGTATCGATCGTACAAGCATCTCGGCAGATTCCGACCTTATGCCGATTGCCCCTAAGATTACAACACTCCTATCCGATACCTTTATCTGCTTAACAAGCTGAATGACAAATTCCTCACATGGAACGCCCGAAACAGAGAACACCGGCAATTTCTGCCCCCTGACGAGCGTGTTTAAACCATCTACTGCCGATATACCTGTATGTATGGGTTTATTTGGATAAACCCTAAAAGCTGGATTTATAGGGTTTCCATTCACGTTCAGCCTTTTACCTACTACCTCTGAAAGCCCATCTATTGGCCTTCCAAGGGCATTGAACCTTCTTCCCAAAATGGACGTTGATAACATTACCTCAAACGGCTTTCCGGAAAATTCAACGGTAATGGCCTTAGGTGAAAGCTTAAATGTGTTTCCAAGTGCCTCTATTACCGTTACATCACCGTCTATACTTATTACCCTTCCAACTATCGTTTCGCCTTTGTAGTGAACTTTCACCGTCTCGCCAAACGATATGCCTTCAACCGTTTTAAAGAAGAGAAGAGGCCCCTTCAGTTTGTATACGCCAGTGTACCTTACATTCAAGTATAGCTCTCCATTAGTTTTTCGTAGGTTTTCTTAATGTTATCGATAAGCTCGTTAAATGAATCCTCATCCTTCAGCGTACTACCCATCCTAAGCACATCCTCTACGATTCTCTGCGACGTCAAAATACTAACGGGAATGTCCCTTTTAAATGCACTTAACCAACTTTCGTATAGAGTCCTTATAACCCTTGCCATGAGAACCTGTTTCTCCGGTGAGGAATAGGCATCCACACTGTCAAAGGCATTCTGTTTTAAAAATGCCTCCTCTACCACGTAGGCCGTTTCCACCGTCAGCTTCTTATCCTCGGGAAGCGATGCCTTGCCTAAGAGCTTCACTATTTTCTGAAGCTTTTGGTTTTCCTGAAGCACGTTCACCATCCATGCCCTTAGGCTGTCATAATCCTTAAATCTCTCATCCCACCACTTGTTAACACTTTTAACATAGGCACTGTAGCTCGAAAATAGGTTTATTGCAGGGTAGAACCTCGCATTTGCCAATGCCTTGTCAAGTGCCCAGAATATGCCCGTAAAGCGTTTCGTCTGCCTCGTAACAGGTTCGGAGAAGTCTCCGCCCGGAGGCGAAACGGCACCTATCATTGAAAGGGATCCTATGTCCCCGGAAATGGTTTTACACATACCGGCCCTCTCGTAAACCCCTGCAATCCTCGCCGAAAGGTAAGCTGGGAAACCTTCCTCTACCGGAAGCTCCCCCATCCTTCCAGATATCTCCCTCATCGCTTCTGCCCACCGTGAAGTGGAATCAGCCATGAGTGCCACATGGTATCCCATATCCCTGAAGTATTCGCCTATCGTTATGCCAAGGTAGATAGATGCCTCCCTTGCAGAGACCGGCATGTTCGATGTATTTGCTATTAGAACCGTTCTCTTCATGAGGTTTTCACCGGTTCTTGGATCCTTCAGCCTTGGAAATTCCTCCAAGACCTCAGTCATCTCATTTCCCCTTTCGCCACATCCAATATAAACGATGACATCCGCATCCGACCACTTGGCAAGGGTTTGCTGTAAAACGGTTTTACCTGTTCCAAAGCCTCCCGGTATGCAGGCCGAGCTTCCCTTTGCTATGGGAAGCAGAAAGTCAATTATTCTCTGTCCGGTTATAAGCGGTATGCTGGGCATGAGCTTTTCCTTGAAAGGCCTTGGAATTCTGATGGGCCACATCGAGGACAGCTTTACGTTCTCACCGGATACCACGGCACATGTCTCATTATTTGTAAACTCGCCTTCATTAATCGATTCAACCATTCCGCTAAAGGGGGACAGGATCCTATGCTCAAATCCATTTTCATCAACGCTTCCTACAATCGTTCCAGCTGATACTCTATCCCCTACCTTAACCACTGGTTTGAAGTGCCACTTTTTAGATACGTCAAGCGCCGGCATCGAAACGCCTTTTTCTATCCATACCTTCATGTTTCTTAAGGGCCTCTGCAGACCGTCGAATATCGACCCGATTAACCCGGGGCCTAACTCTGCACTGAGCATGTTCCTGGTAAACTCAACAGGTTCGCCCAGCCTTAATCCCTCAGTGTCCTCGTAAACCTGTATGGCTGCAGTATCCCTATCTATCGATACTACCTCGCCCCACAGCCTTTGATGCCCAACCCTTGCTACCTCGTACATTCCAACGTTCTCACCTTTGATATTAGCATGGACAATAGGGCCAAATATACCTGATATGCACGCCATTAAAGGTTCTCCACGGTTTTAAGGAAATCCTGGACGGCAGATTGAATGAAATCCTCCGCCGATAGTTCGACCTGAATCCTGCCCTTTATGAAAATGGCATAAGCCACATCGCCGATCTTGAAATTGGTTCCCTTAAAGTACAATTGGTACTTCTTATTTACGATAAACGTCCCATCCTTATACTTCTTAATGACGGATGATATAAATCCCTTAAAGATCCTTTCCTCGTTTTCCTCAATCGTTTTAAGGCAAAGCTGCCTTATCATTTCTATCTTAGCCTTTATCCTTTCATGAATCCTGCGCTTTAACTCCCCTTCTATTTCATCCATCCTTCTCTGCTTTTCGTACCTCTCCTTAGTTATCAGTTCCCTTTTCAAAAGGTTCAGCTTCTGTTCTGCTTCCCCGTTTAACCTTTCTACTTCCCGTTTAAAGCTCTCCTCTGCCGCTTTTACATTTTCGGCATAGATGCCCCTTGCAGCCGATATTACCCTTTCCTCAAAAGCCTTAAAGTCTGATTCCGAGAACATCGCCTACGTACTCCTTTAAACTTCTCTTAAGCTTAACGCCACTAAACGAGGGAATAAAGACAACCGAGGGTATTGCCCTTTCCTTAAGCCTCTCCTTAAACCTGTTCAGCACTAAATCGTAAAACCTATCGACGATTCCTACCACTGCTACGTCGTTGTTAGACAGCAATTTATCCAGGTTCCTAACGGCATCGTCCTCATTAACGACGTTGACCGTTTCACATCCGGCAAGCTTAAAACCTAAACACTCATCCTTGCTTCCAATTACAACTACCCTCATAGCTTTCCCAATATCAGTATGGCTACGATCAATCCGTATATCGCTATACCTTCTGCAAGCCCAAGGAATATAAGGGCTTTCCCGGAAACCTCCGGCTTCTCGCCTATCGTCCCCATCGCAGCAGAGCCTACCATGGCTACGGCAATGCCTGCCGCTATCGACGAGCTTCCCACCGATAGGGCCGCTGAGATAAAGCCCCATGACCTATCACTTGCAAACGCTACCGATGGTATACACAGAAGCAGGATAACCTTAAGTATACATTTCATCTTCCCTCCAACATGAAAGCCTTAAACGGCCTTCCATTACCCTTAAAGAACTTCTTGAAGAACTCGTAGTAGTTGAGCCTTAGGGTTTGTATCGTGACAACTAACCCCTCCAAGACGATGATGACGATGTTTCCAGTTACTATTATAATGTAGTTTGAACCTACAAATTTTATGCTGTTGGCAATTGAGAAGACCGCAAACAGCAGTGCCGCATGTGCCAACGCAAAAGCCCCAAGCCTTATGAACGAAATGGTATTGACTATGTTCTCTACAAAGTTGTTTATTACATCCATTGCCGATGCCAAGAATTCCCTGTTCCTAAGGTAGCCAACTACCACAAACAACAGGAATAGGCCTAAAAGCACAAACATCTCAACCTTCACGCTCAGCTTAAATACCAGAGCCTTTATCGCTATGGCTATCGTTAACCAGTAGATTAAAAAGGAAACTATACCAGCCTCGCCCGATATCAAATCCCATATGTTCCTCTTCTTGAAAAGGGAAATGGCATTCAACATGAAGCCTACCGTTATTACAATAATGCCGGTTGCAAGGCTGAAGGCCACAAGCTTATCGATATCCCTCATCGGATTAAACAGAATCGGCTTAAACTCAAACCCGAAGAACGAGCCGTACAGAAAACCAAATATCGTGGATGATATGCCCGATAGGGATATAACCTTACCCAAGTCCCTGTACTTTCCCCTTATGAGAAATCCCCCTATGAAGAGGGACAGACCATGCCCGACATCCCCAAACATCATTCCGAATATAATCAGAAAGGTAACCGCAAAGGGCAGTGTTGGATTTATGTCGTTGTAACCGGGGTATGAAAATGAGGTAACCAACCTTTCAAATGGTTTAAGCACGGATGGCGTTCTTAACAGCGTCGGTGCATCCCTTCCGGCATTTTCCACCTTTAAGCTTGAATACTTGAGGCTTTTCCTTAGAGACCCCAATTCCTTCTTTGGCACCCATCCTTCAAGTACAAACCTTCCGCTTTCACTTATCAGGGACGTCTCAGCTGAGAATATCTCCTTTAGGTACAGAAGGTTCGAAAGTATCCTTTGGGATCTTTTACCTTCACTCTGTTTCAAACTTGATATTTCTTCACTAAGCTTAAGCTTGTCCTCATTCAATTTTTTCAGGGTTGACGGTAAAAAGTAGGTGTTCTTCACAACCGATATGCCAAATGAGCTTAGTATCCTTTCAACGTCTTCCCTATCACTATCAAGGTAGAAAACGGCAAAGCACGATGTACCGGGTGAAATGCTTGAGTAAACATAGAACAGCTTCAGCGATTTCACTGATAAGATAAAGCTTTCAAGGTTCCCCGACGGTAAAAGGCCGTAGCTAGACCTTATGAACTTCAGGTTTTTCTCAAGGCTCTCTATATCTATCTCGGTTAGATGCTTCTTAATGGCTTCTGCCTTTTCGACAAGCGATGCCGTATCTTGAACCATTTTTCTAAGGTTTGAGACCCTCTTCACCTTTTCTTGAATACCGAGCAGCTCGTTCTCTATATCCTCCAAGCTTTCTTGAACCGGTTTTGATGGATTCACATCGGCTGAGAGGTTCAAACTGTCGAGGATCGATCTTGTGACCGCTATCAGGCTGTTTACCTTCACTAACTCAAGTTCAAACTTCGGCTGCCTTTTTGATTCATCTATGTCCACTATACCCAATTTTCCAATTGACTCAAGCTCCTCATTCAGCCTGTTGCTGGGTATCTCTATGTAAACCTTAAGCAGCTTCTCTGGAAACAGCATCTATCCCCACCATCATGCGTTTTATTTCCCCTGGCTTTACGTTGAACCTTACTCCCTCTATGCATGTTCCTATGTTCTTGATCTCCAACTCCTTCATTCTCAAAAGCGAGAAGGGAACGGACAGGCTAAACGGATACCCGTACCATGCCCTTTCCAAAAATTGGTAGTGGTAATGATAGAGTGACTTCCTTAGATCGGTAAAGTCAAGAAAATCAGGGACAAGGTTACCTAAATTCTCCTTCAGCTCACTTAGGCTTCTTGCCGATACGCTTTCCCTCACCTGTTTGTAGAGATGCCCATACGGTATCAGTAACCTTGCAAACATATCAACCTTTAAACCCCTGATAATTCTATACCTTACTATGCTCGTGATGTTTATCATGTCTACGTAGCTTAAAAGAATATCCTTTAACCTTTTGTCCCTTATACCCTTAATGTATTTAGGCACATTCCTTAAAAACAGCTTTCTGTCGTAAAAGAACCCAACAAATGCCTTTTTGTGCTTAATACCCCCTGTTACCTTGTTAAACAGATCATCGAAGCATTTCCCCAGCCCCTCGTTTATCCTCAGCGGGTTACCTAAGTAGCTCGAATAAGTAGTTTGCTTTAATCTTGAAAAGATATCTCCAATGTTTCTTGAATTTGCAATGCCCTCAAGGAAATCCCCGCTCAAGAGCTTGGATTTCTCACACCTGCAGATGCTGTTTGCATATGGTTTTAGCTGCATGTCTCATCCATGTATGCCTTAAACGCCTCGGCAACGATCCCGCTTATGTTTATAGAGTCTATCGCTTTAATCCTTTGCTCCGCAAGCTCTTCCTTCTTTTTCCTAAACTTTGAAAGCTCTTCCTTGGATTCCTCAGCGATCCTTGCCTGCTCCGCCTTCAGCGTTTCCTCATTTTTCATGTTCAGCCTGGCTCTTTCATCGTCAAGCTTATCCTTTAACTTGGCAGATTTCCTCTTAGATTCCTCTACTATTTCCTGTGCCCTTGCATCTGTGTCTATCAACCGGGACGTTAGGCTCATGATTTCCCCCAAGCGATCTGGCAACTGCCTCTGAGATGTTCTTTACGTTCTTAAGAACCTCAAAGTTGTTCTTTGCAGCTTCCTTTTCCCTTTCCCTTTCAAGCTTAACTCTCCTTACCTCTCCCGTTAGGCCCATTTCCCCAAATACCGCTAAGTTTTCCATTATAGGCTTACCGGTGTAGCTTGAAGCTATTGCAAGTGCCACTGCAAGATCAACGGCAGGCTCGCTTACCTTTACCCCGCCTACTACGTTGACGAAGACATCGAAGTTCCTGAGCGGGTAGCCTAGCTCCTTTTCAAGTATGGCCACAATTAGGGACAACCTGTTTAGGTCAACACCCTTTGCCCTTCTCTGCGGGGTTGTAAATGCTGCCCTCGTTACAAGTGCCTGTATCTCGAGAAGCATGGGCCTTGTTCCTTCGATGCCTGAGAATATCACAGAACCAGGTTTTCCTTCCGGCCTTTCGGATAGAAAGAACTCCGATGGATTTGGAACCTCGAAAAGCCCGCTGTCCCTCATCTCAAACACCGCTACTTCCCCCGTTGAGCCGAACCTGTTCTTCTGACTGCTCAATATTCTAAAATTATATCCCTTATCCCCTTCAAATTGAAAAACAGCATCAACTATGTGTTCCAAGACCTTAGGCCCTGCAATGTTCCCTTCTTTATTAACATGCCCAACGATAAACGATGTAATCCCGCTTGTCTTTGAAAGCCTCGTTATGAAGGATGCCGATTCCCTCACCTGTGATACGGACCCCGCTGCAGATTCTATGTAAGGAACGTAAAGGGTTTGAATGGAATCAAAGACGGCAAAAACAGGCTTCAATCTTTTGATCTTTTCAGCTATAACATCAAGGTTGTTTTCGGCAAGGACAAATAATCCTGAACTCTTTATGCCAAGCCTTCTCGCCCTTAAGCCGATCTGTTCTGCCGATTCCTCGGCTGTGACGTATAGAACCTTTCCATATGATGCCATGATGTTTGACAGCTGAAGCAGGAAGGTTGACTTTCCTATTCCCGGCTCACCCGACAGAAGGCAGACGGAACCCTTGACCAATCCCCCGCCTGAAAGGTTATCAAATCCACGAATTGCCGTCTCAAACCTGCTTTCGCATGATTCCCCTATCGACGATATGGGTAATACCTCGGACTTCTTGTCTATCCAACTAATTTTGGTATTGGTACCTGTTTCAACTTCCTCAACAAACGTTCCCCACTTGCCGCACTGCGGACACCTCCCAGACCATGTTGGGCTTTTGTATCCACACGATTGACAAACATAAACCGTTTTCTTCTTAGCCATGTCACATTAAATATATAACCAAAAAC
>CAZXGR010000014.1:0-36919 GCA_964640245.1 uncultured bacterium | reverse complement strand
GCTCTTCCAAAGTAAAGCATGCCTGTCGGTATTTGGTCGTAAGGACTTCCAACAACCTTTCTCAAGGTACCTATCACACCTTCAAATGCGCCGTAGCCACATCCATGGGCTTTACCATTGCCGATCTTTAGATAACTGTAGCTTGCTATATATGCATGGTCAGCAGCCTCATTTGGATCTAATTCCTTATAGGGCCACGGAAACAGAATCCTTGAACCAACGTTGGATGGAGTCGAAGCAGCATTTGATGTTTCACTTTCAGCTGAACCGCCACCACCGCCACAGGATGAGATGATAGGACCTGCTAAACTGCCTGCAACGCACCCAACACCAAGGAGTTGCAGGTCTTTCAGGAACTTTCTTCTGTCCACCTTCTTCATGTTACCCCTCCTTTTAGTATTTTCTGTTTTAAAGTATAAACGAAATAGTTAAACAAGTCAATAGGAAATAAACAAAAAAAGCCCAGCTGAAAGCTGGGCAAGAGGGGAACATTTGAGGCTTAGAGTCTCAATGCAAGACCTGGACTTATTAGGGATGCGAAATCAGCCAGGGTTGCATCCAAAAGCACAACATTCTCAAAGCCTTTACTCATAAGGTACGCCAAAGCCAAGGTAGCTCTTGTCTTACCTGAGCAAAACGTAGCGATGGTTTTGTCGGTTGGCACTTCGCTTAAACGATCAGGCAGTTCGTATATCGGAATTTCAATGCCAAACCTCTTGAGTGATAGGACATCGGTTTCCTGTTTGCTTCTCACGTCAAGCATGATCATCCTTCCCTGCTTGAACGAATCCACGAACTTGTCCTTACTTACCTTCCAATTTCCCCTTGCACAGAATTTTGCATCCATCATCCTGAGAACCTTTTCCATGTTTTCCTCCTTTAGGTTATTTACTACTTAATTATTAGCCAAAATACCATATTTGTCAATATGGAAACAAGGATATGATAGAATTGGTCCTCACGGAGGAAAAATGAATCTAAGAAAGGTTAGAAGTATTCTTGACACAATAGGTAATACGCCCCTGATTGAAACTGAAATCGAGGGATACAGGCTTTACCTGAAACTTGAGATGTTTAACCCGGGTGGAAGCATAAAGGATAGGGTAGCCCTCTACATCATAGAAGATGCAGAGAGAAAGGGACTGATAAATGAAAACACGAGGTTCATCGAGGCAACAAGCGGAAATACCGGGATAGGCATTGCCCTGGTTTGTGCTGCAAAGGGCTATAAATGCACAATAGTGATGCCCGAGAACATGAGTAACGAGAGAAAAATGATACTAAAGGCTTTCGGTGCTGAGCTTATCCTTACGCCTGCATCAATGGGCATCAAGGGTGCAGTCCAGGAGGTTGAAAGACTGACAAGGGAAAAACCTAATGTCTACCTTCCATTAAAGCAATTTGAAAACCCATTAAATCCCGAAGCACACTATAAGACAACATCCATAGAAATACTTAGGCAGATCGGTAGCATTCCCGATGCGTTTGTTGCCGGTGTCGGAACGGGGGGAACGCTAATGGGTATAGCGAGAAGGTTCAAGGAGGTTAACCCGAAATGTAAGGTGTTTGCAGTTGAGCCAAAGGCAAGCCCAGTATTATCAGAAGGTGTTGCTGGTAAACACTCAATTCAGGGTATTGGCGCAGGCTTTGTGCCAAAGATAATGGATATGAGCTTGGTTGATGATGTTATAACCATTTCATACGATGAAGCCAAGGAATTTTCAAATGTCTTAGCCTCAAAGTATGGAATATTTGCCGGTGTTTCATCCGGTGCAAATGTAGCAGCACTGCTAAAAGTAGCAAGAAAGTTAGGAAGAGATGAGAAATTGGTTACAGTTCTACCGGATACTGGGGAAAGATACCTAAGTATTGGGCTTTTCGGCTAGAAAGCTTGGTAGAAAACTTTTGAGGGCTTTTATAAGTTTAAGATCGGGGCATTCGCTTAGGAGTTCTAGCATCGTCCTCAAATTTATGGAAACTATGAGGTAGCCTGTTTTATCCGAAACTTTGATGAATGGTTTATCTATAAGTATCTTGAATACTTCATCCTTAAAGGCCTTATCGACCTTAAACGTCATAACGCCATGTTCCACAACCGAAAGGTGACCCATATCAACAATACGACCTACAAGCCCCTCATCTGAGGCACCTTTCAAAAGTTCATCTAATTCTAAATTAGAATAGCAAACCCTTGCGGCAATCGTTATTAACCTTGGCATATCATAACTTTGGGATATGAGGCTAACACCATCAATACTTGTTTCCATACTTCTTCCTGAACTTCTCAGCCCTTCCAGCAACGGATGTTGCCTTCTTTGTACCAGTGTAGAATGGATGGCACTTGCTGCATATAGCTACCTTTATTTCAGGGAACTTCGTTGATCTTGTTACCCATGTATTACCACAAGCACATACAACCCTTGTTTGCTTATATTTTGGATGTATTCCCTTTTTCATTCTATTGCCTCCTTTAAAAACTGACAAACTAAAGTTTATAATTGATATTTAGGATGTCAAGTTTGCTAACTTAGGACTTTTGCTTATTTTAAAATGGGCAGCTTAAAATAACGAGGTAATATGAATAGGATAAAAGAAACTTTTGAAGAGTTGGGCAGGAAAGGTGAAAAGCCGTTTATTGTTTATTCCACAGCTTGCGATCCAAACTGCAAGGATTCGTTAAAGGCCTTCAAACTGATACTCAAGTATGCAGACATAGTAGAGGTAGGGATGCCATTCTCCGATCCTCTTGCTGATGGCCCGACGATACAGAAAGCACATGAAAGGGCTCTCTTCGCCGGTGCAGATACGGAAAAGGTATTAGAACTGGTGTCAAACCTCAGAAAGGAATTCCCCAAAAAGGCTATAATTCTCATGGGCTACTACAATCCTATGTATGCCTATGGAATGAAAAAGTTTATAGAGGATGCAAAAAAAGCTGGTGCTGATGGGTTCATAGTTCCTGACCTTCCACCTGAGGAAGGCAAGAACTTTTCCAAAACTGCAAAATCAAAGGGATTATCTCCTATTTTCTTAGCAGCCCCAACCAGTAATAGTGAGAGGCTTAAAAAGATCGGAAGGTCAAGTGGGGATCTTATATATTACGTGTCCGTAACTGGAATAACCGGTGAAAGGGAAGATCTTGCATACGAGAAAATAGGATCCGATATAAGGAAAATAAAGGATATAACTAACAAAAAAGTCGTGGTTGGATTTGGTATATCAAGGCCGGAGCATATTAAAAGGATGTACAACTTAGCAGATGGATTTGTAGTGGGCAGTGCTGTTGTAAAATACGTAGGGAGAAGTGATTTTAAAAATCTAGAAATATTACTCAAAAAACTTAAGGAAGCAACAAGGGAGGCTGAATGTTTGGAATAGGGACGAATGAACTTATCATCATTCTTATCATTGCCCTACTGATATTTGGGCCATCAAAACTTCCGGAACTTGCACGTTCAACCGGAAAGGCCATAAACGAGTTTAGGAAGGCATCAACCGGGGCAATAAATGAGGATGAGAAGAAGGAAAAGAAGGAAAAGAAGGAAGAATTAGGGGAAAAAATAAAGATTAAGGAACAGTAATTCATGCCTGAAAAGCAAACCGAAATTAATGAAACACCGGTAACAGAGCATATCGAAGAATTAAGGATAAGGTTATTTAAATCCATTGTAGCGGTGGTGGTTGGGTTTTTAATATCCTGGCCTTTCCGAAAGGCAATATTTTTAGTTATCGAAAAGCCACTGCCACACAACATACAGGGCAAACTTATCTTCCTATCTCCAACTGAAGGATTCTTTACCGCTTTAAAGTTATGTATGTTTTCCGGTGTTATAATAGCTATGCCTTTTATCATCTATCAGGTATGGAAATTTGTAGAACCAGGACTCTACGAGCATGAAAGGAAATTTATCTTCCCCTTTATCTTATTTTGTTCCCTGTTCTTTTTTACAGGTATAGCATTTGCTTACTTTATTATACTGCCATTCGGTTTAAGGTTTTTACTTGGTTTTATGGGTAATCTTTTAGTTCCCCAGATAACGGTCGGAAATTACATTTCGTTTGTGATTCAAATGTTACTGGCTTTTGGGGTAGTCTTTCTACTGCCCGTTGTTACATGGCTTCTTACAAAACTTGGAATAGTAAATCACAAAATGCTTGCAAAGAATAGAAAATACGCTATACTTATAATATTTGTGGTAGCTGCTGTATTGACACCACCAGATGCTTTTTCTCAGATAATGATGGCTTTACCTTTAATGGTACTATTCGAGTTGAGTATTTGGATTGCAAGGTTCACGGAAAAGTAGGAAATACCTTCAAACTATAATTCAAAAATCTTTCGGAGGAAAAGTTAAACATGGCTGATGAAACATCAACAAAAAATTTTGGTATAGAAGATTTCGAGAAAATGAGCATATTTGATCTAAGGAAATTGGTAAAAAGTTTAGGAATAGAGGTTAAATCCTCGAGAAAAAGGGATTTAATACTTCAAATACTTGAGGAAAATGCCAAGAAAAAAGGTGCGATATTTAAGGTAGGTGTTTTAGAAGTTTTACCTGACGGCTTTGGCTTTTTAAGGTCACCTGAAAACAACTACCTTCCAAACTCAACGGATGTTTATGTATCACCATCCCAGATAAGACGTTTTGGACTAAGGACAGGGGATACGATAGCCGGTGAGGTTAGAGTACCAAAGGACAACGAGAAGTATCATGCCCTTATAAAGCCAGATGCTGTAAATTGGGAACCTGTAAGCTCCGCAAAGCAAAGGCCTAACTTCGATAAGCTTACACCCCTCCATCCAACGGAAAGATTTAGACTTGAGCATAATCCTTTAGATCTATCTACACGCGTTATAGATCTGGTTTCACCCATTGGAAAAGGACAAAGGGGTCTGATAGTAGCACCGCCAAGAGCTGGTAAAACCGTTTTGCTTCAAAAGATAGCAAATTCAATAAAGACAAATTCGCCGGATACTTACCTCATAATTCTCCTAATAGACGAAAGGCCAGAAGAAGTAACGGATATGAAAAGAAACACCCTTGCGGACGAGGTCATAAGCTCGACTTTTGATGAACCACCGGAAAGGCATGCTCAGGTATCAGAAATTGTGATTGAGAAGGCTAAGAGACTGGTTGAGGATAAGAAGGATGTTGTTATACTGCTTGATAGTTTGACGAGACTTGCAAGGGCTTACAATACCTTGACCCCTGCAAGTGGCAAGATTCTATCTGGTGGCATTGATGCACGTGCATTTAATAAACCAAAGAGGTTTTTTGGTGCTGCAAGGAACATTGAGGAAGGAGGAAGCTTAACAATCTTAGCTACGGCTTTGGTTGAAACTGGAAGTAGAATGGACGATGTAATATTTGAGGAATTCAAGGGAACGGGAAATATGGAAATCGTCCTGGACAGGCAACTTGTTGAAAAGCGTGTATTCCCTGCAATTAACATTCAAAAGTCCGGAACAAGGAAGGAAGAACTTTTATTTACAGATTGGGAATTGAACAGGATATGGATACTCAGAAGGATATTGACAAGCATGTCACCCGTTGATGCAATGATGTTTTTGCTTGAAAAGTTAAGGAAGTATAAAACTAACGAGGAATTCCTAAAGGCAATGAATGCATGAAAAGGCTTATTTACCGTAGTTTTCGTGAAAGTGCGGATACCAAGAGAAATTTTATTGAGGAAAATCTCAATGAGGTTTACGACACCTTTTTAGATATAGCAAAACATGTAAAACAGAAAGGAAAGATCCTTCTATGTGGTAATGGTGGAAGCGCTGCAGATGCCCAGCATATTGCAGCTGAGCTAGTAGGGCGATTCCAGTTGGAAAGAAGGGCACTACCGGCTGTTGCATTGACAACCGATACATCCATACTTACAGCGGTTGCAAATGACTACTCATTTGATAAAATATTTGCAAGGCAGGTCGAAGCAATTGGTAGTAAAGGGGATGTTTTGATAGGAATAAGCACAAGCGGGAACTCAAGGAACGTTTTGCTTGCAGTTCAAAAGGCAAAGGATATTGGTTTGCTTACAATCGGTTTTACTGGAAAGAATGGTGGAAAATTAAAGAATATGGCTGATCATTGTCTAATCGTTAACAGTCCTTCAACACCAAGAATTCAGGAAGTTCATATCACACTCGGACACGTTCTGTGCGATTTCATTGAAAAGTTCACATTCTCATATGCAGATTATTTCCCTCCCAAAGGGGAGGGGAATGGTAATCTATAAATTAAAATTAAGCTAAATCTTTAGGTTTTAAAAAATCCCGGAGGAAAAATGAAAATAGGTAAAACCATAAGAATGGAAAGAATTATAAACAGGGAAACCGGTAAAACAGTGATAATCCCTATGGATCACGGAGTAACAATGGGTCCAATACAGGGCATAATAGACATAAAGGAGAGTATAGATAAGGTTGCAAATGGCGGAGCCAATGCAGTTATCATTCATAAGGGTCTTGTAGCTTATGGACATAGGCAGTCAGGAAAGGATGTTGGTTTAATAATTCACCTATCGGCAAGTACCTCACTTTCGCCAAGACCAAATTCCAAGGTAATAGTATGCTCAGTGGAAGAAGCAATAAAGATAGGGGCTGATGGTGTTTCCCTTCAGGTAAACTTAGGTGATATAAATGAAGGGAAGATGTTAGAGGATTTTGGACATATCTCCGAAAGTTGCCTTGAATGGGGTATGCCTCTAATAGCAATGATGTATGCAAGAGGCGAACACATCAAGAATCCATATGATCCTGATGTCGTTGCACACTGTGCAAGGGTTGGCGCTGAATTAGGAGCCGATATAGTTAAGGTCGTTTATACGGGGGATCCAAAATCGTTTGAAAAGGTTACAAATGGATGCCCAATACCCGTTGTAATAGCAGGTGGCCCAAAGATGAACAATGATAGGGAACTCCTAGAAATGGTCGAAGGATCGATAAAAGCAGGCGGTAAAGGCGTTTCAATAGGAAGAAATGTATTCCAACATAAGAATCCAGAAAAAATAGTGAAAGCTATCACAGCCATCGTTCAGCATGGAGAAACTGCTGATACGGCAATGAAGTATCTATCCTAATTCCCCTTCGGGGGAATTTTTTCTGCCTTTACGTAATCCCTCAAGGCCTCCGGTATCCTAATTGAACCGTCCTCCATTTGGTACTGTTCAATTATGGCTATAAGCGTTCTTCCAACGGCAAGCCCTGAACCGTTTAGCGTATGGACAAAATCGGTACTTCCATCGGATTTTCTAAACTTAAGATTCATTCTCCTTGCCTGAAATCCTTCGCAGTTGCTGCACGAGGAAACTTCTCTATATCTTCCCTGCGATGGAATCCAAACCTCTAAGTCATAGGTTTTTGCAGCTGAAAAACCAAGATCACCTGTACATAGATTTAC
This sequence comes from uncultured bacterium, assembly GCA_964640245.1. Classification (GTDB taxonomy): domain Bacteria; phylum Aquificota; class Aquificia; order Desulfurobacteriales; family Desulfurobacteriaceae; genus CAZXGR01. The sequence continues at coordinate 29,513 of CAZXGR010000014.1, read as the reverse complement.
AACCCTGTAGTGTAAACCTAAAAGTTGAAGTATCTCCTCAGCATCCTTTGTAAGGTCTTCAAGCTCACTGTAGGATCTATCTGGATGAACGATCCTTACAAGTTCTACCTTGTTAAATTGATGAAGCCGCATTATACCTCTCACATCCTTTCCGTGTGCACCAGCTTCCCTTCTAAAACAAGGTGTATAGGCTACAAGACGAATAGGAATTTTACTCTCCGGCAAAATCTCATCTGCATATAGGTTCGTCAATGGGACTTCCGCTGTTGGTATCAACCACAGATCGTCCTTCTCCACTTTATACAAATCGTCCATAAACTTTGGTAGCTGCCCTGTACCAGTCATGGTTTTAGAGTTTACCAGAAATGGCGGAATAATCTCCCTATAACCGTGTTTACTTACGTGTACATCTAACATAAAGTTTATCAAGGCACGTTCAAGCCTTGCACCCCAACCCTTGTAGACAACAAACCTTGAACCTGAGATTTTAGCTGCCCTCTTAAAATCAAGTATTCCAAGCTTCTCAGCTATATCATAATGGGGAAGGGGCCTAAAACTAAACTTTTTCTTGGTTCCCCAGTACCTTACAGGCACATTTTGAGTCTCATCACTCCCTATAGGAACATCATCATTAGGTAGGTTTGGAATGGAAAGCAACATTCTGTTAAAAGCGCTATCTACATTCAAAAGGTTAGTTTTTAGAATTTCTATTCTTGGTTCTATCGTCTTAAGTTGGGAGCGCAAGTTTTCGGCTTCTGGCTTCTTACCTTCCCTAAAGAGAAGACCTATTCTTTTAGAAAGCCTATTCTTATCTGCCCTTAAGCCTTCAAGCTCGGATATCAACTGTCTTCTCTTGGTATCTAAATCAAGAAGGTTATCAACCAAACCTGTATATGTACTAGACCTTAAGGATAACTTTTCCTTAACTGCATTGGGATTCTTCCTCAACAGTTTAATATCAAGCATCATCACCCCCTTCATGAACCCTTGAAACGGAAACAATGCTATCGCCATCAGCAAGTCTTTGGATTCTAACACCTTTAGTATTTCTACTGTAAATTGAGATCTTTCCACTGTCAACTTTTATGATCTTCCCTTTCCTTGAAACAACTATAACCGGCTCACCATCTAACAATGTAATAGCATCAGCAACCCTTCCAGTTTTATCAGTTATCTTTGCAGCTATTACACCCTTTCCTCCCCTCTTATGTACTGGGAATGCATCAATTAAAACTCTCTTTCCATAACCCTTTTCCATCATGATCAAAAGGTATCTATCTCCTGGGTGAACAATGGTTGCAGCAACGACATTATCATCTGCAGACGAAAGCCTTATGCCTCTCACACCCCTTGCTGCTCTACCCATTTCCCTTACATCACTAATCTTAAATCTTATTGCTCTTCCATCACGTGATATTAAAACAACACTATCATTTGCCATAGCTAAACCAACATAGACAAGCTTATCCCCAACATCCATGTTAATGGCATTTACACCTGTTGAACGGGGATTTGAAAAATCTGAAATTTTGGTTCTCTTAACGTATCCCTTTCTCGTTGCAAAGAAAACATCCTCCTTCATATCAAAGGACTTTACAGGTATAACCTTTGAAACAGATTCACCACTTGACATACCCGGCAAAAAGTTCCTTATGGATTGTCCCCTTGAATTCTTCTCCGTTTTAGGAATCTCATAGACTTTAAGCCAGTAAAGTCTACCTTTATTTGTAAAAACAAGAAGATAGCTTTTGGAGGAAGCAGTAATAACATCCTTTATAAAATCACCGTTTCTCGTTTTAATACCTCTAACACCCGTACCACTCCTAGCTTGCATCCTGTAATTATTAGCTAAGGTTCTTGCTACAAATCCCTTATGCGTAACGAATACAACGTTTTCCTCCTCCTCAATCATTGATTCAATGTCAATCTCCGATTCTTGGTGCACTATTTGAGTCTTTCTCCTATCACCGTACTTCTTTATAACATCATCCATATCTTGTTTTATCAACTTCTTCTGTTCGCTTGCATCTGAAAGAACCTTTTTATAATAGGATATATCCTTTAGGAGGCCATTGTACTCAGATTCTATCTTTCCCCTTTCAAGTCCCGTAAGCTTTTGCAACTTCATATCAAGTATGGCCTTTGATTGAACTTTGGATAGCTTAAACCTGCTCATCAGGGTTTCAATTGCATCGTTTGGATTTGGGGAAGATTTTATCGTTTTTACAACTTCATCAATATTTTCAAGAGCTATCCTTAAACCTTCTAAGATATGGAGCCTTGACTCGGCCTTTGAAAGTTCGAAGGAGGTTCTCCTTAAGATTACCTCCTTCCTAAAGGCTATAAAGTATTTAAGATAAGCCTTAAGGCTCAAAAGCCTCGGCCTTCCATCAACAAGGGCAATCATATTGAAGTTAAAGTTAATTTGAAGTGGGGTAAATTTATAGAGCTTGTTAAGCACAACCTCGGGCGTTGCATCTCTTTTAAGCTCTATTACAACTCTTATACCTTCCCTATCGGATTCATCCCTGATGTCTGAAATACCGTCGATCTTCTTTGCCCTTACAAGATCTGCTATCCTCTTTATCAATTCTGCTTTATTAACCTGATATGGGAGCTCATTGATGACGATAGAAGTTCTCTTATTTTCCTCTATTGAATGTTTCGCTCTTACAGTCACGCTTCCCCTTCCAGTTTCATATATCTTTGGAAGGTTTTCCGGATTTATTATGTGAGCAGCAGTTGGAAAATCCGGACCTTTAATAAACTTCATAAGGCTCATAACATCGGCATCTTCATTGTCGACTAAGTACCTAACAGCTCTACATACCTCCTTCAGATTATGCGGCGGAATATTGGTAGCCATGCCTACGGCAATACCAGTCGAACCATTTACTATGAGGTTTGGAAACTTAGCCGGTAGGACTACAGGTTCCCTCAAACTTTCATCGAAGTTCGGTCTAAAATCAACCGTGTTTTTCTCTATATTCCTCAAAAGCTCCATGGAAATTTTTGAAAGTCTCGCTTCGGTATACCTCATAGCGGCAGCTGAATCACCGTCAATAGAACCGAAGTTACCTTGACCATCTACAAGTGGATATCTCATTGAGAAGGTTTGTGCTAACCTCACAAGTGCATCATAAACAGCTGTATCGCCATGTGGGTGAAACTTACCAAGGCATTCACCAACGATCCTTGCACTTTTCTTATAGGGTTTATCAGGATACAGGTTTAATTGATACATCGAGTAAAGTATTCGCCTATGAACAGGTTTAAGACCATCCCTTACATCGGGTAATGCCCTACCAACTATTACGCTCATAGCATAATCGAGATAGGACTGTTTCATTTCGCTTTCAATTGGAACATTGATGATGTTTTCCATACTCTTAAATACCTCCATAAATTTACGAAGATATTATACCACTTTTAGTTGAACGCATCAGGCTTTCTTAAGTCCTTCCGTTATTAATTTTATTATTGACTTCTTAATTTCGTCTGTAGAAACATCAAGGTTTTCCTTTAACCTCATATACTGCACATTTGCAAGCCCACCTGAGATAAAGAACATAATCATATACGGGTTAAACGGTTTAAATATCCCCTTTTCTACTCCATTTTTAATGACATTAGAAAGCCTGTATATGTAATCCTTGTAGTACCTACCCATTTTAAGCTTTTCTGCATCAGCCGGAAAAGAACTCCCAAAATCCCTCATGAAAAGCTTAAAGAACTTCTCATCCTTAGTGAATACATCGATGGATGTTGATATGTATGTCCTCAAGGCTTGCTCGGGGCCCTTCCCCTCAATTGCCCTAAATATCTCATTCTGAAACTTTCTCAGCTTAACCTTAATTACCTCTTCATACAGCTGCCTTTTCCCACCAAAAAACCTGTATATCGTTCCAACAGCTACGCCAGCCTTATCGGCTATCTGATAAACCTTCGTGTCGTGGAAACCCTTTTCGGAAAATACCACTTCAGCTGCATTTAATATCCTATCCTTCACCATTCACCCTGTACAAAACCATCGTTGGAAAATCGTCCAAAACAAGCTTAAAGTACCTTGGATCGTAATTCCTCAGTATGTACATCTGATTGAACATTGACTTAAATGGCTCTTCATCCATCAAGAATACATAAGGACCAACTACTTCAAGGTACAACCCTGATTCATGGTAGTTCTTAACCGATGTTTTATTACCTTCCTTAACGTAAAGGGTATTTAAAGGCACCATATTTGGAAGCAAGAAGCCCTTTGAAAGATCAAATGAAACACCGTTGCCACAGACTAAAAGCTTACCCTTTGGTCTACAGTTTACAAATTTAAAGATGCCTTCCTTCAAACCCCTCTTTAGCTTAAAGTTCCAAGTTCCAAAGTAGTTTATCCAGGCAAACTTACCTATCTCGTCACCGGTGAAAGCCCAATAAACGGGCCTTGATAAAGGTTTCAAAAACCTTCCATTAGAAATTTCGTTTGCCACTATCTCTGAACTTGTTTGATTGGTTAGCTTGTCTATTCCCGTAGTACCTATATTCGATATGGACAACATTATGTTATGTGCTTCCGTTGCGTTTGGGGTGGAAAAACTCCTTGCAACGAAGTACGTCTTCGGGGATCCTTGGCTGCCTCCGTCATGAAACGTAGCCCTATCTGCAAGGTACTCTATCGCATATCCGTAATCCCACCACGTCCATATACAGCTGTCCTTTGGGGTAATCTTCGAAAGCTCGGTAAAATCACGGTCAAGCCTCGGCGTTATCTTTGGTTGTGCTACAAAGGCAAAGCTCATCTTACTCGAAAATACAACGATAATTAAGCACAAGGACATGCCTAAGAAATCAAAAGCATGTTTAAGGTTAGGTTTAATATTCCCCTTAAGTAAGAAAAAGGTATAGTCAAAAAGAAAACCCAAGCCCATACCTAAAAATGGTGCAAGGTACATGCCAAATCTATTTCCACCCTTAAAGGACATCAATCCTATAAGCAGTGGGGGAAGCATAAAGACCAACCTCTTATACTCCTTAATCAAGAGTATAATCATGCCAATTAAGCCAAGAAGAAAAACAACATTATTGCCAACGGTTAAAGCTGCAAGCCTTGACAGGTCTACGTGCTTTGCCTCACTTATAGACATGAACACATTTGGGAAACCAGAAACGGAAGGGTGAAAGTAGTTGATTATATAGGTCCTAAACGAACCCATAAAGTTAAATATACCATTCCAAAGCATAAGTGGATTGGAAAATAGAAGAAGAACTAGTATATCAATCAGATCATTTCTATCAAACTTAAAGCGTTTCACAACAAAATCTACAAATAGGAAGAGACCAACCATTATGAGTACTAAACCGGAATGTGCATACCACCAGTTGTATGCCTGATTTGATAAACCAGCTAACGCAAGGATGAGCAGTTTTAACCTTCGGGATTTAACGTTAAAGTACTCGAAAAAAAGGTACGCAATCAGGAAAGGGAAAAATAGATTCAGCGAATCCGTATCGAACCTCATTATGCTTGTCCTAACCAAGTATATAAGCGAAACAACACCTACAAGCGAACCCGAAAAAGCAGAAACAGGTAAATCCATCCTAAACAGATAGAGGCCAAGCGGTATAACAAAGAGAATGGCCAACAGGGGACTAAGCCAAAATGCCACGTTTTCAACAGGTTCATGGTCTAACTTTGATATAAAACCGCCCAAAAAGCTTTCCATGGGAATAGTTGAGGGGTAGGTTATATTATCTGTAATGTAATTATCGGGGTAAAACATCAACGGATCCCTTTTACCTGGTTTATAGGTTCCGTCCTTCCAATCCTTTGCAAACCTTGCAACTTTAAAGGCATCGTAACTTGTAAATAGAGGTTTATCGTTATAGTAAAAGTAACTTTTATACTTATTCCAAACAGGAACATCGTTAAACCTTACGTAAATTCCCAAGAGCATCGGCAAAAGAACGATAACTAAAAGTTTTAGCTTCCGCATGTAGCCTCCGTTGTGCTAGAATTTTAACATTTACGATAAAATTGTGGGAACATTCTAAAGGAGAGATGAATTACACAGCGTAAGTTATTGCAATAACAAGCATTAAAAGATATATTTGGAGATGCTATGAAAGCAGCAAAAGTAGAAAAAATCAGAAAAACTCTAAACGAAGCAAAAGAGAGAGGAAAAAATCAGGTTTGCAGAGTCTATCAGCTAAAACCTCAGAACCTATCTAATCATGATGGGAAACAGTTAGGTGGGTTGTTTTTAAAAACGAAGTGGTTATACAACTATAGGATTGCAGACGTTAAAAACCGTCTAAATGATGAGACTTGGAAGCTAAAAAGAGTAGATGCCAAAACACCTAATAGTTTTGAAGTAAGAGAGGTAGAAATTCTTTCATCCCAGATGATACAGGGAGTAACAGACAGAAACGGCAACTAAGCAAGAAACATATTCAAAATAGCAGTTGAGCAGGGAAATGAAGCTGTAGAGAGAAATTTCCCTCTATGAAGTATGAAGCTCCTCATTTTAGTGAGGAAAGGACGTCACGAAGGGTTAGGATGAAAGTGCTAATTACAGGATCGGTAAATGGGAGTGGTAAAGCCCTAAGGGATTTGGTATACGTATCAAACCCGGATTTAACGCTTGTCTTAGGGCCATTGAACTTAAGATCTGCTTTAAAGCTAAAAAAACAGTGGTTCTTTATAAGAGGAAGAAACGACAACATCAAGACACTTTTAAAATGCGACGGCATCGATATTATGTCGAGAATATTTAAAACAAAGACCGGTATAACCTTTTCGGGGTTAAGTGGCTCCTATCATCCTCAAGCCCAAAGGCTTACAAGGTCGGAATGGATAAAATCCAAGGGGAACTTGAACTCAAGAAGTGCAAACTACATTTTTAGCGATGATATAGAAAGGCTAACATCTATATTTGAAAGACTTAACATTAAAGGAATTGATATTCTTCTATTTCCCTTTAATCCGGTAAGAAACTTCCCGGCTCTGATATCAATGTTAAATCCGAATTACGTATTTTTTCCATCAAATTCCTATATTAAACGGATACAAAACGGTACCAAATTTATAGGTTTAGAACCTATAAATTCCGAGAAGGGTAGGTACATACTCAGGGTTTAAATTTAAGGGGTTTTTATGGCTTTAATCGTTCAAAAATTTGGTGGTACATCCGTAGGATCCATTGAGAGAATCAAAAGGGTAGCCGAAAGGGTGATATCCGAAAGAAAAAAAGGGAATAAGGTTATTGCTGTCGTTTCGGCAATGGCAGGTGAAACCAACAGATTAATAAACCTGATAAATGAAATAACGCCCGAACCAAATGAGAGGGATATGGATTTCATACTTTCGACAGGAGAGCAGGTATCGGCGGGGCTTCTATCAATAATGCTTAACCATATGGGCTTTTCGGCAGTTGCACTTACAGGTTGGCAAGCTGGCATAAGAACCGATGAATCCTTCACAAAAGCAAGGATCACAAGCATAGAAACCAAGAAAATTGAGAAACTCGTTTCTGACGGAAAAATAGTTGTCATAACAGGGTTTCAAGGGGCAACAAAAAACTTGGATATAACGACGTTGGGAAGGGGTGGTTCGGATACATCAGCCGTTGCAATAGCAGCTGCTTCAAACGCAAATAGGTGCGATATATATACGGATGTAAATGGCGTTTATACGGCTGACCCGAGAATCGTTGATGATGCCGTGAAGATTGACTCAATTTCCTACGATGAGATGTTAGAACTTTCATCACTTGGTGCAAAGGTTCTACAGATTAGATCCGTTGAGTTTGCAAAGAAGTATGGAATTCCTTTAAGGGTAAGATCCACATTTACGGATGATGAGGGAACGTTGATCAAGGAGGCGGATTCAAAGATGGAAAAGGTTGTAGTAAGAGGAATAGCTTACGATAAGGATCAATCGAGAATAACACTGGAAAAGGTTCCCGATAAACCTGGTATTGCGGCAAAGTTGTTCGATGCCCTTGCAGGTGCAAACATACCCGTTGATATGATCGTTCAAAATGTATCAATGGATGGATATACGGATATATCGTTTACGGTTAGTAGGATCGATGCAACAAAGGCGGAAAGGATAAGCAGGGAAGTAGCAAACAACATAAACGCAAGAAACGTTATAAGGGATGATGAAATTGCAAAGGTCTCTATCGTAGGTTTGGGCATGAAAAACCATGCTGGCGTTGCCGGAAAGGTTTTCAAAACACTTGCAGACTATGGCATAAACATTGTAATGATTTCAACATCTGAAATAAAGATATCCTGCATAATTGATGAAAAGTTTACAGAATTAGCAGTAAGAGTTTTACATGAAGTGTTTGGATTAGGTAAGGAGAAGTAATGGTCTATATATACGATACAACTCTAAGGGATGGCGCGCAAACGAAAGGCGTTTCATTCTCACTCGAGGATAAACTTTTAATCACGGAAGCTCTCGATGAGCTTGGTGTACATTACATTGAAGGTGGATGGCCAGGTTCTAATCCAAAGGATATTGCCTACTTTGAAGCAGTAAGGGGGCTTAAGCTTAAAAACTCTAAGGTAGTTGCCTTTAGTTCAACCAAAAGGGCAAACATAAAGATAGAAAACGATGTAAACATGCAAGAACTCATCAAAACGGATGTTCCTGTAGTAACTATCTTTGGCAAAAGTTGGGACCTTCATGTAAGGGAGGCGTTAAACATATCCTTGGATGAAAACCTTAACCTTATAGGGGAAACGATAACCTACTTGAAGCGATACTTCGATGAGGTCTTCTTCGATGCCGAACATTTCTTTGACGGATTTAAGGACAATAAGGACTATGCCATTGAAACATTAAAGGTAGCAGAAAAGGCAGGTGCAGATTGCCTCGTCTTATGTGACACGAATGGTGGAAGCATGTGGTACGAGGTAGAAAACATCGTAGATAAGGTAAAGAATAAAACAAAAACGCCCATTGGGATACATGCCCATAATGATTCAGGTTTAGCTGTGGCAAATTCGTTAGTAGCGGTAAAACATGGAGCAATTCAGGTTCAGGGAACGATAAATGGACTTGGGGAAAGAACCGGAAATGCTAATCTGTGCACGATCATACCAGATTTAGTGCTTAAGATGAACGTAGAAACCATTCCAAGAGAAAGACTGAAAAAACTTTCCCATGTTTCTATGCTTGTATCCGAACTTTCAAACAACCCGCATACTGAGAACCTACCGTACGTTGGTGAAAATGCATTTGCACATAAGGCAGGTGTTCACGTTTCAGCTGTTGAAAAAAATCCAAAAACTTACGAACACATAAATCCAGAAATTGTTGGCAATGAAAGGAAGATAATGATCTCGGAACTTTCTGGCAGAAGTAATATTGTTGAAAAAGCAGGGGAATTTGGAATTAAGCTCAAAAAAAACGAGCCCGCCGTGAAGAAACTACTAAAAAAGGTTAAAGACATGGAATCTAAGGGATATTACTTTGAGGGTGCTGAGGCTTCATTTGAGCTTCTGTTAAAGGAAACATTAGGTCTTAAGCCAACCTACTTCAATCTAAAGGGGTTCAAGGTAATAGTTGAAAAGAGATCGGAGGATGAAAAGGCTTATTCTGAGGCTACTGTAATGGTTGAAATACCGGAAAATATGGCGAGAAGAAGGGGAATGCAAACCAAGTTTGAGCATACAGCAGCACAAGGTATAGGACCAGTTGAGGCCCTCGATAAAGCTTTAAGGAAGGCGCTTGAAAAATTCTATCCAAATTTAGGAGAGGTAAAGCTCACCGATTACAAGGTAAGGATACTAAACGAGAAGGCAGGAACGGCAGCCTCACCAAGGGTTCTCATCGAATCAACCGATGGCAAAACGAAATGGGGAACGGTAGGGGTATCGGAAAACATCATAGAGGCCTCGTGGATTGCACTTGCTGATGCATTAAGATATAAATTGATGAAGGACGATGAGAAACATGATAAAATTGTGAAGTAAAACAAAATGGAGGGGAAGATGGAGTTCATAAAGTCATTGTTTGATGTTTCGTTCACGAGGTTCATAACACCTACCATTGCAGGAATCGTCCTAATAGTTGAGTATGCCATCGAAACCTTAGTGGCACTATCCATAATTATTGGTTCAGCAAGAGAGGGCATAGGAGCAGCATTCGCAAGCCTCATCTTAACAGCAATATTCTTACCAATAGCAATTATAACTACCAGAATCTGGATGGAGGGTTTAGTTGCAATCATAAAGATTGCCCAAGAAACCACCATGATAAGAAAGGATATGGAATCAAATAAACCGAAAGCCTAAGTTGTTGAGCTTTCGGCATCGTTGTATATATCGCCTATTATCGGCTCATTGAAACCCTTGAAACCCTTTATAGTTTCAACCCTATACTGGGATGATCTGTACCATATTCCCTTTGGTGGTTTCTTGATAGGTGTCAACTGCCAACCTCTCATCTCCTCGTAGTAGTCCCAGTTGACATACTCGTTGAAGTTATGAATTATATCTGTAATTGTAAGCCCCATATCGATTAATACCTTTTGAATGCCGTTCCATTTATCCACTGAGGATTCCCTCCTTGTGATGCCGAAATAACCCGCACACCTCTCACTTCTGAGGGTTGAAACGCCTCTTCCGATAAATGCTTTGACAGCAGGTATCGTTTCAGGTGGATCACAGAAAAAGGTATCAAATCCAGATAGAACATCCTCGGGCAATGGCTTTGTTAGATCATGTAGTCTTGCATCAATACCTAAATTATACTTATTGGATACCGAAGCTATGAAATCAATTAACCTTTTGTCTATTTCAAGTACTGTTACCTTTTTAGGCAATTTAGTTAATGCAAGCGCCAAACTCATCAAATCATCATCACCTAAAACTATAACTTCCTTACCTCGTATATCGCCCTTTTCGTCTGCCATGGCAATTCTTGCAAAGCTATTTTCCGGGGTAACGTAACCTTGGTCATATTCATGAACAGCTTTTGGCCTATTCTCTTGAACCTTAAGAAAAACCTTAAATGCCTCCTCGAGTTTACCATTAATAACAATACCTCTGCCGTTGCACGTAGGACATACGTGCGATACGGCGGGAACAATACCATATCTATTGGAAAGCTCAGCACCTTTTTCGGTTAGGATTATTTCGGATCCACTAAAGGCAACGATGTCATGTTTTTCAAGAAGTTTTAGTATCTCAGCAACAAGGGGCAATGGTTCGTCACAGAGGTCAACAATTCTCCAAAAGTCTGAACTTGACATTACTGCCATTATTACTGACTCAACCGATCTTCTATACGACGGTATACCTGTATTCTTACCTGATTCCTCTGCAATTTGACCTAAAAGTTCCACTAAACTTCCTCCCTGAATACGAAACTTGGAATTGCAAATGAACCAAAGTGCACCTCTAAGTTATAGTACTTAAAATCAACATTTTCAGCAACCTTAGACATTCTATTTGAGAGCTCCTGCGGATCGATCTCAAGGGGATTTTTAATCTTCGAACCAAGCGTAAAGCTCCACATACCACTCGGATAAGAAGGTATAAATGCAAGGTAAGGCATAACGATAGGAAAAACCTTTTTTAGATTTGAAACGATGTTTATAAATGTCTGCCTATGAACCCATGGGGACTCCGACTGCGTGGTTAATATGCCATCTTCCCTTAAGGCCTTGTAAACATCAGCATAGAATCCCTCTTCATATAGAACCTTCGATGGACCAACTGGATCAGAACAATCAACAATCACAACATCATATATATCTTCCTTATCCTTTACAAATTCTCTACCATCATCAAAGATCAGATTAACCCTGTCATCGGAAAATGATGAGGACGTTTTTGGAAATTCCCTTTTAGCAAATTCAACTACTTCCCTATCTATCTCAACAACATCAATGGATTTTGGATTATGTTTTAAAACCTCCCTTGCCGTTCCACCATCGCCACCACCTATGATCAAAACGTTTTCAATGTCCCTTCCCAAGGTAAATAGTGGGACATGCGATATCATTTCATGGTATATAAATTCATCCTTTTCCGTTAACTGAACCAAACCATCAAGTGCAAGTACCTTCCCAAAATCCTTGGACATCGCCACGGTAATCTCCTGAAATGGAGTTCTTGTCTTTTGGGCATTCTCTATGCCTAATCTCAATCCATAGGTATCAGTCCAATCCTCAGTAAACCACAGCATCATACCCTCCAAAATTTAAGTATTAAATCCCTTACTATTTTGGCACCCAAAACTTGGGTAATACCAGAAGGATCAAATGGGGGTGAAACCTCTACAACGTCAAACCCAATAACATTGATAAAAGGTAATTTATAAATTATATCAAAAAATGCACTTGGAGAAAAACCACATGGTTCAGGTGTACCCGTTCCAGGTGCAAATGCAGGGTCAAAAAAATCTATATCAACGGTTACATAAATAGGTTGATTAGTACCTTCAAGGGTACTCGTTAGGTTAGTCAGATCAACAAGCCTTATGCTCTTTGACGTCTCCATAAGATCAAATTCCTCCCTTAAACCACTTCTTATTCCAACTTGAATCAGTTTGCAGCCAAGGTCAAGAATCCTCCTCATTACACAGGCGTGGGAAAATTTAGTACCGTTGTATGATTCCCTTAGGTCAGCATGGGCGTCGAACTGAATCACAGTTAAATCCTTATACCTTTTGGCAAGGGATTTAACTATCGGGTAGGTAATGGAATGTTCCCCTCCAAGCGCAATGGGAAAATCAATTCTATCTACAAAACCCTCAACAGTTTTAACCATCAATTCAGGTATAACTGGAACATCTACGTTTCCCAAATCGCAGAAGCTCACGTCGTTTAAATCCATATCAAGTCCAGGGCTGTATGTTTCAAGGTTTTTTGAGAAGAACCTTATACCATCAGACCCGAATCTTGCACCAGGTCTAAAACAGGTTGTCGAATCGTAGGGAACTCCAAAGATAGCTATCTTACCCTTATCCTTTGCCGACAAAAACCTCATACTTTCTCCTTATGGTAAAATAGATTAATTAGGGGAATTATAATGCAAGTTAAGTTAAGGGGAACCAACGTTTTAGGACTTGAAATCGTATTAGAAAGGCTAAAACCATGCGATATCGAGGAATTCATATCGCAAAAAAAAGAATTCCTAAAAGCCTCGAGGATAATAGTAAACGTTGGAAACAATCCATTAAATACGGATAAAGTAAAAAGAATAAGGAGAATATTCGAACAGCATAGAATTTTATTCTGTGGATTTAGAACAAACATCAAGGAAAACCAAAGCTTATGCTCAGACCTTAACATTCCATGTGACTTATCAAGCGAAAAGCCACACGGCGAAAGGGTTGATTTTATCAGGAAAACAATAAGATCAGGTGAAAGAATTACATCACCTAAAACCCTAATAATAGTTGGGGACGTTAATCCTGGTGCAGAGATAGAAACGGGAGGCAGCCTCTATGTGATTGGAAACCTTAGGGGAGCTGCAAAGGTGGGTATCGGAAGCACAACTGCGGAGGTAAGGGCAGTAAAACTTGAAACGCCAAGACTTGAAATATGTAAATTAGCAAAGTTGTTCGAGAGAGGGGAACTATACATAAACTTTAGGGCAAGAGTAGAAAATGGTAAACTTAAAGTAGACTATGATCAAAGGGGAAGGCATGGCAGATAAGGTAATATGCGTAACCTCCGGTAAGGGAGGCGTCGGCAAGAGCACCGTAACCGGTAACCTTTCAACTGCACTTGCAGCAATGGGATACAAGGTTGCTGCCATAGATGTGGATATCGGATTGAGAAATCTTGACCTCATCTTAGGACTCGAAAATAGGGTAGTTTATGACATCATACACGTTGCTGAGGGTGAATGCCCTGCAGAAAAAGCGCTTATCAAGGACAAGAGAACAAAAAACCTGTTTCTTCTGCCAGCTGCTCAAACAAAGGATAAAAGTGCTCTTAAACCAGAGCAGTTAGTTAGAATAGTGGAGGACCTAAGGGATAAGTTTGACTTTATCTTCATCGATTCACCAGCCGGTATAGAAGAAGGCTTTAAAACGGCAGTCACACCAGCTGATACGATAATAGTAGTTGTCAATCCAGAAATGGCATCGATAAGGGATGCAGATAGGGTTGTTGGCCTCTGCGAAGCTATGGGAAAGCCGGAACCAAAGTTGGTAGTAAACAGATTAGATGTTAAAAAGGTTGAAAAAGGTGATATGCTTGATGTCGATGATGTAATTCAAGTTCTTGGGTTGGAACTCTTAGGCGTAATACCTGAGGATAACAACATGGTTTCATACATAAATCGTGGAGAACCTGCGGCTTTAGACCAAAATTCCCTATCTGGTCAAACGATGAGAAACATAGCAAACAGGCTAATCGGAAAGGATATCTCCTTTATCAATTTAAAATCTAAAAACGGTTTAATAGAAAGAATCAAGGGTATATTTGGTGGGAGGAACAAATGAGATTATGGCCATTTGGCAGAAAACCGAGCAAGGAAGTAGCCAAGAAAAGGTTACAACTCGTATTAAGATACGACAGGGCAGGACTTCCACCAAATGCAATAGAAGACATCAAGATTGCCATTTTAAAAGCTCTTGATGCCTTCCCATTTGTTGATACCCAAAACATAAAGTTGAACATTACGGGTGATAACTCCGAAAAGATCGATATAGAGATACCCGTTAAGAATTGACCTTTTTTACTTCAGGTTCAACCAACATAACAATAGCCGTGGGGGCTGCATCTCCTTTTCTGACATCAAAGTGCAGACATCTTACATAACCACTGTTTCTATCAGGATACTTTGGTGCAATTTCATTCAAGACTTTATAGGCTACGGATTTCCTCGTTATAACGGCCATAAGATCCCTTATAGCTTTAACTTTATCATCAGCCTTTGCCTTATTGATAACCTTATCGGCAAGCCTACGAAGTTCCTTTGCCCTTCCCAATGTGGTTACAACTTTGCCATGTTCCATAAGGTCAGTTACAAGGTTCCTCAATGTTAAGAGTCTATGCGATGTTTCCATACCAAGCTTTTTACCCTTTATCCTATGTCTCATTTTTTACCTCCAGATAGCTCAAGTCCAAGTGAATCCAATAGTTTTTCAATGTCCGACATGGATTTCTTCCCAAAGCCCTTTATGGATGCAAGATCATCCTTAGAAAGCTTCAATAAATTTCCAACGGTCTTTATACCTGCATCGGATAGAACCTTTAAAGTTCTCTCCTTAATACCCATATCCTTTAAGCTTTTTTCCAGTACATCAGCTTTTACATTAACGGCTTTTGTAACCTTTGATACATTAACCTTACCTAGGTTTTCCCTTATCATTGAGAAATGATCAATTAAAATATCCGCAGCCTTGGTCACGGCTTGACTTGGCATTAAACTCCCGTCTGTCCAAATTTCCATCGTTAATTTATTGTAGTCGGTCTTCTCGCCAACACGCGTATCCTCAACCTTATATGCAACCTTTTTAACTGGTGAAAAATCAGCATCAAGTGGAATCCAGCCAATCGTCGTAATATCAAATATACTTTGAATATCCTCTGAAAGGACAAATCCCTTACCCCTATCAAGCCTTAAATGTATCTCAAGTTCGGATGCTTCACCATCAAGCGTTGCAATATGTGCATTGGGCGTAAGAATCTCAACCTGCGATGGAATCTTAAAATCAGATGCCAAGACTTCACCTGGACCCTTCCTCTTAAGCTCAATGAATATTGGTGTTTCACCATGGACGGAAAACCTCAGCTGTTTCAAGTTAAGGATGATCTCGGTTAAATCTTCCACCACACCCGGCAACGTCATAAATTCATGGTATGCTCCCTCAAACTTAACAGCTGTAGGAGCAATACCCTCAAGTGATGAAAGTAAAACCCTTCTCAAGGTATTTCCTATAGTTACGCCATATCCCTTTTCAAGTGGCTCTATAAAAAACCTTCCATAATTATCCTTATGCTCTTCCCATACAAATTTATCCGGAGTAACAAAAGTAATCATACAAACCTCCAAAGTACCGCTTTACTTAGAGTAAAGCTCAACTATTAGGTGATCCTCTATTGGAATTTCAACTTCTTCCCTACTTGGTTCTTCCTTTACAATTGATTTGAAGTTTTCGGCATCAAGTTCAATCCACGAAGGTATGCCTCTTCTCTTTGCAATATCGATTGCCGATGTAATATCCGGAATATCACGGCTTTTAGACTTAACATCGACAGAATCGCCTGGCGAAACTAAGTAAGATGGCCTATCAACCTTTTTACCATTAACACGAATATGGGCGTGTACAACTAACTGCCTTGCATGTCTATGTGATTTGGCAAAACCCGTCCTATATACAACATTATCAAGTCTTCTCTCAAAAAGCTTCAAAAGATTTTCACCAGTTTTTCCCTTTTCTCTTTCGGCCATTTCATAAAAACGTCTAAACTGTTCTTCATTTACACCATAATAATACTTAACCTTTTGCTTCTCTAAAAGTTGGCGACCATAGTAAGATACCTTCCTCCTACGTCTACCATGTTGCCCAGGCGGAAATGGCCTTTTCTGTGTAACAGCCTTCCCTTTCTGTGTCTTTTCCTCACCAACGTATATATTTTCCCCTAAATGCCTTGCAATACGCCACTTTGGACCAGTATATCTACTCATGTAATACTACCTCCATCAAACCCTCCTTTTCTTTGGCGGTCTGCAACCATCATGCGGAATAGGTGTAACATCCCTTATAGCCCTCACATTTAAGCCTGTAGCAGCTATTGCTTTAATGGCCGTTTCTCTACCACCGCCATTGCCTTTAATTCTAATCTCAACATCCTTTATGCCAAAATCTGATATTGCTTTTTTTGCAGCCCTTTCAGCTGCTAACTGTGCAGCATATGGTGTACTCTTTCTCGTTCCCTTAAATCCAGCAGCACCCCCACTTGCCCAGGTAAGAACATTGCCCTCTCTATCTGAAAAACTTATCACGGTATTATTAAAACTCGTTGATATATGGGCAACTGCAAATCCAACGCTTCTCTTAACCCTTTTTTTACCACCTTTCCTTGGTCTTGCCATTAACTAATCCTCCTACTTCTTTGCGGCAGCCTTTTTCTTGCCTGCAACGGTTTTTTTAGGACCTTTTCTTGTCCTTGCATTGGTTCTCGTCCTTTGACCCCTTACGGGTAACCCTATCCTATGTCTTATACCCCTATAGCAGCCTATTTCCATAAGACGCTTAATGTTTGAGGAAACCTCTCTTCTCAGTTCACCCTCAATCTTGTAGCTTGTCTCTAGAATTTTTCTCAGCCTTCCTATTTCCGATTCGGTTAAATCCTTCATCCTCTTGTTAGGATCGACCTTTGCCTGCTCACAGATCTTAAAACCCGTTTTAATGCCTATACCATAGATATAGGCCAAGGAATAGGGCACCTTTTTATCACTCGGTACATCAACACCAGCTAACCTAGCCATTTTTCCCCCTACTTGCCTTGCCTTTGTTTATGCTTTGGATTCTCGCAAATAACCCTAATTACGCCTTTCCTTTTAATTATCTTACACTTCGGACAAATTTTCTTTACCGATGATCTTACCTTCATGCCATTTCTCCTTTTATCCTTTTCTAAATATGATTCTTCCACGACTTAAATCGTAAGGGCTTAGCTCAACCACCACATGGTCCCCAGGTAGAATTCTTATAAAATGGACCCTCATTTTTCCTGAGGCATGCGCTAACACTTCATGCCCATTATCCAACTCGACTTTAAAATAGGCATTCGGTAGTGCTTCAACTACCTTTCCTTCAAGCTGAATGCCTTTTTCCTTTGCCATATCTACCCCATTAAACTGCGGACATAATTATAGGTTCATTTTCCGTGATGGCAATGTCATGCTCAAAGTGTGCAGCTAACTTTCCGTCCTTTGTAACCACGGTCCATCCATCCCTCTTTACCTTTACACTCCCAGCACCCTCATTTACCATTGGCTCTATGGCAAAAGTCATGCCAGGTTCAAGCGTGATATTTGGATATCCCCTATAAACATAGTTAGTAATTTCAGGCTCTTCGTGCAAATGCCTACCAATACCATGACCAGCATATCCCCTTGTAAGGCTAAATCCGTGTGATTCTACATAGGTTTGTATTGCCCTCGATATATCTATAAGCTTTCCGTTGCCCCTTGCCTTTTTGATTCCTTCCATTAAGGATTGTCTTGTCACATCTATAAGCTTTTGGGCAGTATTACTGATCTTACCAACGCCAACCGTTATAGCGTTATCACCATAAAAACCTTCGTATATAACTCCGAAGTCAAGGCTAACTATGTCACCTTCATGGATAACCTTTTTCTTACTCGGTATACCGTGAACAACTTCATCGTTTATCGAAACACATATAGCTGCGGGAAAACCACCATAGCCTAAAAACCCAGGCTTGACCTTGTACTCCTTACAATAGCTCCTTGCAAGCTTATCTATTTCTATCGTAGGCATGTCGGGCGCAATTTGTTCAGCTAAACGAAGGTTTATAGTCATAGTTATCGCTGCTGCGGTTTTTAACTTGTCTATTTCTTCAGCTGTCTTTACAATAATGCCATCCTTGGTTACTCTTTTCATCTCAATATGCCTTCTATCTTTGATTGAATTTCGCTTAGACTTCCAACACCATTAATCTCTGAAATGATACATTTTCTCGAATAGTAATCTATCAATGGGGCGGTTTGCTTCCTATAGACCTTTAACCTCTTTTCTATAACTTCCTTGGTATCATCTGATCTCCCACGTTTAAGTAACCTTTCAACGATCTCTTCATCTCCAACATTGAGGTAGATAACAGCATTGAGGGGCATATTAAGACCATTTAATAGACTATCTAAAGCCTCGGCTTGGGCTATTGTCCTTGGAAAACCATCAAGTATAAATCCCCTTTGTGCATCGGGTTTTGATAACCTTTCCTTTATCATGTCAACTATAACTTCATCGGGAACAAGCTTACCCTCATCGATATAGGACTTAGCTAATTTTCCAAGCTCAGTTCCATTTGATACAGCTGATCTAAGCATATCACCCGTTGATATGTGCGGAACGCCAAGCCTCTTTGAAAGCATAGATGCCTGTGTTCCCTTTCCAGCCCCTGGGGGACCTAAAAATACCAGCCTCACGTCTCCTCCTAAAGATTTACCTTTCTTCGCTCTAAAAAGCCTTCATACGAGAAGTTCAGTGCATAAGCTTCCATTCTTCTTAAAGCATCAAGGCCAACGCCAACAACGATAAGCACGGCAGAACCACTAAAGTAGAATGGAAGGTGCATTCTCTGTGTAATGATAAGTGGGACTATGGCTACAAGCGTTAAGAATATAGCTCCGGCAAATGTTAGCTTAGAAACTATCGTATCGAGATAGTTAGCGGTATCGGTACCTGCTCTAATTCCAGGTATAAAACCTCCGTACTTGTTGAGGTTCTCGGCAATCTCCTCAGGATTAAATATAACGGCAGTGTAAAAGTAGGTAAAGAAAAAGATCAAAACAGCATAGATAACTAAGTAAACTGGTGTACCAGGCATTAAGTAGTTGTATATAGCTTGGGCTATCGGATTGTGTATAAATCTTACAATGGTTGCAGGAAACATCAAGACCGATGCTGCAAAAATTATAGGTATTACATTGGCAGGATCAAGCTTTATAGGTAAAAAACTTGAGTATTTTCCAGCTGTTTGGTTGGTAGCAGTTCTGCGCGCATACTGCAAAGGAACTCTTCTTTCAGCAGCTTCAATATAAACCATGGATGCAATCATTGCAAAAACTATAACCAATATGGCAGCAACCTTAAAAACCGATATTTCACCATTTTTAAGAAGCGAAATTAGAGTAACAGTTGCATTTGGAACCCTTGAAATGATTCCTGCAAATATCAGTATAGACATTCCGTTTCCTATACCTTTCTGCGTTATCTTTTCACCGAGCCACATGAGAAAGGTGGCACCGGCTACCAGGCATGTGACACACACAAAGATGAACATGAATCCGGGATGTGGTACAACCGGCACTCCAGAGGGATTCTTCATGGTCTGTACGCCTATAGCAATGCCTAAAGCCTGAATGAACGAAAGCAAAACAGCGCCATAACGTGTATATTGATTTATCTTTCTCCTTCCGTATTCACCTTCCTTTTTGGCAAGTTTTTCAACGGATGGAACTGCCACTGCAAGAAGTTCCATAATAATAGCAGAACTGATGTATGGCATAACACCCAATGCAAATATGGTTAGTCTACTCAAAGCGCCACCAGAAAACATGTCCATAAAACCAAAAACCGTTCCCTGGGAATGTCTAAAAAAATCCGAAAGAGCCACAACATCAACACCTGGGGTAGGAATATGAACCCCAAGTCTATAAACAGCAAGGATTAAAAGCGTAAAGATAACACGTTTTTTTAACTCCGGAACTTCGAAGATACTGTAGGTCAGTTTAGATATATTCATGATTCCCCATGTTTCAGTTCGAGACAGGAACCGCCAGCAGCCTCTATTTTAGCCCTTGCAGACTTCGAAAATTTATGGGCCTTAATTGTCAATTGCTTAGTAATATCTCCATTTCCAAGAATCTTAACAGGTAAATTTGCCTTAGTTAGACCCTTCTTTCTCAACAATTCGGGTGTTACTTCTTGGCCATTATCAAATTTTTTATCTATCTGACCAACGTTAACCTCACCATACGAAACCCTAAATGGAGCATTTGAAAATCCTCTTTTCGGGAAACGCATGTATATAGGTATTTGACCGCCTTCAAATCCCGGCCTTGGACCTGCATGTGAACCAGATCTTGCCTTTTGACCCTTTTCACCCCTTCCGGATGTCTTTCCAAATCCTGTACCGTGACCCCTTCCAACGCGCTTCCTCTTTGGACCAAAAATAGGTTTAAGTGAACTTAATTTCATAGATCCTCCTTCATTATCTTGCAACAACCTTTCCATCCTCTGTTACCTTTCTACCGGGTAGTCTCCAACGCTTCCTAAGTTCCTCAACGCTAACACCACGAAGTTTGGAAAATTCCTCAGGCAGTTTTAGTTGAGAAAATGCCTCCAGCACGGCTCTAACAACGGCATGCGGATTTGTAGAACCCGTAACCTTGGTTAAGATATCCGTAATACCTATTGATTCAGCAATTGCACGGACCGTTGCAGAAGCAATAACACCGGTACCAGGTGACGCTGGCTTCATAATTATATGTGCCCCACCAAACTTTGCACGAACCTCGTAAGGTATGGTACCATCCACAACCGGAATCTTCAAAAGTACCTTTTTAGCGTCCTCCACTGCTTTCTTGATAGCGCTGGGAACCTCTGATGCCTTTCCCCTACCAAAACCAATAACACCGTTTCCGTTACCAACAACCACAAAAGCAGTAAAACTAAACTTTCTACCACCTGCTACTACCTTTGCATTTCTGTTAATGTGAATTACCCTTTCCTTTAACTCTAAACCCTCAGGGCTAACCCTTTCAGCCATTAAAACCTCCTAAAATTTCAAGTTAGCTAATCTTGCGGCCTCAGCTAAGGCTTTTATCCTTCCATGATATCTAAAACCACCTCTATCAAATACAACAGATTCAATTCCCTTACCTAAAGCTCTTTCGGCTATTTTCCTACCAACTTCCTCGGCCTTTTGGGTTTTAGTAATATCAGCTTTGGATTTAATCTCATTTTCCAAGCTTGATGCTGAGGCAAGTGTTACACCATTAACATCATCTATCAATTGTGCATACACGTGATTTAGACTCTTGAAAACCGACAATCTCGGCCTTTTTAAGGTTCCAAAAACATCCCTTCTAACCCTTCTATGCCTCTTAGCTATACGTTCCCTTTTATTCATTCTTGCCATATCTACCTCTTAATTACTTTTTAGCTGATTTTCCTGCCCTAAGAATTACCCTTTCTCCTCTATACCTGATACCTTTACCTTTATAGGGTTCAGGTGGCCTAAAGGATCTAATTTCTGCTGCAACCTGCCCAACCCTTTGTTTATCTGTACCGCGTACATAGACATTGTTTTCCCTATCAACCTCTATGGTTATGCCATCTGGGATTGGATAATTTATCGGATGTGAAAATCCAAGGTTAAGCTCAAGGTTTTTGCCCTTGATAAAAGCCCTATATCCAAGGCCTTTAATCTCAAGGACCTTTTCAAAACCCTTTGAAACACCAGTAATCATGTTATTGATAACGGACCTTGTCGTACCATGAAGCGCCCTCATCTGTTTCTCATCATTGGGCCTTTCAACTACAACCTTATTATCTACCACCTTTATCGACAACTTTGGGTTAAATGAAAACGAAAGCTCACCCTTTGGACCCTTTACAACAACGCGGTTACCCGGATCAACAGTAACGGTTACTCCTTGCGGTACATCTATTGGAAGCTTACCAATTCTTGACATCATTCACCCCTTTTAAAAATTTACCATACATAGCAGAGGACCTCGCCTCCAACAGCAGCTTTCCTTGCCTCATGACCTGCTAAAATTCCCTTATTTGTGGACAGAATTGCAATTCCCAGCCCTGCTTTGATAAGCGGTATTTCGTCCTTGGATACATAAACCCTTTTTCCGGGTTTACTTAGCCTCTGAATATCGTTTATCAATCTTTCATTATCTGGCGTATACTTAAGAAAGACCCTTAAGATCTTCCTCTTATTCTCGGATTTCTTAGCATTCTTAAATTCTTCCTGCAAGGTTGTGTAATCCTTTATAAAACCTTCATTCTTTAGAATCGATGCAACAGCCTCGTTTACCTTCGAGTACTGCGTATCTACCTGTTCCTTAAAAACCATACTTGCATTTCTTATGCGTGTGATAAAATCTGCAATAGGATCTATCATAGCTTCAAACTCCTCCTCTTTACCAGCTTGCCTTTTTGATGCCAGGTATCTTCCCCTGTAATGCCAAAATTCTAAAACATACCCTGCACATGCCAAATTCCCTGATAAAACCTCTTGAACGACCACATATAGGACATCTATTATACTTTCTCACCTTATACTTCGGCTCTCTCTTAGCCTTTGCAATTAAAGATTTCTTTGCCATGAACTCTCCTCCTACTTAAATGGAAAACCGAAAGCTCCTAAAAGAGCTTTGGCCTCTTTGTCCGTTTTAGCGGTCGTAACTATAGTTATATCCATACCTCTAATGGCATCCACCTTATCATAATCAATTTCAGGAAATACAGTTTGATCCTTTAGACCAAAATTGTAGTTTCCCCTTCCATCGAACGACCTCGGCGAAAGACCCTTAAAATCTCTAACTCTTGGTAAGGCAACGGATATAAGTCTATCCAAAAAATCATACATCATGTCCTTTCTTAGAGTTACCTTAGCGCCAATAGGTACACCCTTTCTTAGCTTGAAAGCAGCTATGGACTTCTTTGCCCTTCTTATAATAGGTTTTTGCCCGGTTATAAGCATAAGATCATTCATAGCATTCTCAAGTGCCTTTATGTTCTGGGCGGCTTCGCCAACACCCATGTTTACAACTATCTTACTTATTCGTGGAACCTGCATTACATTTTTGTAACCAAACTTTTCGGTAAGAAGAGGTAAAACTTCCTTTTGGTATTGCTCCTTTAACCTTGGAACGTAAACATCTGGCATTGCTCCTCCTAATTAAGCGGATTTCCGACCCGCTTAGGTTTATTAACTTCATCAATTGTTTCACCTGAAAGCTTTGCATACCTTACCTTTTTTTCATCGTTAAGGTATTTAATACCAATCCTCGTGGGCTTTCCCTCTTTTGGATCGACGAGCATAACATTTGAAATATGGATAGGGGCTTCAGCTTCCACAATTCCACCTTCCGGTTGCTTTTGCGTAGGCTTCATATGTTTTTTAACCATATTAATGCCTTCAACTATCACCCTTTCCTTTTTAGGCATTACCCTTAAAACCTTGCCAGTTTTGCCTTTGTCCTTTCCGGCAATAACAACTACCTTATCGCCAAGCTTTATTCTAAACTTCCTTTTCACATTTCCTCCTATATAACTTCAGGGGCCAATGAAGCAATCTTGGTATAACCCTTATTTCTGGTTTCCCTTGCAATAGGACCAAGAATACGCGTTCCAAGTGGTTCTCCCTGATTATTGAGAAGTACTACTGCATTATCATCAAACTTAACATAGCTACCATCATGCCTTTTGCTTTCCTTCTTAGTTCTTACTACAACTGCCTTATATACCTTGCCCTTTTGAGCCGTTGCATTAGGTATCGAGTCCTTAACCGAAACAACAACTTTATCACCAAGCATGGCATATTTTCTGATAAAACCACCTAAAATCCTTACACATTGAACTCTCTTAGCACCTGAATTATCCGCTACATTTAGGTAAGTCTGCACCTGAATCATGGCAACACCCCTTTAGAAAAAGTAAACTTAAGATTCCTCTCCGAACTTCTTAGCCCTTTGAACTATCTCTGTAACACGCCACCTTTTAAGCTTCGAGAATGGCCTCGTTTCCATAAGTCTTACAATATCACCAACGCCACATTCGTTACTCTCGTCGTGTGCCATATACTTTTTCGAAAGTTTTATCCTTTTTCCATATACCGGATGCCTAAACTCCCTTGTAACCTTAACCACCACGGTTTTATCCATTCTATTACTTACAACTTCGCCAGTCCTAACCTTTCGCTTATTCACCATTTCCTCCTAAACCTTGGTACCTTTTTCCTTAAGAACCGTAATTATACGTGCAATCTGTTTTCTTGACTTTCTTATTTCCATGGGATTTTCGAGCTGCCCATAAGCATTCTTAAACCTTAAACGTAAAAGTTCCTTCTTCAAATCCAAAAGTGAGCTTTGAAGTTCCTCAATGGGTTTAACCCTTAAATTCTCTGCCAATTTATTAGCCATTTTTTCCCTCGTTTTCCGTTAACTCTTCCCTTTTAACGATCCTACATCTTCCAGGAAGCTTGAATATGGCCAGTCTTAAGGCTTCTCTAGCTAATGACTCATCAATACCACCAACCTCAAACATAATTCTTCCGGGTTTAACAGGCGCAACCCATGTTTCAACGTTACCCTTACCCTTACCCATACGAGTTTCAAGGGGCTTCTTAGTATATGGTTTATCTGGAAATATACGTATCCAAACCTTGCCGCCCCTTTTCATCATCCTCGTCATGGCAATCCTTGCCGCTTCTATCTGATTGGTAGTAATATAAATAGGGTCAAGAGCTTGAATACCGTAGTCCCCAAAGGCAAGCTTATTTCCCCTGTAGGATTTGCCCTTAAGTCTTCCTCTTTGCTGCTTTCTAAACTTTGTCCTCTTAGGCATCAACATAGCTATTTACCTCTCGACATTTCTTGCTTAACTTCCTTCTCTATTTTCTTGAGAAGTTCCTCAGTTTCCTCTTTGTAAACATCACCCTTGTATATCCATGCTTTTACGCCAATGGTACCGTACTTAGTACTAGCCACTGCAGTGCCATAATCTATGTCTGCTCTTAGGGTTTGCAACGGCACTCTACCATCTCTATACCACTCAATCCTTGACATTTCAGCACCACCAAGCCTACCAGCACATTGAACCTTTATGCCTTTAGCACCAGCCCTCATGGTATCCATTATAACTTTCTTCATTGCACGCCTAAAGGCAACCCTACGCTCAAGTTGGGATGCAACGTTCTCGGCAACCAATGTTGCATCAATCTGAGGATACTTAACTTCCTCTATATTTATATACACACTTTTACCGGTAAGCTTTTCGATCAATGCCCTTAGCGCTTTAACCTCAGCTCCCTTCTTTGCTATAAGTAAACCGGGCCTTGCTGCCCATATTCTTATATTCAGCTTCTCAAGTGTTCTCTCTATATCAATTCTACTGATTCCTGCACGGTAATACTTTTGTTTTATAAGGTTTCTTACCTTAAAATCCTCATGTAAAAAGTCAACGTAATTTTTCTTTTCTCTAACTACCCACTTCGATTCCCAATCCTTTACAACACCTATTCTAAAACCTGTAGGATTAACCTTCTGTCCCAACTTAAACCTCCCCTTTTGAAACCATTACAGTTATATGACAACTTCTACGCCTTATCTTACCAGCCTTTCCCATTGCACGTGCCCTAAATCTCTTTAAGGTAGGACCCTCATCAATGTACACTGTTTTAACGATAAGCTCATCTGGATCAAGGCCTTTATTTTCGGCATTTGCAATAGCACTTTTAAGGGTTTTGCCTATTAGCACTGCGGGTTTATTTGATACGTTGGATAGGATATTCAAGGCAACATCAACCTTCTTTCCTCTTATGAGATTTGCCACACGTCTTACCTTCGAAGCAGACATATCAACCTTTCTCAATACAGCCTTTGCTAAATTCTCAGCTGAAAAGCCCTTTTCACCCTTTTTGTAATATTCCCTGCTTTCTACAGCCATTCTTACTCCTCCTATTTCTTCTTAACAACCTTTTGGCCTGAATGGCCTTTAAAGGTTCTCGTCATGGCAAATTCACCGAGTTTATGTCCTATCATTTGCTCAGTAACATACACCGGTATGAACTTTTGACCGTTGTAAACCGCAAACGTCTGGCCAATAAACTCAGGAACAATGACACACGCCCTATCCCAAACCTTTATTACCTTTTTAGTACCATTCTCATTCATCTTTCTAACCTTCGCCAAAAGCTTCTCATTAACATAAGGACCCTTTTTTAAAGAACGACTCATTATTCCTCCATTACCTTGAACGGTGTTTTACTATAAACCTTTCGGAATACCTATCCTTTTTCCTTGTCTTGTAACCCTTTGTAGGTTTACCCCAAGGCGTAACAGGGTGTTTACCAAAGGTTCTACCTTCGCCTCCACCATGTGGATGGTCAACAGGGTTCATGGCAGTACCACGAACTGTAGGTCTAATCCCTAGCCACCTTGATCTTCCTGCCTTTCCAATAACAATATTCTTATGATCTATATTTCCAAGCTGGCCAATTGTAGCCATACAATTTAGATGAATAAGTCTGAGTTCACCTGATGGCATCTTTAACTGGGCATAATCGCCAACCTTACCTGCAAGCTGTACAAATGAACCAGCTGATCTTGCAATCTGCCCACCCTTACCGGGCTTTATTTCAACATTATGGAGCATTGTACCAACAGGAATGTCCCTCAAGGGCAAAGCATTACCAAGTTTAATCTCAGCATCCGAACCAGATAATACTACATCCCCAACCTTAAGGCCTTCAGGGTGAAGAATGTATCGCTTTTCCCCATCGGCGTACGAAAGAAGGGCTATTCTTGCAGATCTGTTGGGATCATATTCAATGGATACAACCTTGGCGGGAACACCAAACTTGTCCCTCTTAAAATCAATTATCCTATAAAGCCTCTTATGACCGCTACCTTTTTGTCTGCAGGTAACTCTTCCATGGTTGTTTCTACCCACGCCTCTTACAAAACCCACGGTCAGCGATTTTTCTGGTTCCTTTTTGGTTATCTCCGAAAAATCCGAAACCGTCATAAACCTTCTTCCAGGCGTATATGGCTTAAACTTTTTAACTCCCATTTTCTGCTCCTAAACCTAAATTTTCTCTAAATCAACGCTTTGACCTTGCTTCAACGTAACTATAGCCTTCTTGGTATCCTTTTTCTTTCCTCTTAAAAATCTAACACTCTTGCGTTTGCCCTTAACTACGGCAGTGTTAACCTTCTCAACATCAACCCCTAAAACTCTCTTTACTGCATCCTTTATCTCTGTTTTTGAAGCATCCTTTTTAACTTCCAAAACTAACTTAGATATTTTCCTCGCTTCCTTTGACTTTGATGGTTTAACCTCCATATTTGAAAGGCCAACACCTTTTTCAGTGATAATTGGGCGAATAATTACATCATATGAGCTTTTCATCTGCTTAACCTCTCAATCAACTTAGATAGTGCAGACTTAGTAAAAAGACAAACATCAAATGCCAACATATCGTAAACATTAATGCCTTGAACATCGATAACCTTCACGTTAGGTAAATTTCTAAATGACAGGTAAGAATTCTTATCAAAACCATCCATTACAATTAAAACTGTCTTGTCCTTAAGGTTAAGGTTATTTAAAACATCAAGAGCTTGGCTTGTTTTTGGTTTGTCAAAGGCAAGATGCTCAATTACATGCACCGAACCATTATTTAACCTTGCTGCAAAAACACTTTTAAGTGCCGACTTTCTAACTTTTTTGGGAATATTAAACGAATAATCCCTTGGTTGCGGACCAAAGACAATACCGCCACCTACCCATTGCGGCGCTCTTATAGAACCTTGCCTTGCCCTTCCAGTATGCTTTTGAGCCCATGGTTTCCTTCCACCACCTCTAACTTCACCGCGGGTTTTTGTTGCATGGGTTCCCTGCCTTCTCCTTGCAAGCTGCCACCTTACAACATCACTAATCATTTCCCTTTTTAGGGGAAACTCGCATATGTCCCCAGACAAGTTTACCGTTGAAACCTCATTATTCTTCTCATCACAAACCTTAAGTTCCATATTCACCTCATCTTCCATTTATTACTACTAATGAACCTCTGTATCCTGGAATAGCACCCTTTATCAGCAAAATATTCTTATCTGGCAAAACATCAACTACCTCAAGATTCCTAACCGTTACCTTGTCATTACCATAATGGCCTGCCATCCTTTTACCCTTAAAAAGCTTTCCAGGATAAGCACAGGCACCAATAGAACCAGGACGCTCATGAAAATCAGAACCATGCGCTTTTGGACCACCTTTAAAGTTCCACCTCTTATGAAAACCTGCAAAGCCACGGCCCTTTGTTATACCTGAAACATTGACTTTCTCACCGGGCTTAAATATATCAACGGTAACATTATCACCTTCATTGAACTTTTCTGCACCATCAAACTTAACTTCTCTTAGATATTTAAGAGGCTTTAGATTTTTCTTCGCAAAATGACCGGCTAAAGCTTTCGGTAATTTTTCGGGATTCTTAACATCCATGAAACCAAGCTGAAGCGATGAATAGCCGTCCTTTTCAGGAATTCTCTTTTGAACAACAACACACGGTCCTGCTTCAACAACAGTTACAGTTAGAGCATCATCACCTTTAAAGACCTGAGTTACACCAACCTTTCTACCAACAATGCCTTTCATCACATCACCTCTTTAACTTAGTCAAGCTTAATTTCAACATCTACACCAGCTGGAAGCTTTAAGTCCATTAGCGCTTCCACTGTCTGAGGTTTCGGATTCTTTATATCAAGCAGTCTCCTATGCCTTCTCATCTCGAACTGTTCCTGTGAAGACTTATACTTGAAGGGTGAACGAATTACCCCCCAAACGGAACGCTTAGTTGGTAGGGGAATAGGGCCTGCTACTATAGCACCCGTTCTTTTAACCATGTCTATAATTTCGCGAATTGATCTGTTTAACAATCTATGATCATAAGCCGAAAGCTTTATCCTTATGCGGTCCTGAGTCATGGCCTACCTCTCCCTAATCTAAAATCTCTGTAACAACACCAGCACCAACTGTCCTGCCACCC
>CAZXGR010000013.1:0-37384 GCA_964640245.1 uncultured bacterium | reverse complement strand
TTAAGCTTTTATCATCCTTGAGTTAAAGAAACTACATACAAACGGACCAAGGATATTTTGAACAACACTGTAGGTTATGGCTGGTATCGCCGAAACAGGTCCCCACTGC
Organism: uncultured bacterium; assembly: GCA_964640245.1. Lineage (GTDB taxonomy): Bacteria > Aquificota > Aquificia > Desulfurobacteriales > Desulfurobacteriaceae > CAZXGR01. Next base: position 37,275 of record CAZXGR010000013.1, on the reverse strand, counting down.
GAAAGTGCAAGAACCGTGGCAAGACCTGAGTTCTGCATGGCTGTTTCTATCGAAACGGTAACGCTATCAGGTTTCGTTAACTTAAATAGTCTTGCAATGCCGTATCCCAAAGCATAGCCTACTAAAAGGTGGATAGTTGATGCAAGGGCAAGCAGTATAACAGGTAAAAATCCAAGCTTGAGTATCTTTAAATGGCCAGCAGCTACAACGTATCCAACTATAAGCACAACGGTAACGGTTGAATAAATAGGTAAAAAGGGCTTCAATGGCTTGATGCTCTTTGAAAGATAAGTGTTTATTAAAAGTCCCAACGAAACGGGAATAAGGGTTACCTCTACCATGTCTATGAACAGCTTAAGTGTGTCAACATGTATGAACTTTCCAACTAAGACCTTCGTTATAATAGGTGTCAGAAACGGAGCTATAAAGGTATTAACGGCTGAAAGTGAGATGGAAAGCGCCACGTTTGCCTGTGCAAGGAAGTTATAAACATTTGAAACTACACCTGTAGGGCATGATCCTGTTAAAACCTGGCCTGCTATATAATCAGATGGCATGTTACTTAAAACCCTGAATAGGATAAATGCAACTATAAAGCCAGTAATAGGCATAACCGAGTACTGAGATAGTATTCCAACAAATACGGAAAATGGTTTTCTCACTATGGATTTAAAATCATCCATGCTTAGCGTCAATCCCATTGCAAGTATAACAGAGCCAAGCATTGGCTTGATAATTGGTTTGATTGGAAGAAAAAGCGATGGAAACAAAAGACCTATGGGAATAATTATCAGTGTCCAAAGCCACAGAAGATTTGCAAACCGATTCATGTTTTCCCCCTATAATTCCCTAAGATCTACCACCATTTTATCGGTATCAATTATCGCAAATGTCCTTTTGTTTGTTAAATAACCGCAAAGCTCACCGGGATTAACGATAATTGAACCGTTAATGTTTCTTACATCTACCCTATGCGTATGGCCATATAGGATTACCTTAAATTTTTTGGAGGCTGCAACTTCATCGACAAACAAAGGTTCGTGCATCATTACGATACTTTTCCCATCAATGTCCAACTCGTACGGAGGCTTAAATATCGAGAAATCAGAGGCCTTTAAAAGCCCAAAGATCTCACCATCGTTATTTCCAAATACGCCAATAAAATCCGTATTAAGCTTCCTAAATTCATTAACGGCAAATGGAGAAACGAAATCACCGCAGTGAAGTACCAGGTTAACATCAAGTTTATTCACAAGGTTAACGAAATCTCTAATTGCATAGATGTTATCGTGACTATCGGAAACAACCGCTATATTCACTTTACCTCTGGTTTTTTGTTTGAGATAAACTTACACTCGGGATAACGACTGCATCCATAGAATGTTCTACCATTCTTTGTCCTTCTCTTAACGATATATCCAATACCGCACTTCGGACATTTGCCATACGTAATGGGAGCTGTATACTTGCACTTCGGATAGTTTGAACAACCTATAAACTCACCGTAGCGCCCCCTTTTAATTACAAGATCACCACCACACAGCGGACATTTTTCCCCGGTTTTCCTGGGTTCTTCCTTTAAGCTTTCCTTATACTTGCACTTTGGATAGTTTGAACATGCTATAAATGCACCATAACGACCATGAACCTTAACTAACTCAGCCCCACACTCCGGGCATTTTCTCCCTATGGGTTCGCCCTTTATCTCCTTAATGGCCTTTTTGGCCTTTTCAAGCTCATCCTTAAAACTACCGAGATAAAACTCCGATAGAAGTTCTTGCCATTTCTCCTTGCCTTCACTTATCTTGTCAAGTTCCTCCTCAACCTTTGCCGTGAACCCGACATCAACTATCTTGGAGAACAACTTCTTAAGTATCCCATTTATAAACATTCCAAGTTCGGTTGGCTTGAGCTTTTTATTCTCCTTTTCTACATATCCCCGCTGAATGACATTAGATATTATCGTTGCATAGGTTGATGGTCTGCCAACACCATCCTCCTCAAGCTGCTTGACAAGTGTACCCTCAGTAAACCTCGCGGGAGGCTCCGTAAAGTGTTGGTTGCCCTTAATCTCAAGTCTTTTTAAAACATCACCTTCCTTTAAGGTTGGCAGCATGTTCTCATCTATCGAAGTAGGGTAAACCTTTAAGAAGCCCTCATGAAAAAGGGAACTCCCGGATGCTCTAAAGATCAATCCATTTGCCTCAATATCTGCAGAAATGGTGTTAAATACTGCATCAGACATCTGAGATGCAACAAACCGCCTCCATATCAGGTCATACAGCTTGTGTTGTTGCGGTGTAAGGTAATCCTTTACATCATTAGGTGTTCTCAAAACGGATGTTGGCCTTATAGCTTCATGGGCATCCTGAACGTTTGATGAGGATCTTGAGTATACCCTCTTAGTCTTCGGCAGAAAATCGCCGCCAAATCTATCCGATATAAGATCCCTCACTTGCCCTATTGCTTCATTGGATATCCTTACTGAATCAGTCCTCATGTATGTGATTAAGCCAACCCTCTCATTACCTATATCAACACCTTCATACAACTGTTGCGCCAGCTGCATTGTAAACTTAGTTGGAAAGCCAAAACGTTTTGATGCTTCCTGTTGAAGCGTGGATGTTGTAAATGGTGGATATGGTTTTCTCTTTCTCTTCCTTCTTTCAACCTTTTTAACGATAAAGTCTGCATTTTTTAACCTTTCCAAAACCTTATCTGCTGATTCCTTATCAGCTATATCAAATTTTCCTAATTTCTTCCCATCCACAGCTATGGCTTTGGCGGTAAACTTACCATTATCCTTAGCTAAAAGCGCTTCTATTGTCCAGTATTCTCTTGGAACAAACTTTTCAATTTCCTCTTCTCTATCGCATATTAAGCGTAGGGCAACCGATTGAACCCTACCTGCACTTAAAGCCCTTTTGAACCTTCTCGAGAGAAGTGGGGATATCGTATATCCCACTATCCTATCTAATATTCTCCTTGCCTGTTGTGCGTTAACCATATTCTGATCAATGCTTCCTGGCTTTTTGATGGCTTTGCTTATCGCATTTCTTGTAATCTCGTAAAACCTAACCCTGTGAATCGGTTTCTTAAGGGTCTTCAATGCATTGGCAATATGCCAGCTTATGGCTTCGCCTTCCCTATCGGGGTCAGTTGCAAGGTAAACCTCTGAGGTCTTCTTAGCCGCAGATTTAATCTCGCTTAATACCTTAGACTTGCCCTTGATGGTTACATACTTTGGTTTAAATCCCTTCTCGATGTCAACGCCAAATTCCTTTGCTGGAAGGTCGATAACATGCCCCATGGAAGCTTTGACTATAAAATCGCTACCAAGATACCTTCCAATTGTTTTTGCCTTTGCCGGTGATTCAACAACTAATAGTTTCTTTGCCATTCAAACCCCTAAATTTCGAAGTCAATGCAATCAAGCTAATCAAATTCTGCTGATAGGCAAGCTCACCATCCTTTCAACGTACCTTCCAACTATATCGAACTCAACATTTACAGGATTTCCAACATGTAAGCTTTTCATGTTTGTTGACGAATACGTGAATGGGATAACCGCAACGGAAAAGCTATCCCCATAAACCCTTGCAATAGTCAAACTTATGCCATTTATGGCTATGGATCCCTTTTGGACAACAAACTTCCTATAGGCAGGGGGCAGGTTGAACCTAAACTCAAAGGCATTGGATACCCTTTTAATGGCCATTACCTTTAGAACCGTATCGATATGGCCTTGAACAATATGTCCACCAAGCCTGTCGCCAACCTTTAGTGCCCTTTCAAGATTTAACGGCGAGCCTACTCTCAAGAACTTGAAGGTCGTCCTATCTAACGTTTCAAATGAAAGGTCAAATACCACTGTGTTTCTACTAACCTTTACAGCGGTTAAGCAAACCCCATTTACCGATACACTATCACCGATCTTCAAACTATTAGCTATCCTATCAGACTTTACGTAGATACGTGCAGATTTAGAACATCTTTCAAGTTTTAGGAATTCACCAACATCCTCAACAATGCCTGTAAACATGAGCAATCCTTATGTTAAAATTCATTAGTCTTGAATTATATGCTTTTAAGGAAAAAAATTATGAAGGTAGCTGCAATAGATATTGGGACCAACTCAACGAGGCTTTTAATCGCCGAAGGTAACGATTGTAACGTAAGGGAATTAGGGAAGTACGGAACCGTAACGAGGCTTGGAAAAGGCTTGAAGGGAAGTGGAAGGCTTTCAGATGAAAGTATATCCAAAACGATAGATGTCCTCAAAAAATTTAAGGAAATAATTGAAAAACAAAAGATAGATAAGGTAATCGCAGTGGCAACTGAAGCTGCGAGGATTGCCAATAACATAGAAACCTTCATTCAAAAGGCCAAGGATATAGGCTTTAACATAAAGGTTTTAAGCAGTAAAGAGGAAGCCGAGCTTGTTTTCAAGGCAAACATTATTGAGTTTAATCCAAACGGTAAGGCAATGAGCGTTGACCTTGGTGGTGGAAGTACAGAAATTGTCTTTGGCAGCATGGGTAAAATAGAATACCTTAACAGCTTGAAGTTTGGGGTTGTATCCCTTCTTGAAAGGTTTATACAGTCAGACCCGCCAACGAGGGATGATCTTAATGCCATGGAAAGTTTTATATTGGAAAAGTTAAAAGTTGTTAAGGAAAGAATAGATGATGAAAACTTTCCCGTTTATGTTGTTGGCGGAACTATAACATCCGTTGTGGCAATGGAAAAGCGAATGCAAGTTTACAGCTCAAGGTTGGTCCATGGTTACAGGGTTAAAAGGGAAACTATTGAGAAATGGTACAGAAAACTTTGTAGCATGGAACTTTCTGAAAGAAAAAGCATAGTGGGGCTTGAGAAAAACAGGGCAGATGTAATCATACCCGGACTTGCCTTTTTTAAGGTCTTTTGTAGCGTATTTAACAGAAAAAATCTAATCGTAAGTGAGTATGGTTTACTTTACGGATTGGTAATGAAGGAGATAGGGTGCATAAGAGGATAGCTGTTGTTGGAACCGGATATGTAGGACTTGTTTCTGGAGCATGCTTTGCCTACTTGGGGCATAAGGTTATAGGATTAGACATAGATGAGAAAAAGGTAGAGAGGCTTAAAAGAGGTGAAGTACCCATATACGAACCCGGTTTGGATAGGATACTTAAACAGGCCATGAATCAAGGAACCATTGAGTTTACAACGAATTACGAACATGCAGTTAGGGATTCGGATTTTATATTTATAGCTGTAGGTACGCCATCGGATAGCGATGGCTCGGCAGACCTTTCATATGTAAAGAGCGCATACAGGTCAATAGCAAATTACATAGATCAGGATAACTATAAGGTAATCGTTAACAAATCTACCGTTCCAGTTGGAACGGGAAGGTGGGCAAGGGGATTCATTGAGAATTTACTTGCCAAAAAGGGTATAGAAAATCCTAAGAGATGTTTTGATGTAGTTTCAAACCCTGAATTTCTAAGAGAGGGAAAGGCAGTAGATGATTTCATGAAACCCGATAGGGTAGTGGTAGGTGCCGATAACAGGGATGTGGCTGGAAAGGTGGCATCCCTTTATGAAAAACTTCAGCCCACTATGATAATAACGGATATACCTACAGCTGAGATGATAAAGTATACGGCTAATTCCTTCCTTGCCACGAAGATCTCGTTTATAAATGAGATAGCAAACGTATGCCAAAAGGTTGGTGCAGATATCGGTGTAGTAGCAAGGGGGATAGGCTTAGATCATAGGATAAGCCCTTACTTCTTGAATGCAGGTTGTGGTTTTGGTGGAAGTTGCTTTCCAAAGGATGTAAAGGCGCTGATACAGACAGGGAAAAAAGAGAACGAGAAGATGCTTCTTTTGACATCCACGGTAAACGTAAACGAAGATCAAAAGGTTAAACCTATAGAGCTTTTAAGGAAACATATTCCGGATCTCAGCGGAAAGATCATAGCTGTGTGGGGACTTGCATTTAAACCGGAAACGGACGATATGAGGGAAAGTCCAGCCATAAGTATCATAAGAAAGCTTATCAATATGGGTGCAAGTGTAAAGGCATACGATCCCGTAGCAATGGAAAACGCAAGAAGAATATTTAATGATGAAGTTGAGAAGGGATCCCTTCAATTTTCAAATAGTATGTATGAAGCTTTGGATGGTGCCGATGCTTTAATACTTGTAACCGAATGGAAGGAGTTCAGGAATGTAAATTTTGCTAAATTTAAGGATAAGATTGTTATAGATGGTAGAAACCTATGGCAGCCAAACATAGTAAGGCAGTACTGCAGTGCCTATGAAAGCATTGGGAGGCCATGATGAACATAACAAGCAAGAGGGAAAGTCTAAAAAAACTCTATTCCCCGTTTGGATGGGCGTTGTGCAAGATCCACGTATCACCAAATGTAATAACGTTTTTAGCAATGCTATTTGGGAGTATTTCAGCAATTCTCTACTACAATAAACATCCTGTAATAGGTATATTTTTCCTATCAACATCAGGCATACTTGATCTATGCGATGGCTATGTAGCCGTTAATAGCAGAAAAGCTACGGGCTTCGGGGCTATATTTGATTGGATATCCGATAAGTGGGTTGATGGATTTGTACTTGGCTCGATAGGATTGAGGTACGCTGGGAACTTTATTGCGCTTTTAGCAGTAGTGTCAAGCATGCTTCACACCTTCATAAAGCCCGTTGCATATGCGGAGGTTGGATATAAGGATAGAATTACAGGAAAGATAAAGGATCCCCTTGAAAACACCGGTTTCTTTGGAAGACCAGAAACCTTTCTGACACTTTTTGTCTGTTCTATAATCTACCCACTTAACCACTATATACTAAGGTACGGAATAGAGTTCATAGCTATGATGTCATTGTTGTCCTTTCTCCAAAGGCTTCTGTATCTATATCAAAAATACCATAAGGAGTACGATATCTAAATGGGAAAACCTTACGTAATGATCGTGTCAGAGGTAACGATAGACGGAAAGTTGACACTCGGAAGAGGCATTTCGAGCAAGGAAATAATGAAGCTTATGGATGACGAAGCCAATAGGTACCTTCATGGCATAAGGGCAGAATGCGATGGTATTATGGTCGGTGCAAATACGATAAGGATAGACAACTCCAACCTTACCGTTAGATATGTCAAGGGTAAAAATCCAATAAGGATCATTCCTTCGTCGAAGGCTGATATACCATTGACTTCGAATGTTTTGAACGTTGAAAACGCCAAAACCATAGTAGCAGTGAGCAGGGAAGCACCATCCGATAATATTGAAGCCCTAAGAAAAAGAGGCGTGAATGTAGTAGTGGCCGGTGATAGAAGGGTCAATTTTCCTATTCTATTTGATAGTTTGTCTAAAATGGGTATAAAAAAGCTAATGGTTGAGGGTGGAAGCACGGTAAACTGGAGCTTGGTGAAGGATGACCTCGTGGATGAAATAAGGTTAATATGCCTCCCTGTTATCGTTGGTGGAGAGGGTGTTCCATCACTTGTTGGCGGTAAAGGCTTTAAGAAGTTGGAAAATGTTAAAAAATTCAAGGTTAAAAGGACATTTATCTGTGGTAAACAGGTAATAACAGAGTTTAAAAGGGAAGATGCTTAAGTTCATAGTCAAGCGCCTGATTCAAATGATACCAATATTAGTAGGCATGGCGTTTGTATCATTTTTGATAATAAAGCTTGCGCCAGGTGATTACCTATCGAGGCTTGAGCTTAATCCTGCCATATCAAAGCAAACAATAGAGAACCTTAGAAAACTATACGGTCTTGATAGGAATGTATTTACTCAATTCCTCATATGGATGTGGAACGCATTACATTTCAATCTTGGATACTCATTTGCATACCATAAACCCGTTACGCAGTTAATCATGGAAAGGGCTGGAAATACATTGGAATTAACGGTGCCAGCGTTTTTGCTATCGTGGCTTCTATCCATACCAATTGGTATTGTGTCTGCCGTTTACCACAATAGGTTCGTTGATAGGATAATCTCTATTTTATCCTTTGCCGGCATATCCATACCCAGTTTTTTTATGGCACTTTCCCTTATGTATATTGCAGCCAAAACAGGGTTATTTCCCGTAGGTGGTATGGTATCGCAGAATTATGCTAAACTGCCGATTTATTTAAAGTTTCTTGACCGGGCATGGCACATGATGGTACCACTGACATCACTCGTAATTGGCAGTGTAGCAAGCCTTTCAAGGCTTATCAGAAGCACGATGATAGATGAAATCGGGAAGAACTATGTAATGGTTGCAAGGGCTAAAGGTATACCTAATAGGGATGTCCTTTTAAGATATGCATTCAGAAATGCCATGAATCCGTTTATAACCCTCATGGGATTTGGAATAGCTGATCTTTTATCTGGATCCGTTCTTGTTGAAATAATAACTGCATGGCCAGGGCTTGGAAGACTTATGTTCAATGCAGTAATGTCGCAGGATGTTCCCCTAATAATGGGTTCACTCTACATTGGTGGCATTATGCTTCTAATCGGAAACCTCATAGCAGATGTTCTAATAGCCTTTAACGATCCAAGGATAAGGCATAGAGAAGTAGAAGGCAACCTTGCTAAGTAACTTTATGGAGAAGCTTTACAGAAGGAATAGGCTTTCCGCATTTGCCCTTTACCTTTTAATCATACTTTACGCGGTTGCAATACTTGCAGACTTCATATCACCTTATCCATATGACGTTCAGTTTCGGCACCATCCGTATCAACCGCCAACGCCGATACACTTCGTGGATAGAAACGGAAAGTTTCATCTAAGACCTTTTGTATATAAGCATAAACTAGTTAATGCCATATTTAAGGATTATACAACGGACTACGGTAAAACCTACAAGCTTAGATTCTTCGTTAAGGGCAAACCCCACTATCTATTAGGACTCATAAGGACAAACTATCACCTGTTTGGTGTAGGGAATGGCGGCCATATATTTCTCTTGGGAACGGATAGACTTGGAAGGGATGTATTTTCAAGACTTATATATGGTACAAGGATATCGTTGAGCATAGGTATCATTGGTATTGCCATATCATTTCCAATAGGTATGTTTGTAGGTTCAGCCGCGGGTTACTTTGGTGGTCTCTTAGACAATGTCATAATGAGACTAACGGAGATCCTTATGATGTTTCCGGCTTTTTACTTCATGCTTGCACTTAGGTCGACGTTTCCGGTAAACATCTCAAGTGTTGCAGTGTTCTTTGCAATAACCATTATACTGTCACTTATTGGGTGGGCTGGGCTTGCAAGAGTGGTAAGGGGAATGGTACTTTCCATAAGGGAAAACGATTTCGTAAAGGCTGCAAGGGTTTTAGGTGGTGGTAATGTCTACATCATTCTAAAGCATATAATACCTAATACCTTTTCATATGTAATTGTAGCTGCCATGTTAAGCGTGCCGGGGTACATACTTGGGGAATCAGCTTTAAGCTTAATAGGCTTAGGTATACAGGAACCCTACCCGAGCTGGGGAAATATGCTTTCGGAAGCCATGAATGTACACGTTTTGTCGGCATATCCCTGGGTGCTTTCATCGGGCATTGCGATATTCGTGGTTGTAATGGCATTTAATCTTGTTGGGGAAGGTTTGAGGGATTACCTCGATGTGAAGATGGAGAAGCGATGATCTACCTTATATTCTATAGGCTATTAGGCATAAATATATTTAAGTATATAACCTTTAGGACTATATATGCATCTATAACATCAATGTTGATTGGCTTTATAGCCTTTCCATACTTTGAAAAAAGACTCAAAAATCTTCAATTTGAACAGAAGTTAAAGGGCTTTTTGCCCGAAAACCACAGAAAGAAGGTTCATATTCCTACAATGGGTGGGCTGTTCATAATCTTTGACATAATGGTTACATCCATACTTTGGAATAGGCTTAATGATTGGTTTATCATTCTATCGATAGTAACGATACTTGCCTTTGGGATTCTTGGCTTTGTCGATGATTATATAAAGGTGAAGCGGAGGGCCGAGGGGCTTAGCGAAAAGCAAAAGTTTATTTCACAGTTAATAATTGCAACTGCAGTAGTTATTGTGCTTTTTATAAACAACTTTTCCACGGAACTCTATTTCCCAATCTTCAAGAATCTACATGTGAACCTTGGCTATTTCTTTATCCCATGGGCAGTATTTGTCATTGTAGGGGCATCCAATGCCGTGAACCTCACGGATGGGCTTGATGGCTTGGCTATCGGACCTGTAATTACAACGAGCTTGGTATTTATGGCCTTTTCATATATTGAGGGAAATGCAAAGTTGTCATCTTACCTCAACCTTCCTCACTTGCAGGGTGTCGGGGAGCTAACCGTGTTATGTGCGATAGTAATTGGGGCTTCACTTACGTTCCTATGGTTCAATACGTATCCTGCACAGATATTCATGGGAGATGTTGGTTCCCTGTCGCTTGGGGCATTCTTAGGATTAATCTCGGTACTAACAAAACAGGAATTTGTGCTTGCAATAGCAGGGGGCATATTCGTTTTGGAAACTGTATCGGTAATAATTCAGAGATTCTACTTCAAATATACAAGGAAAAAATTCGGGAAAGGTATAAGGATCTTTAGAATGGCACCTATTCACCATCACTTTGAGGAATTGGGATGGGAAGAGCCAAAAATTACCGTCAGGTTTTGGATAATATCCATTATCCTTGCACTCGTTGCTCTTAGCTTAATTAAAATTCGTTGAGCATAGCTTAATTATCTCTAAAAATAGTTTATCCTTAATTCGACAAGGGGATCTAAGGTTGAAGTTATCTACATGTTCTATTACGCCAGCCTTCCGGAGAATGGACATATGCTGTGAAAGAAGGGGTTGGGGAATGGAAAGCTCCTGCCTTATCTCTTTAAACCTCTTTGGTCTCTCTGAAAGTGAAATCAGAATGCATACCCTAATTGGGTTTGATAAAATACCAAACATGTCAGCAATAGCAGAAGCATTTTTAAAGGATAATTTTCCCATTGGTTAAATTATATTAAATCTACTTTGGAACGTTCAAGAGGAAAGGCATGTTCAAAACGATAAGAGAAGACATAAAGCTTGCATTTGAAAGGGACCCGGCTGCAAGAACCCGGCTTGAAGTTGTTCTATGTTATCCCGGATTACATGCCATATGGTTTCACAGGGTTGCCCACTTTTTATGGAAAAAAAGATTGAAGCTATTGTCACGCATGGTGTCAGAGTTTTCAAGATGGCTAACTGGAATAGAGATACATCCCGGGGCGAAGATAGGAAAGCGGTTCTTTATAGATCATGGAATGGGCATAGTGATAGGTGAAACGAGTGAAATAGGAGATAATGTCACAATGTATCATCAGGTAACTCTTGGAGGTACGAGCACACATAAAGGCAAAAGGCACCCTACCATAGGGAACAATGTTGTAATTGGGGCAGGCGCAAAGATATTAGGGCCAGTCAAGATAGGTAACAACTGCAGAATTGGGGCAAATTCGGTAGTTGTAAAGGATGTGCCGGATAATTCAACGGTTGTCGGTGTACCTGCAAGACTGGCTAAGAGAGAAGGTATCAAACCAACTAAGATAGATCTGGAACATGGGAATTTACCAGACCCAATCATGCAAAACTTTAAACAACTTATCAATATCATCCATGAACTTGAATTAGAGGTAAAAGCCTTAAAACTGTCTGTAGAATCGGCAGAAAAGAAAAAACAGGGGTAGATCTACCCCTGTAATGACTAAAGTTCCTTTTTGTTTGCCTTTAAAAACGGCATCATTTCCCTTAACTGTTTTCCAACCTTTTCTATTAACAGGTTTTGTTCCCTGGTTCTGTTGGCCTTTAAAACAGGATAATTTGTCCTTGCCTCAAGGACAAATTCCTTTGCGAACTCGCCTGATTGTATTTGATCAAGTATCTTCCTCATACTTTGCTTAACATGATCATCTATAACCCTTGGGCCTCTCGTATAGTCACCATACTCAGCTGTATCTGAAATTGAATACCTCATACCGGTAAGACCGTATTGGTATATAAGATCAGTTATAAGCTTTAGCTCGTGGCAACATTCAAAATAAGCCATTTCTGGCTGATAACCTGCTTCAACAAGTGTATTAAAGCCTGCCTTTATGAGGGCTGAGACACCACCGCAAAGCACACATTGCTCTCCAAAAAGATCCGTTTCCGTTTCTTCCCTGAATGTTGTCTGGATAACGCCAGCTCTCGTTGCTCCCAATGCTTTAGCGTATGCAAGTGCTATTTCAAAAGCCTTACCTGTAGCGTTTTGATAAACTGCAACTAAACATGGGACACCAGCACCTTCCTGATATGTCCACCTAACAAGATGCCCTGGTCCTTTTGGTGCAACCATAAATACGTCGATATCTGGAGGGGGAACAATCTGGTTAAAGTGAATATTAAAACCATGTGCAAATGCAATAGCCATACCTGGTTCGAGGTTAGGCTTTACGGATTCTTCATAGACTTTCTTCTGTGTAGGGTCTGGAAGAAGAAACATAACGATGTCAGCCTTTTTCGTAGCCTCATCCGGCGCATAAACATCAAATCCAGCTGCCTTTGCCCTTTCAAAGGATTTCCCAGGCCTAATTCCGATGATAACCTTTATGCCACTATCCCTTAAATTAAGGGCATGTGCATGGCCCTGACTGCCGTAACCCAATATGGCTACGGTCTTACCCTTTAAGTACTCAAGACTTGCATCTTGGTCATAGTAAACCTTAGCTGCCATAGCAACCTCCTTATTTTATTTTACTCCTTTTCAGATAAAGCCCTTACCATTGCAACCCTTCCCGTCCTTGCCATTTCAATGACCCCAATGGGTCTGACGAGCTCGAGGAAAGCATCTATTTGCTCCTCATCACCTGTTAGCTCAACTGTATACGTATCGAAGGAGATATCGACAACCTGTGCACCAAATACGTTCACAAGCCTTAAGGCCTCATTCTTTTTTGCTATCGTATCAACACTCAACCTTATAATCAAAAGTTCTCTATCTAACTTTCTCTTGTCCGTTAAATCCTTAACCTTAAATATGTCGATAACCCTTCTTAACTGCTTTACTATCTGTTCAATCGTATGTTCATCTCCCTTTGCAACCATTGTAATCCTTGACATGGTAGGATCTTCGGTATGGCCAACATTCAAGCTTTCTATGTTGTAACCACGCGAGCTGAAAAGTTCCACAATCCTAGCAAGGGCACCTGGCTGATTTTCAACCAAAACACTTATAACGTGTTTCCTCTCGTTCATGTTTGCCTCAAATGACATTTTTCATCCTCTGTTTTCCATAGTTAGGCAATATCATATCCTTTAATGCCCCACCAGCGGGAACCATCGGTAGAACATTCTCCGTCCTATCAACAACAAAATCAATTATAACAGGTTTATCGTTAATAGACATGGCCTTTTTGAGAACTTTCTCAACATCGCTAGGTTTTTCTGCCCTCAATCCAACGGCACCCATGCTTTCTGCAAGCTTTACAAAATCTGGTTGAACACTTATATCAGTCTGCGAGTAGTTTTTATCATAAAAAAGTTCTTGCCATTGCCTTACCATGCCAAGATACGAGTTGTTTATGATGGCAACCTTGATGGGTACATTTGATTGAACTGCGGTAACAATTTCCTGCATATTCATCTGGAAACCACCATCACCTGTAATACAGAAAACAGTTTTGTCGGGTTTTGCAACCTTTGCACCTATTGCAAATGGAAGCCCGGACCCCATGGTTCCGAGACCGCCGGACGTAAGAAACTGCCTTGGATACTTAAACCTATAGAACTGTGCAACCCACATTTGGTGCTGACCAACATCGGAAGCCACAATAGCTTCACCATTTGTAACCTCATATATCTTTTGAATAACAAACTCCGGCTTGATAACTATATCGCTTGGTTCATAGTAGAATGGATACCTTTCAGCCCAACTTCTAACGGTCATAAGCCATTTCTCGCGAAGTGATTTAAATTCTGCGTTTCTTTCAACTTGCTTTTCAACTTCCGGCAGAAGTTCCTCTAAAACAAGCTTGGCATCCCCAACTATTGGTATATCAACCTCTTTATTTTTACCTATTTCAGCTGTATCTACATCTATATGGATAACCTTTGCATTCGGTGCGAATTCAGAAAGTTTTCCCGTTACCCTATCGTCAAATCTTGCACCAATGGTAACAAGCAGATCGCAATCGGTAATAGCCATGTTTGCGGCATAAGAACCATGCATACCTAGCATACCCAAGGAATAAGGGCTGTTTCCAGGAACAGCGCCAAGTGCCATAAGCGTTGATGTAACAGGTACACATGCTACTTCTGAAAGCCTTCTGACAAGGTCAGAAGCACCTGATGAAATAACACCGCCACCTATGTATAAAACCGGTTTCTCAGATGCCGCTATAGCCTTTGCAGCCTTTTTAATCTGTCCTATATGACCCCTTGAAACCGGTTTGTAGCTCCTTATCTGAACAGGATTCCTATAGGACTCCTCAAGAAAATCTGTTATATCCCTTGTTATATCTTTTGGAAGGTCAACCAACACAACGCCAGGCCTTCCTGTTTTAGCAATGTAAAAGGCCTTCTTAATGGTGTCGGCAAGCTTTGAGACATCCTTAACCAGAAAGTTGCATTTTGTTATAGGTCTTGTAATTCCAACTGTATCAACCTCTTGAAATGCATCATTTCCTATCATGAATGTTGGGACATTACCGGTAAATGCAACAACTGGTGATGAATCCATTTGAGCCGTTGCGAGTCCTGTAACCAGGTTTGTAGCCCCGGGTCCTGAGGTTGCGAAGCAAACACCAACCTTGCCCGTAGCTCTGGCATACCCATCAGCAGCATGTGCTGCGGCCTGTTCGTGCCTTACAAGAATATGCTTTATTGGAAAGTACGGTAACCTATCATATACATCGATAACGGCACCACCTGGATAACCAAAAACTGTATCAACACCTTCTAACCTTAGCGCATTAAGTAGAACCTCAGCACCCGACAGCTTCATGCCTCCCCCAACTATGCTTGATCCGGTGTAGTCTCAGCCTTTTCTGCTTTCTTCTTGACTACAGGTTCAATGAGGGCAGACAATTCAGCAATTGTTGAATTCGAAAGCTTTTCCTCAATTATTGACCTAAGCAATCTATTTAATCTCTGTTCATTATTACCAGCAATTCCACTCAAAATTGCATATGTTTTCTTTGGAAGTGAAAGTTTTATAATCCTATTAACCCTTTTCCCCGGCTTTCTTCCTCTTGCCATAGCAACCTCCTTAATTAGTTTTAATTTATTTTATCAAAAAAACTAAAATTTTAAAGCTTTTAAACCTATATCTGTTCTGTAGTGCATGCCGTCAAAGTGAATTAGCTTAATGGCACTATATACATTTTCCCTTGCTGAAACTATATCATTACCAATTGATGTAACATCTAAAACTCTACCACCATTTGTGACTAAGTTTCCATTTTTAACTGCAGTTCCCGCTTGAAAGACAACGGTACTATCCATGCCTTCCGCTTTTTCTATGCCAGTTATAACTTTGCCTACCTCGTATTTACCTGGATATCCCTTCGAGCTTAAAACAACACAGATGGATGTTTGAGGAATCCAATCAATCCTTTTAATTAGATTTCCATCCACTGTACTTCTTGCAACTTCAACGATATCCGTGTTCATCCTTCTTAAAATAGCTTCAGTTTCTGGATCACCAAATCTCACGTTGAACTCGAGTACGTTTACATCACTGCCCGATATCATGAGCCCGGCATATAGAACGCCTTTAAAAGGAGATCCTTCCCTTCTCATTCCAGTTAAAATGGGCTCTATGATTCTTTCCTTTACCTTTTCCTCCAAACTTTTCGAAAGTATCGGTGCAGGCGAATAGGCACCCATACCACCTGTATTTGGTCCTCTATCACCATCGAATATTCTCTTATGGTCTTGGGATGAAGCCAAAGGTACAAAGTTCCTTCCGTCTGAAACTACAAGGTAAGAAGCTTCTTCCCCACGAAGGCAATCCTCAATTACAATCCTTTCCCCCGAATTACCAAAGGCCTTTTTAACCATGATCCTGTCAATTGCATCTATTGCCTCCTCTACGGTAGATGCAACAACGACTCCCTTTCCAGCAGCCAGACCATCTGCCTTCACAACTATGGGCACTCCGTGCCTTTTCACAAACCTTATAGCCTCGGCAGGATCATCGAAAACCTGAAAATCTGCCGTTGGCACGCCGTACTTCTTCATCATAAACTTGGCAAATGACTTACTTCCCTCAAGCCTTGCAGCTGCCTTGGAAGGACCAAAAACCTTCAAACCCTCAGCTTCAAACCTGTCGGTAATGCCTGTGACCAATGGGGCTTCTGGTCCGACTATAGTCATATCCACTGATTTGGACTTTGCAAAGTCAATAAGTGAATCTAAATCCATAGGGTTAATATTCACACATTCAGCAACCTTGCCTATCCCTGGATTGCCGGGAGCTGCAAAGATCTTGCTTACCAAGTTGCTCTGTGCAACCTTCCATGCAATGGCATGCTCTCTACCACCAGACCCAATGATTAAAACTTTCATAAAACCTCTACCTTAGGAACTTTTGGGAAATTATAACAGTATTTCCCTTTCTCTCCACCAATATTTTATATCTTGGCTGATTATTTTTAAGTATTTCAGCTACATAGTTTTTAGTTTCGGCATAAGGAGGAATGCCGTTATACCTGTCAACCGCACTGCTTCCGGCGTTATAGGCAGCAAGGGCAAGATCCCATCTATGGTACTTATCGTAAAGCAGTTTTAGGTATCTTGCACCAGCCTTTAGGTTTTCGTCAATATTAAAGATATGCTTAACCCCCATGATTCTTGCCGTCTCTGGCATAATCTGGCAGAGTCCCCTTGCTCCTTTTTTAGAAACAGCCTTAGGATCAAAGTTTGACTCGGCCTTTATAAGCTTAAGGAACAATTTCGAAGGGATACCATAGAGGTTTGAATAGTATGAAGCTTTACGCTTAATAACCCTAACGGTGTTATATTTTGGACTTTTGTAAACACTACCCGAACCAAGGATATGAATAACGCCGTCCTTCTTAAAAACCCTTATCCCAGCAATGCTATTTGAAAACAGAATACTAATAAAGACAGTACATAATAGAAAAATCTTCAACTTTGCCATTAAGAATTCCCATAAAGTTGTTTAAGAATGACATTGCTCTTGCACCAACAAGCCTTGTAAATAAAGACCTCTTAGGATTAATTCTATAGATTTTAGCCTTAGGCGAATTCGAAAGTGACCTTGCAATTTTAACTGCCCTATGAAGGCCACCTAAATAATCAACAAGTCCTAAAGCTTTGGCCTGCCTACCGGTAAAAACCCTGCCATCGGCAAATGATTTGACAGCCTTTAAGGGTAAATGCCTATCGGATGCAACGGCCTCAATAAACTGTTCATAAGCATCGTTTATAACGGATTGTAAAAGATTTACTTCACCGTTTCGAATGTCCCTAAATGGATTTAGAATATCCTTAAACTTTCCACTTTTAATCGTTACTACCTTTATCCCTAATTTATCTGCAAGCGACTTTACGTTGTAACCCTGAAGTATGACACCTATGCTTCCCGTAATTGTGCCTGGATCAGCCACTATCTTGGTAGCTGCAACGGATACGTAAAGCCCACCTGAAGCAGCCACAGAACCCATGGAAACAATAACAGGCTTGACCTTTGCTACCCTTTGAACCTCATCATGAATCTCTTGGCATGGTGCCACTACACCACCTGGTGAGTTAACCCTCAAGACGACGGCCTTTACAGATCCATCATTCTTTAACCTTTCCAATTCATCAACATAGGGTGAAGGGGTTTTGATAATGCCCTCAATGGCCACTATGCCAATCTTATCCCCAATGGGATGGGATTTAAGCAGTATGCCTAAAGCTATAAAAGCAACAAATAGAACACCCATGGTAGTTAAGAAGATCCTTAAAACTCTCATTTTAATCCTCTATATCCTTTCACTTTTACTTTCTTCCAACCTTAAAGTGCAATTTTGCCAGCTTTGGTAGCAGGTTACCAGCCATTTGCTTTGCATCAACGAGGTTTGAGTTACCTTCTG
Organism: uncultured bacterium; assembly: GCA_964640245.1. Lineage (GTDB taxonomy): Bacteria > Aquificota > Aquificia > Desulfurobacteriales > Desulfurobacteriaceae > CAZXGR01. The sequence continues at coordinate 19,156 of CAZXGR010000013.1, read as the reverse complement.
GTATTTTCACACCATATGTATCCTCTAAGAACTTCATAGCCTCGTACCTTTTTGCCTTGGCAAGGATAGACGCAGCAGCTACAACCGGATCCGATTCAGCCCTCGGTACAACCGTAATCCTTAAATCCTTGAACTTCCTTAGAAGTTTTGGCTTTAAGCTGTTGCTGAACTTATCAACCACTATTTGCCTTGCATTACAGATAGAGGCAAGCTTAGAAATATTCTCAATGTAAATATCATCCAACATCTTGTTTACATTATTATAGCTCTTATACAATTTATTATAATCTTCCGGCATCAGGACATAAATGGCAGATTTACATGACTTAAGTATTAATTTAGAAAGCTTTAAGATTCTATCCTTGGAAAGTTTCTTTGAATCCCTTACGCCAATTTCTACAAGAAACTGCAGAGAATTCATATCAGCGCATACACATCCTACGGTGAGTGGACCAAAGTATTCCCCCTTCCCGGCTTCATCACATCCAATTCTTGGTAGAATTCCAGCTTTTTGTTTCAGTAAAAATTTAACTACCGATAACTTTAATGAATCCGGGGCTTTTCCGCCGAAAACTATTGAACCTGTCCAATAGACAGTAACAACAGCACCATCCTTCTTAAACCTAAAAGCGGCATACGGAGGTGCTACCTCTTCCTCTGCACCAAGTTTCCTCAAAAACTTCCTTAAATCCTCGATATCATTTTTTGTTAACTTCAATTCCAAATCCACCTTCAAGTCCGTAGTAGCTATTGTACCTAAATTCAAGGTTTAGATAATGCTTTAGTAAAACCTTTAAACTTCCACCGTACTCCGGTTTTTGACCCGTAGTTTCGTATCCTACAAGCTTAAAGCGTTTAGCCAATACCTTTGAAACCGAAAATCTGGCAACGGTTTCGCCGTACTTTGTTATGTACGGCTCTATCGAAAAGTTTTCAAGATTTAAACTCTTTGAGAATTTTTTCTCTATGGGCATAAACACGGATGAAGTGGCATAGTAGGCAATTTGGGCTGCGGGAAAGTACTGGCTGCCTTGTTCCATTTCCTCCGGGGATGCTCCTGTCATCACCAGGTTAAGTATTTGCCTTCTATCAAGAGGAGGATCGGATGAAAGGTACAGTTTCATTGCATTAGGTTTTCCTTTTACCTGCATGTAAACCATGTAATTTGATATGCTTCGTGAAGCTGCAAGGTTTAGGTCTATATCCTGCTTTTGAAGGTTGTGAACAAAACCAGAGCCATAATCAATCGTGAATCTCTTTCCCATGTAGTCTATCCAACCAGATATAACGTAGAAATTGCCTGATAGTCTAAGACCATTCGATAGCTTAAGGTTAGGCCAGATCTTCAATGACCAGAGTTTCTGTTTAAACGTTATAGGATCGGTAAACCTCAATGAAACGTTTAGGTTAATTGGAAAAGTTAAGAATTTAGAGCTACTTGGTGGAAGCTTCAGCATATTTGCCCTTGAAACATCAAGGTTGCCGTAGAGCCTCTTTCCTTTTAAGAAAAGGTTTCCAGTAACCGCAGCCTTCCAGTAGCCTAACTGACCTATTGGAACATCTGCAGGGGATATAAATACCTTTCCTAAATATGATTTTGCAAGAATTTCGCCATTACCTACAGATGCATCTAAGAATAGATCCTTAAAACCCTTATCGGTTAAGCGCATCTCAAGTCTATTTACCTTTAATTTGTCAAGAAGGTAGGTAAGCTTTACCTCGATCTTACTTCCATTTACGGCAAGGTTATAATGTACATTACTATCCAATGTAACGTTTCCATCAAGATCAAAGCTTCCCTTAGCATAACTAATGCTATTCTTAATTGGGGCTAAGTATGTCAAACCCTTTAAACCTAAGCTTGCGTTAACTTGAAATAAGATGTTGCGGTCTTTAAGTCCTACATTACTAACGTCCAACCAACCATCAACATATGACAGTTTTGTGCCAGAAATATAGGTATGGTTGTTTACGATGTTTATGTATATACCCGAAACTGAGTAAAGATTGTAAAAACCATGTGGATAAATTGCAAAGGCGGGAATTGAGATATTGCCATTCCAAACCTCTAAATTGTCGGAATGCAGATTTAAGGTTGCCAATCTTACATCAAGCTTAGCATACTTGCTATTAAGTATAACTCTGCGGATGAGACCAGAGATAGAGCATGTATTGCCATTTAAACTTATAGTCACATGTTTATCCTTACCTAAAACCGCAATTTCACCGGTTAACCTTGGTAAATTGAGATTGCCATTAAATTTAAATGGAATTGTATTGATATACTTACCATGAATTGTCCCGTTTCCGCTTAGTTTTAAATCAAAATTATCGAGGAATCCATTTATGGTTTCCATTGAATTAAAGTTCATTAGGATACCATTGAAGCCTTTTTCTCCCCTTATGGAAACCTTTCCAATAATGGCTCTTGATTTGACATTAATATGGGTTAACGTATTGAAGGAACTGCTGTCCAAACCACTGATCTTTGAGTTAAAGAGGTTAACTCTTAACTTATCCTTTGAAAGCGAGATACTAAGTTTCCCCCGCTTTAACTTGAGCTTCTTGGCATTCAAGTTGTTAACGTTGCCTGAGAATAGAAAGCTTAGAGACCTATCGTAAACGAGACTTCCGGTAACATTCGACACATCACCGTTTAAACCTTGCATAGAAATACTGCCACCGTAATTTAAAATGTCAGCATTAACCTTTACGAGATGTTTATTTCTTGGAACGAGAATACTTGCCTTTCCCGATATCTTACCCTTAAGCTTAACGGGAATCTTAATATGAAGGTTTCTCAATGCAACCATTAGCTTTGAGGATGAAAAATCATTCATACTTAAGGTTAAATTTGCAAGGATATGAGGCCTTAGGTTAACGATTAAATCATTCAATGCAATGTTGTTTGAGCTTGCCTTGAATCTGAGCTTGAAATTCTTAACAGATACCCTTCCAGAAACATACCCTATGCGTGCTTTTCTAAATGAGAAATCGCTTGATTTAAACTTGAACAGACCGTTTGGATTGCGCAGGTTTCCACTTAGAATTCCATTACCGTTTACCCTTCCTCTAAGACCTATCTCTCTTAGGAAATCGAAGCTCGATACCTCAACATCACTTAGCTTAAAGTTCAATTTAGCATTGAGGTTCGATGTTTTTATTGAACCATCTGAAGTAACGTTTCCGCTATCCGAGTAAAGCCTTAGTCTGTACCTTAGCAATTTGTTCATACCGGAAACTAAAAGCACTCCCCTTGACTTATAGCCTCTAAATGCAAATCCATCTACGTTGAACCTTGCGGATACATTTGCCAAAGTCAAGCCCTTTAATGACAGCTTACCCTTGCCAGATAATAAAACATTCGGAATCCACTTGGATTTACTCCCCGAAACAAGTCTAAAATTGGATAAATTAAACTTATTTAATGAAAATTCAGCTTTACCGTATCCGCTTTTGATATTGGCAGCTATGGATATTTTCTTATTTTTAAGCTTTAAATTGAGGTTTTTTGTGGTTTTCGAAATACATATACATGAATTGGGAAAGTCTCCATACGGCGTTTTAACGTTCTTCGCAGAAAATCTAACTTTAATCCTTGGAGAATGTAGTTCACCCTTTATTGAAAAGTTGCCCTTAAAATTTGAAAGAGCCACCTTTGGGTGCTTAAAACTACTACCATTTAAGTTACCCTTAAGATTGATTTTCTCCCTGTTTAGCCAACCCTTAAAATCGCAATATGAATCCTTGTAGTTGAGACTTGCATTTTTAATGTAGATGTTTCTGTCTACAAATGTTTCTGCACTAAACGATATTCCGCTAAAATTAGTGTAATGCCCATAGGATTTTAGGATTACATTTCTTCCATTCTTGGTCAAATCAAGATCAAAACTATAATTATGGCCTTTTAGATGCCCATTAAAAAGTAAGAAAAAGATATCTGTAGATAATTTCAGTCTTCCATTAAGGTTATACAATTCACTTTTAGCAGAAACATTTGGGATGTCTATAGTATTATCAACTAGTCTTCCATTTAAATCCTTAAATTTAAAATTGTTAATCTTTAAACCATATAAATTAAATATTTTTTTACTCAAATAAAGTGAATTAAATGAAAATTTATTGTTAAAGTTGAATCTTTGTATATTTGCGTATTTAACTATGAATGGAAGGGATTTTATAAAGGGAACCTGTTTGGATGGCTTTTTATTTGTAGCTAATGTAACGTTGTCTGCGGATACATGGTCAAGATAGGGCTTAAAATGTCTAATTGTCTGCCAGATGTTCAAACTTAACTTAAGATTCCTTCCCGAAAGATCATAGTTAGAATCACGGTAGAGAAGTTTATCAGCCGAAAACGAGATATCTCTGCCTATGGATATATGCCAGTTTGAAGCTTTAAATTGGGTTATATGCATTTTAAATGTATAGAACTTCACTGTATCAGTTGCTATGATGAACGACAGTATGAAAAATAGAGCTATTAGAATTGACCTTAAAGCTTTATGTATTCTTCCATGCTTAATTGAAAAGGCAAGCTCTCTTAAAAATTCCCTTTTATTCAATATTTAGCTCCATGGTTTCCCATTGTCTACACTTATCGCACAGCCAGCTAAATTTATTCGTTTCAAATCCACATGAACTGCACCTAAAAAGCTTGTGTCTCTGCTTCAAAAGTGAGAGGTAGCCCTCAATTTCCTCAACAACCCTTTTTCTTTTTTTCTGCTTCCATAGAATTCTTAATAGCGTTTCCTTTATATCCGGGTCAAGTGGATATTTGTCCGAAAGCTCCTCGAGTATGTGCATGGCTTCGTTATCCCGGCCTTCTGCAATTAAATGCTCGACCATCATCTTGCCCGTAATAAACGACATGCCAACTTTGTCAACTATCAATGAAAGCTTTTCTAAGTCAAGGTTGTCAAAGTTCTTTATAAGATTTAAAAAGGCATATTGCTGACCAGGGGATACCTTCATACCCGAAATGGCTTTCTCGAACCCCTTTTCCCTATCTCCAATGCTGTAGTAAAGCTTAGAGACAACGAAGTAAAAGAACGGTGACGGAAACCTTGGATTAACCGATCTTATAATCAAAAATGCTTTATCCACCATACCTTCATCAATATAGTGGTTCGCAAGCAGAAGCTTCGTATAGAAAAGTTCATCCCTAAAGGTTTTATCTAAGTTCGATGCCTTTTCTAAAAGATTTACGGATTCCTCAAGATTTCCAACTGCCCTCTCTATAACGGCAAGTTGATAAAAAAATACTGCTTCAAGCGGGAAACGCTTGATGGCTTCTCTTAAAACTTCCTCTGCCCTATCCAAGAAGCCGGCTGACCTATACGAAAGTGCAAGGTTTAAAAGTACAACCTTCATCCTCTGTCTTGAAAGCCTCTGCTTCCTCAATTCCTCGAGAATCCTTAGGCTTTTGTAGAACTCTCCCTTTTCCCTTAAAAGAACTGCGAGAGCAATGTAGGTACTTACCGGGTTTTCAACATCAATGGGTAATTCATCAAGTTTCTCTGTTCCCTTAATGGATATATCAGGTTTTCTTGATCCTAAGATTCTTCCTAAAAAGTCAAGTAGGTATTTTTTCATATTGTAATCGCAATTGGTTTTTATGCAATGGCTCGGTTCCAGTGCTTTTTAAGTATGTCGTAGGTTTCATCAAGTGATTGCGGTATAACCTTAACATTGGAAGCCACCGACATGAAGTTAGTGTCACCCAGCCATCTTGGAACAACATGATAATGAACATGTGTATCAACACTTCCCCCGGATACTCTTCCAAGATTTAGACCAACATTAAAACCATCTGGATTATAAGTCATTTTAACTACTTCAATGGAGTGTTTTATCAATTCATCTATCTCTGAAAGTTCTTCAGGAAGTAGGGATGTAAAATCACCAGTATGCCTTATGGGGCATACCAAAAGGTGAGCTGTGTTGTATGGAAACCTGTTGAGCATTACACATGCCTTTTTACCTCTGTAAAGTAAGAGGTTATCCCTGTCAGATGATTCACTCAATGCCTTACAGATGAAGCAATAATCCTTCTTTCCCTGAACGGCCTTTTTAACGTACGAAAGTCTCCACGGGGCCCATAAGATGTCCAATTTACCCTCCTCTGCGGTATTCAGCACTTGACGTATCGCTTTCCGATATGGAAACCTTTGAACACTTGACACCTAAACCATTAAGCTTTCTTGAGATAAAGTGAAAGAAAAAGCATGAAAGATTTTCCGATGTTGGGGAACTTGAAAGAAATGCTATGCCGTCAAAAAGTCTCTGATAAAAATCTGCTTCGGGAACTTTGCTACTGCATGAAAATTCATTAAAGGTAGCAAACTTTAGGGACTTAATCTTGGCCAGTTGAACGCACTTGAGATTTTCGTACCTTGTATAGTCATAGTTATCGTTAATGGTATCAAGACTAAACCTGTAGTCTAAGTCTTTAAGACCAAATGCATCGTTTTTTAAGATTCCTAATCTCTCAAAAAGCATTTTGAATGCAGGGTCGCCAATACCAATTATGAGCTTATGGTCAAAACATCTATCGATGAAGTTCTTAAACCATCCAAGGTGGCCAAAATCCGTAACCATCTGTGAGGCATCAAGCCCCTCGCTCTTAAGGAAAATCTTGAGTTTATAGTTATGACCATGACCGGGTAAACGTCTGCACTTTGGGTAAAGATTAGTAGCCCATCCTTCCCTTAGTTTCTGCGAGTAAACCGAGTGTGATGCCGAAAACTTAAATTCCTTTGATATCTCATACATCCTTTTTCTCCGCAAAATTGAGGAAGGAAATGGAGGAATTTCCATACCTTCGGGTTTCAACAAGGTAGGGGTTATCCGATAAAACGGATGCCTTTGAACGTTCTTCAAGTATAAGCAATCCGTCATCCTCCAAGAGGTTGAAATTCCTGATAAGGCTGACGATTCTTAAGTAGTAGCCACTTTTGTAGGGAGGATCTGCGTATATAAAGTCAAACTTTAAATTCTTTGAACCAAGCCTCTTTATAGCTGGCATGTAATCACTGCATATGACCCTATACTTATTGTCCTCAACGGAAAGAGTTTTTAAGTTATCGTATATGAGCTTACAAGTTCTTTTGTCCCTTTCTATAAAGTAGACATCGGAAGCGCCCCTGCTTAGAGCTTCAATACCTATGCTTCCTGTTCCTGCAAAAATATCCAAGAATTTACTTCCCTCGATATACCTGCCAAGTATTGAAAACAATGCCTCCCTGAGCTTATCGGTTGTAGGCCTTAAATGTCCCTGTTCGGATAGACGCATGGATTTGATCTTTCTACCCTTGTATTTTCCTGCAATTATTCTCATAATACCTATAATATAATCCTTAAAATAAAGGAGACCTACATGATTAAAAGATATACCATGCCAGAAATGGGAAGAATATGGAGCAAGCAGAACAAACTTAGAAATTGGCTAAAGGTTGAAATAGCCGTTGCAGAAGCTTGGGCCGAGATTGGGAAATTTCCAATGGAAGCTGTAAACGTAATAAAGGCAAGAACAAGCGATTTTCTAAGTGAGAAAGAGGATTTTGACATCAAGAGGATTGATGAGATTGAGTCGGTTACAAATCATGATGTAATCGCATTTTTAACCTATATAAGGGAGGTTGTCGGTGAAGAGGCCAGGTACCTTCACTTCGGAATGACATCATCCGATATGTTAGATACGGCATTTGCCCTTCAGATAAAGCAAACTGGCGAAATCCTTCTAAATGACGTTAGGAATTTAATGGAAGCAATAAAGCAAAGGGCTTTCGAGCATAAAATGACGCTTATGGTTGGAAGAACACATGGGATTCATGCAGAACCTATAACGTTTGGTTTTAAACTTGCCATATGGTACGACGAAATGAGAAGAAACTACGAGAGGCTTCAATCTGCCCTTAATAGGGTTTGCGTTGGGAAGATATCAGGAGCCGTAGGGACATTTGCAAACATTGATCCAAGGGTAGAGGAAATAGCATGCAGGAAATTAGGCATATCTCATACCAAGGCATCTAATCAGGTAGTCCAAAGGGATAGGCATGCAGAATTTGTAGCATCGATGGCAATAACCGCAACATCAATTGAGAAATTTGCGACTGAGATAAGGCACCTTCAAAGGACTGAGGTTAGGGAGGTAGAGGAACCATTCAAGAAGGGGCAAAAGGGTTCGTCTGCAATGCCACATAAGAGGAATCCCATAGTTTCGGAAAGGTTATGTGGACTTGCAAGGGTTGTAAGAAGTGCTTCTATGATAGCCATGGAGAATATTCCATTATGGCACGAAAGGGACATAAGCCATTCATCGACGGAACGGACGGCTTTTCCTGATGCATGTATACTTTTGGATTATATGCTTCAGAAGTTTACGTACCTTACGAAAAACCTGAGGGTTTACCCCAAAAATATGATAAAAAACTTACATTTACTAAAGGGATTGATATTTTCACAGAGGGTAATGCTCGAACTAATGGAAAAGGGCAATCTCACAAGGGAAGAAGCCTACAAGATAGTTCAGGAAGATGCCATGAAGGTATGGGAAACAGATGAAGATTTCAAGGAAATACTTCTTAAGGATAGAAGGGTAACAGAAATATTAAACAAGGCTGACTTAGATAGGATATTTGACTTTTCCTACTACGTTAAGAACATAGGTTTCATATTCAAGAGGGTATTTGGAAATGACTAAGTTTTTAAAGGCAAAATTCTATGGAAATGAAAAGTTAACGCTTGTAAAATTAAATGGAGATGTTAAGCTGGGGTATGGAGATAGTATCGTTGTAAGGACCGACAAGGGAAGAGAATTGGTTAAAGTTCTATCTGTCCTTCCCTACAATGAGGAATCTCTAAGCAAGCTCGGCGTGAAAGTTGAATCGCTTCCAAGCTTTATGAGAAAATCATCTGAAGACGATAGAAAAAAGTTTATAGATAACGAGAACTTCTGTAAAAGTGCAGTAAGTACCTGTAGAAAAAAGGCTAAGGATCTTAATCTTTCCATGAAAATTATAAAGGCATATGCTACACTTGAAAGGGAACAGATTACCTTTTTCTTTACAGCCGAATCAAGGGTAGATTTCAGGCAACTTGTGAGGAACCTTGCCGCTCACTTTAAGACAAGAATCGAGCTAAGGCAAATAGGCGTGAGGGATGAAGTAAAGCTTATAGGCGGTATAGGAATATGTGGGAGGCCCTGCTGCTGCAAAGCGTATATGGAATGTTTTGATTCTGTATCGTTGAACCTCGCAAGATCTCAGGGTCTCATACCTAACCCTGCGAAGCTATCAGGTACATGCGGAAGGCTTATGTGCTGTTTGAAGTTTGAGGAGGCTAATTACTACATAAGGAAGTTTCTACCGAATATAGGTGAAGAGGTTGTAATGCCCGAAGGTAAGGGAAGAATTACCGATATCAACGTTCCACTTGAAGAGGTAACATTGGAATTTCCAGGTGGCAAAAAGAAATTTCACATAAGTAAGCTTACAGGCATGGATAAGTGGAATGAGTACATAGAAATGCTAAAGGAAAAGCATAATGATGAACTTAAATGCTTTATTGGCCCTGCAAGAAACACTACCTAAGCATCTTTCTTGATAGACCCAAAACATAACTGGGCTTTAAGTCCAGCATGCACTTAAAGTTTCCCTTGGGACAGTTTCTACCACCATGGATGCTGCACGGGCGGCAGTCCAATCCCTCTAATTGTGCAACGATGCCGTTTCTATATGGATAGAATCCAAAATCAGGAACGGTAGGTCCAAATATGGCAACTGTTGGAACGTTAAACGCACTTGCTACATGAACAGGTGCCGAGTCGTTTGATATTAAAAGCCTTGAACCCTTAACTACCGCAAAAAGATCCTTAATGCTTGTTCTTCCACAGGTGTTAATCATCCTTGATTTTGCGATTGATTCAACGGCATTACAGGTAGGAATATCCGATTTTGAACCGATTAGGACAACGTTGAAATCCCTTGAGAGTTCATCTGCAACTTCTGCATAGTACCTTGCAGGCCATCTTTTCGTTTCCCACATAGAACCCGGTGAAAGGCAAATGTAGTTTTCAAGTCTAAATTTCCTTAAGGTTGAATTGAATTTTTCATTACTTAAAGGAAGTTCCAGATTCCTATCCAAAACCGCATTCTTAAATGGGCTTAAAAGCTTAAGATTTCTCTCCACTTCATGCGCCTTTACATACGGAATACTATCCGTGTATAGAAATGAAAAACCGGCATTTTCAAAGCCAATTCTTCTCTTAATGCCTGAAAGAAAAAGTATAATCGATGTCCTGTGGGACCTGTGAGGAGATATTGCGATATCGAAGTTCTGACTTCTTAAAAACCTATGAAATCTAATGATGTTCTTATCGAGCGTAATTATATGTGATACATAGGGAAAATCCTCGTAAACTTGTTCAAGGCCTTTTCTTACGACTAATGAAATGCTTGCCTTTGGAAAGGTCTTTGCTATTGACTTTATCAGCGGTGATGTCAAAATAAGGTCACCTAAGAAAGCACTTTGGAATACAAGGATGTTCTTAAAGTGGTCGGAGTAGGGGGATTTGAACCCCCGACCTCTTGGTCCCGAACCAAGCGCGCTACCAGTCTGCGCCATGCTCCGCTACCTTTACGTTTTCAGGTAAAATTTTTGCAAATCTCCTTTTACCAACCTGTAAGATTACCCCTTTCCCCTTAATATCAACCTTTGCATCTAAATTTGCAACCCTCTCTCCATTTACCTTAACCCCACCTGCAGCTATCTGCCTTTTACCTTCGGATGTTGACTTAACAAGGCCTGCCTGCTTTAAGAGACTTGGAATCCATACCGGGTTTTCACTTACCGTGATTTTTGGCTGTGGAAGTTTGGATGGAATTTCCCTTTTGGAGAAAACCTTTTCAAAGTGATTCCTTGCCTCCTTGGCTTTTGCCTCTCCATAGAATGTTGTAACAACAATTTCAGCAAGCATCTTCTTTGCATCCATTGGATTAAGTTTACCACTAACTACCAATTTTTTAAGCTCGTCTACCCTTTCCTGAGGAACTCTTGTTATAAGTCTAAAATACTGCCATATAAGATTGTCCGGTATACTCATAAGCTTTCCGAATTGCTCGTTTGGCGGTTCCTTTATGCCTACATAATTTCCAAGTGACTTGCTCATCTTTTGAACACCGTTTATTCCCTCAAGTATAGGCATTGTTATACATACCTGAGGCTTTTGGTGAAATTCCCTTTGAAGATACCTACCGACCAATAGGTTGAACTTTTGATCAGTTCCCCCAAGCTCAACATCGGCCTCCATGGCAACGGAATCGTAACCTTGAAGCAGAGGATACATAAACTCATGTAGGTATATAGGCTTATTTGACTTGAACCTTTTCGAAAAGTCATCCCTTTCAAGCATACGCGCAACGGTATACTTTGAGCCTAATCTTATCATATCGGCAGCAGACATACCTGAAAGCCATTCGCTATTGAATGTTACAACCGTTTTCTCAGGGTCAAGTATAGCGTATACCTGTTCTGCATACGTCTTGGCATTTTCCAAAACCTCTTCCCTTGATAGTGCTTTTCTTGCCTCTGACTTTCCCGTTGGATCACCTATCATGGCAGTGAAATCACCTATCAAGAAGTAAACTGTATGCCCTAAATCCTGAAAGTCCCTAAGTTTCCACAGCAGGACGGTATGCCCAAGGTGAAGATCAGGCGCAGTTGGATCAAAACCGGCCTTGACCTTTAAAGGCCTTCCTTCCTTTAGCATTTCAACGAGATCCTGCTCGTTTATTATCTCAACTGTTCCCCTTTTAATTATTGACAACTGCTCAGCTACATCCATCTAACCTCCTGAGGGAAAAATTATATAATATTAAGACAACTCAATGAATGCAAAGTAATTGAAAGCAAAAGATCTAATTGTTGTTCCAGAATTTCACGAAGGATGTGCTCAACCTTGGCGATGGTTTCCCGATGTAAAAACCTTGAAGGCAATTTATTCCAGCATTTAAGAGTTTATCCATTATCTTCCTGTCTGAAACATATTCTGCAACTACATCGCAGTTAACGCTGGAAAATAGTCTGTTTAAATTGCACAACATGTCGATTACCTTATCTGAATACTTAATTTTCTGAATGATACTGCCATCTATCTTTACGATATCTATCGGGAACTCCATTAGATAAGAAAAATTAGAATATCCACTTCCGAAATCATCAATGGCTATTTTAATTCCCTCATCTTTTACCTTTTTAAGCACACCTTGTGTTTCTTTTGTAAAGCTGAGGTAATCGCTTTCCACTATTTCCATGATGAGCCTATTAGGGTCAATTTTAAGCTCCTTGAGTTTGCTCATAACGATACCGGTTATGCCTTCTCTTATATCAACAGCTGTGAGATTAATCGAAACCCTACCATCAACTTGTGAAAGTTTGCAGAGTGTTTTCTCTATAATTGCATTTCTGAGTTTTGGATAGAAACCATATTCCTTTGAAATCCCAAGGAAATCATCCGGACAAAGAATTTTACCATTTGGTGATTTTAACCTCATTAGGGATTCATAGGAAAACATTTCAGCTTTACCATTCTTAATGCATACTATCGGCTGAAAGAACGGAACTACAAACTTCTCTATATTGGGAATTTTAAGTATCTTTATAATTGATTTTTCCTTTTTGATTTCTCTTTGTAAGGTTTTCCCGCATTTAGGAAACAATTCATCATTGGAATCCTTTATATTTTTAAATTGATATATTGCATCCTCTATGTTCTTACGGCTTGGATTGTCCAGAATAATGCTGTTCATCTTTAAGTTTATATGAAAACCTTCACCGGTATTTGGATTGGAAAACTCCAAAGGTTGGGTTACCTTCCTTATGAGGGAAAGTATCTTAGTTAATTCAACTCTATTCTTTATTGGAAAAATCGCAAACTTATCTCCCCTTATGCGATAAACATTTATATTTCCATGAAGACCATTTAGCCCATCTTCAAGTTTCGTGCACAGTGCTTCTAGTGCCGTATCCATTATGTGGATTCCATACAATCTATTGAGAAGCCCAAACTTCCTTATGTTCATCAAGAGCGCGTAATTCTTAAAGTTCCTAATATCATCAAGGAATTTCCTATACGTGTAGGCATGGGTTAACTCATCCAACGAGTATTCTTCTATTTTTGATAACAGACTTTCAATGTAAAATAACTTAATTCTTGCCAAATTTTTCTGAAGTTCATCGATATTCCCCTCTATTATGATGGATGATTTGCCAATTGTGAAGGCGTAAATAGTATTATTTCCAGAATATTCCCGTAAATCATGTTTTTTTAACTTTAATACCTCTAAAAATATGTTTTTAGTCTCTCTGTTGATTCCATTATTGATGACTATTTTGTTGTTCCGTATGATAAGAAACCTTTTTCCGTTTAGAAACTTAAAGGCTCTTATCAAGTCTTCCTTCTTTGTAGCATCACATTTATACTTGAATATTTCCTTTACCAGTTCCTTGAATAACTTGCTTCCTTTTTTATAATCCTTACATGTCTTTGTATATTCGAGTATTTTTCTTAGTGCCATTACCACGATGTAGAGTTTTTCATAGTCTCTATGTTTTTCATTGACAATAATTTCAAGGGTTTTGCTTATAGGGATTCCTGCACCATCTGACTTTCTGATGTGAATTCTACCGTCCGTTGTAACCCTAAGAATATCGCCAAGGTCCCTTTCTATATTTAACATCTTACTACTATCCTTGTAAAACTGCCTCTGTCTATTTCTGCCCGATAGTACCCATCCTTAATGATATTGTTAAGGGATATCTCAGTTATGAAGGGTTTAAAGTTAAAATCTTCCTTAAGTAGATTCCTTAAAACTTCGATGTCCTTTTTGGTATATGCAAGCGACGGCAGCAAACTCTTTTCCTTCACTAACAAACCTAAGGGTTCTACAGTTACCCTATAGAAGTAGCTGCCTATACCTATTAAGGCTCCTCCCCTTTTTAAGTATGTGAATCCTTCTGTTATGGCTTGCCTATCTGACCATGGGTACATACCAGCAGCATCAACAACGATATCATAGTTTTCCCTTTTAAGGCCTCGCTTGTTTACCGTGCTAATTCCTGCAGATTGAGCAGTTTTTAGCCTTTTATCGAGTAAGTCATTTATCGTTAGTGACTTAACTCCGAGTTTTTTCCAGACCGTGGCAAGTGTAACCCCAATGGTTCCTGCACCAAGCACAAGAATATTCATGTTTTCTATAACCTTTCTTCCACAACAACTATGGCATGAAAAGCATCTGTCAAATGCATGAATGGCAACTAACATCGGTTCAACAAAGGTTAACAGGTCGTCGTTATCCACCGGAATTATGTTTTCCTTCCTTACCACGCTAAATTCTGCAAACCCACCGTCCAATCCAACAAGTCCGTAGTAAGCCAACTTGGGACATAAATTTTCCCTTCCCGACAGGCAGTATTCACATTTTCCACATGAAATGAGAGGTAAAACGGCAACTCTTTTCCCTACTATACTACTATCTACTCCTTTTCCTACTCTTACAACTTGTCCACCGTATTCCTGAGAAGGTATAAGTGGAATTGATTTTCCTGTAAGGGGGTTAGGTTTTTTGTTTATGATAACAGGTCCAGCCATGAATTCATTGACCTGTGTTTGGCTCAAGCCAGCATGTGTGACCTTTATCAGTACTTCCTCAGGTCCAGGAACCGGGGTAGGTACTTCCTCAAGTCTAATATCCCTTCTGCCATGGTAAACTAACGCTTTCACCCTTCTGTTTCCCCCTTTGCCTAACTCTAAAGTATTTTAACTAAAATTTGATGAACATCAAAAATTTGTATCATTTTTTTTGATGCAAACCTAGAGTTTGTATAAGATTTGCAAATTTCATCTTTACTTTTAAAACTGATTTACATTAGGGTAAGCAATGACACTTACCGCAGATGAATTAAAATACAAATAGAGTTATAATGTATCTAAGTGCTGTTAGTTAGCCTTTGCCTAAATAGCGATAACAAGATTAGCTTAAGGTATTTCGCATATTTTGAATGATGGGATGATGCTTGGTTAAGGTTAAGGTATGTGGAATTACAAATATTGAGGATGCCTTATCGGCAGTTTGCTTCGGTGCAGATGCTCTTGGTTTTGTTTTTTATGGGAAAAGTAGAAGGTTTGTTGATGTAAACACGGCAAAAGTCATATCGGATGTTGTGCCACCTTTTGTTCAAAAGGTTGGTGTATTCGTCAACGAAGATCCATCCTATGTAGTTGATATTATGAGGGAAGTTGACCTTGATATTGCGCAGCTTCACGGTAGCGAAACGGTTGAGGATTGTAACTGCATCGGAAGGAAAAATGTAATTAAGGCTTTTAGGATAAAGGATTCAAACAGCATAGATTCGATAGAACCCTATATTGGAAATGTAAGTGCCATACTGCTTGATACCTACTCGGAATCATTTGGCGGAACAGGGAAAACGTTTAATTGGGAAATAGCAAGATCTGCAAGGGAAAGGTTTAACGTTCCGCTAATTCTATCCGGGGGGTTAAATCCTGAAAATGTAGCTAAAGCAATTAAGGTAGTTAGGCCTTATGCAGTAGATGTTAGTAGTGGCGTTGAAGCATCAAGGGGAAAAAAGGATATGAAAAAGCTCAAGGCCTTCATAGAAAAAGCTAAGTGTTCGTCAATACCAGAATTCCATCACCTATAGGAATGATAAAGGATCTAAAGTTTGGATAATCCTTTACCGATGTTAGGAAGTGCCTTAAAAGTCTTATGCCCCTTCTATACCTCTTCTCTACATCCTTTTTCACAACCATACCCCTAAATAGCACATTATCAAAGAGTGCCAATCCGTTTTGATTTAGAAGTGTTTGAACCTTATAGTTAAGGAAGGGGTATTCGGCTTTAGCTGAATCTACGAGCACCATATCAAAGGTTTGGGATTTCAACATCATATCCTCGATAATATCGAAGGCATCGGCATATATAACGTTTATGTTTTTGGCATTGGCCTTTTTGAAAAACTGTCTTGCAATCGAAACCCTATTTGCATTCGAATCAATGGTAGTTATCCTGCAATTCCCATTTATGGAAAGGTACATACTTAACGTGCTGTAACCTATTCCTGTACCTATCTCAAGTATATCCTTTGGCTTTATCATGGTACATAGAAGGCTTAGAAATGATGCCGATATAGGCAGAAGTATTGGAACCTTGTTTTTGGATGCAAATGCCTCCATTTCCCTTAGGATACTTGGTTTTTCCATGTAGTTATTTACGAAGCTCTCAATATCCTCGGGCAGTATATCACTTAGGTTCTTCCACCTTTTGAACATTAGATGTTCCTTGTGAAGATATAGCCAAACTTTGGAAGTGTTTTGAGGTACTTCCCCCTCTTGCCTAACTTTTTCCTTAAACGACTAATGTAAACATCCAAAACCCTCGATTTTACCTTATAGTTCTTTCCCCATACCTTTTTCATTAAAACTTCCTTGGGAAACATCATTTCCGGATTTTCAAGCATGTTTTCTATTATCCTATGCTCGATCTTTGTAAGGGATAATGGTTTACCATCAACTGTAAATATTCTCGATTGCTTATCGTACGTAATACCATCAAACCTTAAAACTTGGCCTTCATGTTTTTTGCTCCTTCTTAGGATTGCCTTTATCCTTGCCAATAGTTCCCTTAAACTAAAGGGTTTTACTAAGAAGTCATCTGCACCATTGAGCAAAGCCTGAATTCTTATGTCTTCATCACTTTTATCGCTTATTACAACGATTGGAATATCATTGAAGGAAGTTGAAAGTAACTTGCATGTCTTAACTATGTCAGTATTAAGCTCAGCTATGACCATATCGCAGGTTTCCGTTTTGAGCTTACGCAATAAAACTTTTATACTTGTGAACCATTTAACGTTAAAACCTTTTTCTGTAAAGGCAGGTTCAAGTGCCATTCTAAGGTTTTTGTCATTGACTACCACAAAAAGTTTCACGCTTACTCCTAGTGTTCCAAAATATATTCCTCAATTGCTTTAAAAATGTTAAAAAAATGTTAAAAAAAGTCAATTTAAGTAAAGTCGCATAAGTATTATATTAGAAACTATTGATTCTTTGTAGTTTTTATGTTAACATTTTGTAAAAATTGTTGAAGGAGGAAAATATGGCAGAGGGCGAAAAGCTTGAACATTTGCTCAAGGTTGGTGAGTCTGTAAGACCACCTGAATCGTTTGTGAAGCAGGCGAACATCAAAAGCTATGCTGAGGAGTATGGGAAGTTCAAAAAGGATCCAGAGGCCTTTTGGGCCGAAAAAGCAGAGGAATTGTTTTGGTATCAAAAGTGGGACAAGGTGTTGGAATGGAAGTATCCATATGCAAAGTGGTTCGTAAATGCAAAAACAAATATTACGGTAAATGCTCTTGATAGGCATGTAAAGAACGGAAAGAGAAACAAGGTTGCATTCTTCTGGGAGGATGAACTTGGTGACAAGAGAGTCGTAACCTATGGTGAGCTTTACAGACTCGTAAACAGGTTTGCAAATGCCCTGAGGGCTTCCGGCATTAAAAAAGGTGATAGGGTGGTAATTTACATGCCGTTGGTTATAGAACAGATAGTTGCAATGTTGGCCTGTGCGAGGATAGGTGCTGTACACTCCGTTGTCTATGCCGGGTTTAGCGTTCCAGCTTTAAGGCAGAGAATCGAGGATGCAGAAGCAAAGATGGTTATAACGGCAGACGTGACCATTAGAAGGGGTAGAGCCATCCCTCTTAAAAGGATAGTTGATGAAGCCATAATGGATCTATCAGTTGAAAATGTGATTGTTCTTAGAAGACTTGAACCAAAAGTTGATCTTATAGGGGAGAAGGAAGTTGACTTCTATAAGTTTATGGATGGCCATCTTGATTACTGCGAACCAGAGGTAATGGACTCTGAGGACCCGTTGTTTATCCTATATACGTCAGGTTCGACAGGCAAGCCTAAGGGCGTTATTCACACCACAGGCGGATACATGGTTGGGACAAATTACTCCATGAAATCTGTTTTTGACCTTAAGGAAGATGACATATTCTGGTGCACAGCTGATCCTGGTTGGATTACAGGCCATAGCTATATCGTTTATGGTCCGTTAGTTGCAGGTGCTACTCAGGTAATAATCGAAGGTGCGCCAAACTATCCAGATTTTGGCAGATGGTGGAGTGTTATAGAGAAGTATGGTGTGAATGTATTTTACACTGCTCCAACAGCTATAAGGATGTTCATGAGAGCAGGTGAGGAATGGCCAAATAAGTACGACCTTTCATCACTGAGGCTTATAGGAACTGTAGGTGAGCCGATCAACCCTGAAGCATGGCTGTGGTATTACAAGGTAATTGGGCAGGAAAAATGTCCGATAGTTGATACATGGTGGCAAACTGAAACGGGAACGGTAATGATAACAACAATGGATGGAATGGAGATGAAACCTGGAAAGGCCGGAAAAGCAGTTCCCGGAGTAATAGCAGATGTAGTTGACAAGCAGGGAAAACCGGTTGAACCTGATAAGGGCGGTTTCTTAGTTATCAAGAACCCATGGCCTACCATGATGAGAACGATATACAAGAATCCTAAGAGATACGAGCAGTGCTGGAATACAATTCCAAACTGCTATACAGTAGGCGATGTTGCTACGAAGGATAAGGATGGATATATAATGGTTCTTGGAAGAGCCGATGACGTAGTTAACGTTTCAGGTCACAGGATTGGAACTATGGAAGTAGAATCGGCACTTGTATCTCATCCAGCAGTTGCCGAATCTGCGGTTATTGGTAAGCCAGATCCAGTAAAAGGCCAATCCATTAAGGCTTTTGTAATTTTGAAGAAGGGTTATGAACCAAGTGAAAAATTAGCCAATGACCTAAAATATCATGTGAGAATGGAGCTTGGTGCATTTGCAACACCTGCAGAAGTAGAATTTGTGGACAGTTTGCCAAAGACAAGAAGTGGGAAGATCATGAGAAGGGTTTTAAAGGCAAAGGAATTGGGAATCAACCCAGGAGACCTTTCAACGCTTGAGGACTAATGTAACAGCCTAACTGAGGGGAATTCCCCTCAGTTTCCTAATACAGATATCTAAAGAATTTTAAACTAACAAGGAAGTTTGAC
>CAZXGR010000012.1:0-37671 GCA_964640245.1 uncultured bacterium | reverse complement strand
ACATCAACGCCGGCATCTGCCTGAGCTAAAAGATATCTACTAACGGATTTACTGAGCTTTTCCATGAGTGAGTTCCATAGTTTAGGCTGATTCCACATGAGTGATTTGGTAGCTATGTAGTTCTTTGAGCTTCCGCCCTCGATCATGTAACTTGCAAGTGTAAAGGGGGCACCGCTAAAACCTATAAGTGGCTTATCCTTCAAATTTTCCTTTACGATTTTTATGGCCTTAAAAACGTAACTTAAATCATCAGGTTCACAGATGTGGAGCTTTTCGATATCCTTTTCCGATTTTAACCTTGGTATAACAGGCCCTCTACCCTCTACAAAGCTGACGTTAAGCCCCATAGCATCAACAACAACCAAAATATCTGAGAAGAGAATTGCTGCATCAACGCCAATTTCCTCAACGGGTATAAGTGTAATCTTGGCGGCAAGCTCGGGATTCTTGCAGAGATCCATAAAGTTCTTAACACCTTTCCTTATTTTCCTGTATCTTGGCGAATACCTTCCGGCTTGCCTCATTATCCATATGGGTGTACGCTCTATCCTTTCGCCATTTATTGCTCTAAGCAGTAGGCTTTTCATGTTTTAATCTCTCCGGAACGTAATCGCATGTAGGATCCTGCGCGAGGTAATCCCCATATTTCCAATAAGCTCTTACCCTACAACCTCCGCATACGTTCATGTATTCACATATGCCACATTTCCCCTTGTACTTAGAAAAGTCTCTTAAATCATTGAATATCTTTGATTCAAACCATGCCTTGTTGAATGGGGTATTGAAAACGTTAACGTCAGATATTGGAAAGTAGCTACAGGGTCTTAGCCATCCATGGCAGTCGATCAATGCTATGTACTGCCCAGCTACACAACCCTTACTACCACCCGTTCCGAAGCTCAGGTTTCTTCTATTTGTGCTTAAACCGTCTCTTTTTGCATTTTGATAGAATATTCTGTAGTACTGTGGTGCACATGTGGGCCTTACGATTATGCTGTTATCGTTCTTGAGCATTAGATTCTTTTCAAGCTCGTAGTGCCAGTTCAACCATTTTTCCATCTCAGAATTGCTGAGAAGTTCCTTACTTGCATCGTTTCCTCTTCCAACTGGTAGAACGAAGAACATATACCATGCCTTTGCACCTAGTTCCCTTGCCTTTTTATAGGTATTGGGAATGTCAAATGCATTTCTCTTTGTGAAGGAGGAATTTATCAAAAATGGAATTCCATATTCCCTGAAAAGCTTTGCAGCACGTACAACACCTTCAAATGCACCCTTCTGCTGCCTAAAGTTGTTGTGAGTTTCAGGTGTTGAACCGTCAAGGCTCAGGGAAACCATCTTTATCCCCGATTCCTTCATCCTTCTGCACGTATCATCGTTTACAAGGGTTCCATTAGTAGCTATGCACATTCTGAAACCCCTTTGCGTCCCGTATGAGGCTATTTCAAATAGATCCTTCCTTAAAAGTGGTTCTCCACCCGTTAGAACTATCGTAGGTTTCGAAACCTTTGCTATGTCGTCCATAAGCTTTTTAGCATTGTCAAGGGAAAATTCACCTTGCTCGGAAGATGCATCGGACCTTGATCTACAGTGAATACAGTGAAGATTGCACTTTCTCGTAACTTCCCATGCAATCCACTTTGGTAAAAATTTTTGAGATTTCATTACTACTCCTAAAGTTTTTGTTTGAGTATATTTCTTATGTCCTTTTCACTTGGTATTCTTGGAAGGTTTGCCATAAGATGTTTCTTCTTCATTACCATATTTATAAACGTAGATGTGTCACTTTCGCAAAATCCCACCTCTTTGAGACTTGATGGAATTTTTAGAAACGATATTAGATTCTCAAAACTACCTATTACCTTATCGGCATCCATATTCAAGGTTTTACCAATTTGATTTAGTTCATCCGTTATGCTTAAACCGTAGAACCTCAATACAGCCGGCAAGAACATTGCATTTGAAAGCCCATGTGGAAGGTTATACATAACGCCTAAAACATGTGCCATGGTGTGCACAAGTCCGGCCCCGGCATCCGTTATAGCAATACCGGCAAGTAAACTGCCCAACATCGTCTTTTCCCTTGCTTCCTTATCCCTTGGATTTCCAAAGCTTCTCGGCAGGAATCCATATATAAGTTTAATGGACTCTAAGGAGTACATACTTGAAATCGCTGTAGCTCTCTTGGATACAAGGGATTCAACAGCATGCGTTAATGCATCAAGCCCAGTGTTGGCAGTTAGGATATCCGGCATCGTTACCGTAAGATCTGGATCATCAATAGCCAATGCTGGAAATAAATAGTGGCTTATAAGTGGCGCCTTCCTGAGGTTTTCCTTGTCCGTTAGAACTGCAAACGGTGTTACCTCTGATCCTGAGCCCGCAGTTGTAGGAACTGCTATAATTGGGATACCTTTATTCTTAAAGCCTTCCGGGACAGCAATGTAGTCCTCTATACTTCCATTGTTGGTTAGCATAACAGAGACAACCTTGGCTACGTCAATGGAACTTCCACCACCGATGGCTATTATAAGCGTTGGATCATAATTTCTCAAGGGTTTAAGCATTTCACTAACCATATCTATTGTAGGTTCTGGTTTAACAATATCAAAAAGCTTGAAGTCATTTTTGAGCTGTCCGCATATTACATCTGCATATCTATTCTTAATCGCTGATTTTCCGCCTATAATAGCGACCTTTTTATCATTGAGAAATAAGCCCTTGGCCTCATCTGACAGTTTATAAATGGAATGCCTTCCAAATACAACCTTTGTTGGCATAAAATGCCTTAAAGTTCTCATAGTATTCCTATTCTACGAAATTTTTGATTGGTATCAAAAAACTTTGAATATTGTTTTTGTTTATCCTATCTAACGGTATAGCTTCGGACACCTTTATACTTCCTACCTTTGTCCTTCGGATTTCCTTAACAACGGCATCACAACCAAGGGATACTCCTATATCATGTACAAGGCTTCTTATATATGTACCGGATGAACAGCAAACATTGAGACTGAATTCCGGATAATCATAACCTATCAAATCTATGGAGTAAATATGGATCTTCCTCGGTTTTAGTGTGAACTTCTTACCCTGCCTTGCAAGTTCATATGCCCGTTTTCCGTTTACCCTTATTGCCGAGTAGATCGGAGGAACCTGACTTATTTCACCTTTAAAACTCTCAATACACTCAGTAAACTTTTGTTTTGGAATTTCAGGACATTTAACGGTTTCTACCTTACCATCAACGTCATACGTATCGCTTTTAAGACCTAAAGCAGCAGTAACGGAATAACATTTATCCCTTTTTAAAAAGTAACTACTAAACTTTGTAGCCTTGCCTATGGCAAGAATTAGAATACCGGTAGCAAGCGGATCAAGCGTTCCTGTATGACCTATCTTTACCTTTCTACCGATTTCCTTCTTTAGAATCCTTATTACATCAAACGATGTTATACCCTTTGGTTTATCGACGATTAAAAAACCATCCATTACTGATTAACTACCTCAGGTGTAATGAATACCAAAAGTTTACTGTTCGTCAGCTTGGTTGACTTCTGCTTAAACAACCACCCAAGCAAAGGTATCCTTGATAGGCCTGGAACATTGTTGTTCGTTATATTCTTGGTTCTTTCATATATACCACCTATAACAAGTGTATTGCCGTTCTTAACCATAACTGTTGTTTTAACGTTTCTCGTATTGATAGCTGGTTCGTTTGACCCTGTCAGCTTAACATTTTCATAGTTAGGGCTGTCCTTTCTTACCTCTAAATCCATTATTATCTTGTTGTCGTTTGTTATATGAGGTTTAACGTTTAATATAAGCGATGCCTTCTTAAAGCTTATATTGTAACTTGTTGATCCCCCACCAGCTACGGTAGACTCAGTATATGGTATCTCTATACCTTGCTCTATCCTTGCTGGTTGGTTGTCCATCGTTACGATCCTCGGTTGCGAGATCGTCCTTGCCTTACCATCTATCTCCATGGCCTTTATGCTAAGCTCGGATTTTACGGTTTGACTTCTATTTAAAAATCCAAGTGCAAGCGTATAGGGTTGGACAGGTATCTTATACACATTCCCGATCTCGTTCTCCGGAATAACACCAACAGGCAAACCAACACCACCTGAACCTGCGAGATAGTTATGCTGTGAGTTTTGAATTTTGTATGCACTTACTCCCCAGTTTATACCAAGGTCGTTGTTTATGCTTGATGAAATCTGAACTATCCTTGCCACTATCATGACCTGTTTGTTCGGCACATCGGCTTGTTTTATAACAGGGAGGATATTTTCATAATCGCTCTTTGTAAGTTCTAATATCAAGCTATTTGTCTTAGGATCTACTTGGACCCATTCCCTCTGTGAGTTCCGCCCCTTCCCTTTATTGATCAAGGGTTGAATAACCTTTGCAACGTCAGATGCATATGCGTAGTTCAACTTGTATATATGCATACTTACAGGTTCTAAGCTTGCTTCCTCTAAAACCTTTTTCTTTGACATTATCCTTATGTAGTCCTTCCTCACTTCATAGGTAAATCCGAGAGGATTGAGCACAGCGGATAGAGCTTCTCTCCAGCCAACCGGTTTCTTGAAGCTTATCGATACCTTTCCATTTACATCTGGGTCAAAGACAACATTAAGCCCAACAACATCCGTTATTGCTCTTACTGCGGATCTAACGTTGGCATTTATGAACTCAAGCGATATCCTTGCTTCTCCACTTGCCTTGCTCTGCCTGTAGGTTGGCAAATGTACAGCTTTTAAAACCAAACTATTGCCCTGCTTTAAAACCTCAACAGGGTAATCGTTGCTTAAATCTACTTCTATTACCGCATTCCTGCCTTTCTGATAGGTCTTTATAAGCTTAAACGAACTTAAATTTGGCTTTAAAACCTTAGAGGATACGAATCTATTCAAAAAAGTTATCCTTAGGGTTTTCCCCTTCCTTGAAGGGGTATAGTTTTCTATATTTCCGTCAAAACCTAAAATCAGCCTTTCGGGATTCTCCATATTAAAGTGAGGATTCAATACGGATTTAGGGTGCACTTGAATTCTTATCGCTTTACCATTTTCAATGTTGTATAAAAGCTCCTGATTGGATGAAATCCTTAGGTTACTGTTGTTACCCATTGGAGCCAATTTGATGGATTTAATGAATTTAGATTTAATTGCTATGGGGATCTTTCTACTCAGTTTGCAGTTTTCAAACAGAAAATTAATACCATTCGGACCCTTTTCTGTTTTTAATAAACATTTGCCAGACTTATCCACCGATATCGTTAAGATTCCGTTGTTCAAGAATGCATTTACACCCTTTATTTGACCCGCAAAAGCTGCAACAGGAAACATCAAAGCCAAAAGTAACTTCTTCATCCTTAATCCTCCGTATTGATCTTAACGACATTTATCTTTTTAAACAATTTTTTGCCTCTCTTATAAAATGATTCTATAAAAATACGCTTATACGTAACCTTAGAGATTAGGTCATGGTTTGAAATAGCATCACCCTTTGCCAAGAGGTAGATCTTCCCCGTTGTCGGATCCTTGGCCACAACCATGAGCTTCCCTTCCTTGCCGATGATACCTTCTAACTTCAACGATGAGAAGGGAATGGGTATCTTCGGTCTAAAGAGGTTGAGTTTCGTATTTATAATGACCCTTTTTGATAATACCTTCAAAGGACTGACGAAGGGATCAATCAAACTAGCGCCTGCATTCATTGAAAACATCAAGGATAACAAAATAATCAAGAATTTCATGTTTACCCCTTAAGGTTATAGGCATTTATAATAAGGTTAACCTTTATGGTATATGGTTTACCTTTTTCACTGTAACTGTTTATGCTAATGTTCCCAAAGTTTATTATCCTATTAGCTTTCATGAGCTTATCACACCACTCTACAAATGATGGATAGTTCGTTGATAATGAAACGACATAAGGTACTTCAACATAGTACTTTTTGTTTATAGGGTTCTTTCTAACTATCGAGTCGATCCTTATTTTAGCATCGTTTCCAACAATAGTCCTTATTATTTGTCCTACCTCTTCCTTCCCCTTTGGAAGTTTGCTTTGAACATTCGAAAGTTTTCTTTGAACATTTGCAAACTCTTCATCGAACTTCTTCTTCTGTGCTTTAACTACCCTAAGCCTGTTAACGGATTGCCTAAGTGATGACAATTGGTTTTCCCTTGCCCTTAGTTGAGCTTTGGCCGGTATAACCCTCTTGTAGTATGCAAAGAGCCAAATTAGAAGAATGATCAAGAAAACAATAACCATACGCTGCCATCTTGGAATCTCGGTTAACCTTGTATACAATCTATTTAAGGTTTCCATTTTTTAAGTTTACTCCTAAGAGGAATTTATAGTAAGGAACGTTCAGGCCTTTGCTTGTTCTGAAGTTGTTAATAGCCGTTCTTTTAAATACAACGTTACCTATCGAATTATTAACCCTATCAATAAATTTAGACATATGTTTTAAGTTTAAGCAGTTTCCCCTTAGATTAAGCGTGCTATCTTCCTGACTAAGTGAATCAAACCATATACCGTAGCCTACATTATGCCTATTCCCAAGAAAGTAGAGGTAATCAGGGACTTTTCTTTGGGATTCAAGTTTATTTGCAATGCCAAGTTCTTCCTGCAGAGCAGCCTTCCTTGTCTTAAGACCTTTAAGTTCCTTCTTGATATGCTCCAGACTTTTCTTTTCAGCTTTTAACTGGGATATTTGGTTGTTAGCGTTATTCAAGTTTTGCTGTAATGGGGATTCGATTTGAATCTCCACAAATACAAGAATTAAGGCAAGTAAAATCGGTAAAAGTATATCTAATCTTAGATATTTCTCTAAAAAGCCTACCTTTTCCTCTGTAAAGTTAAACCTTAGCATTCTTATCACCCTTATACCTTAAGCTTAATCCAATAGATACATCAAAGCCCTCATCGTCATCTATCTTGGCAAAGCTTAATGGTTTCCCCAGTGAAATATCCTTCCCCATAATTTTCTTAAGGGCATCAACTAATCCCTTTTGTTTACTGCCACCACCAAAGAGGTAGAATTTAGATACATCGAGTTCGAACCTTTCCTTAAAATCGTCCGTGCTCCATACTGCCTCTGTAACCACTTTCTTGTAGAAGGGCAATATTACCTTATTAAAGGCATCAGTATAAGTAACCTTCTTAAGATCATTTCCAAACTTCAATTTCTCTGCATCGTTCTCTGATATAAAGAATTCCTTCTGTAGTGCTTCCTTGATGTTCTCGCTCCCCGTTCCAACATTTCTCGTAACATATGGATAGCCTCCATAGCTGATAACCACCTTCGTAGATGAGGCACCAATGTCCATGAGGCAAACAGGATTTGCAAGTTCATCTGGATGATTTAGGTAAAACTGATTATTTATACAGGAAGCTTCTATGTCGACAACGTCAATGGTTAATCCTGCACTTTCCAAAAGGTCAAGCCTTTCATTTAATTCCCTTTTCTTTACAGCTGCAATTGCTACATCCAACTTTGATTCATTTATTGATACCGGTAGCACCTTGTACTCTATTTTTACCTTTTTTACTTCATCCTCTGATACAAGGCCAGCCATGTAGTTCGAAACGGATTCCTCCACCTTTGATTCAGGATCAATACTTATAACGGTATAAAAGCAGGATGCCATAGGTACATGAATGGCAATCGGTTTACCTAAAACTTTATTTTTACTTAGAACATTTTTTATGTAGCTTAAAAGTGATTTAGCATCAAGTATTTCATTCTCCGCGAATATCTGTTCTTCATAAGGTAGTTTATCCTTTAACTTTAAGATGTACTTACCCTTTTTCTGGCCGAGGAGACTTAACTTTACCGAGCTTGAACCTATATCAAGACCGATTAAAAATACCTTTCTTCCGAGGAGACTGTCTATCATTCCCATCTTTCCCCACTCATTTAACAACACTTATTTCAACTATTGGAAGCATCAATGAGAAAATTATAAATCCCACGATTCCTCCCACTATCATAATGGTAACAGGTTCAAGTAGAGTTGTCAAATTCTTTGAAAACATCTTTACATCGTTGTCAAAGATATTTGAAAGCTTCATGAGGAGCTCGGGGAGCCTTCCACTTTCCTCTCCGGCTCTTGCAATCTGGACGGAGATCATCGGAAAAATACCTGTAGATGACATGGATGATGATAGTGAAACTCCGTTTTCAATGGATCTGTTAATTGAGGATGCGGTTTTTCTAATGTAGAGATTATTAATGGTATTTGAGGCAATCGATATGGATTTAGTTAGGGTTAGACCTGAGGATAGCAGAAGAGATATTGTTTCAAAGAACCTTTGAAGGTTTGAAAGTAACAGTATCCTTCCAAATATAGGCAGCTTTAGCTTTAGCCTGTCTATGGTTTCTGTATACCTCTTGGAAGTTACCTTGAGTCCAATTAAAAGGAGCAGTGAAAGGATAAAGATTAGAATATCGTGATTTACAATGACATCGCTAATCCCTATTACAATTCTTGTTGAAAGGGGAAGCGAGACCTTCATGGTAGCGTAAATATCCTGAATCTTTGGAACAACGGTAACCATCATGAATATCAAAACACCAATGCTCACGATAATTATTGCCGTTGGGTATAGAAGGGCATTTTTGACGTTTTCCCTGATGCTTTCACTTCTCTCCATTGCATCTGAGACCTTTAAGAGCATATCACCAAGCCTGTTACTTTCCTCTCCTGCAAGGATGAGATTGATGGCCAATGAATTGTCAAAACCTGCTTTTTTCAATGATTGCGAAAGGCTTAAACCGGACTTTACCGATTCTCCAACGTTCGATAGAAATACCTTTAAACTTTCGTTTGGCTCTTCCTCCGAAACGGATGAAATTGCATCTACTATTGGAATACCGGATTGAACGAGAACGCCTATCGTTCTAAATACCAAACATAGATCCTTATCCGAGAAACCGCGGCCGAGAAAACCTAAGATTTTTCTATATTTTTGCTGAGGTTTGATGGCCTTAACATCAAAGGCATGTATTCCCTTTAACTTAAGCCTTGAAACAGCTTCAACTTTTGTCCCTGCTTCAATTACGCCCTTTATGGTTTTTCCTGAAGGATCAACTGCTTCATATGAGAATATAGCCATTAGACCCTTGCCACCCTCAAGACTTCCTCTACAGTTGTTATACCCATTTTAATCTTTGAAATACCATCCATTTTTAGCGTCTTCATGCCCTCATTTACAGCAATGTCCCTTATAACATCGCTATCGCTACCGTTTAGTATTGCCTTTCTAATTTCCTTTGTAATGGCCATGATCTCGTATATGGCCGTACGGCCAAGGTAACCTGTGTTCATGCACCTTTCGCAACCTTTTCCCTTATAGAGCTTCCCCTTAAAATTTTTAAGGCCGATATGCGAAAGTTCCTCTTTCGTTGGAATGTATTCCATTTTGCAGTAGGGGCATATCTTTCTCACAAGCCTTTGTGCAACTACCCCGACAACCGATGATGCCACTAAAAATGGCTCTATTCCCATATCAACAAGCCTCGTGACGGATGACGGTGCATCGTTGGTATGAAGTGTTGAGAATACCAAGTGACCTGTTAGGGCAGCCTGCACTGCTATTTCAGCTGTTTCTCTATCCCTTATCTCACCTATCATTATGATATCAGGATCCTGTCTAAGAATACTCCTCAAGGCACTTGAGAATGTCAAACCTATATCTGGTTTTACCTGGACCTGAGAAATACCGTTTAACCGATACTCTATAGGGTCCTCAACGGTAAGAATGTTAACCTGTTCATTGTTTATTTCTGAAAGTGCGGAGTAAAGTGTTGTTGTCTTTCCTGAACCTGTTGGCCCTGTTACAAGAATTATGCCGTGTGGTAGATGTATGAGGTTTTCGAATTTTTTATAATCATCATCTAAAAGACCCAAGTTTTTAGTTGAGTAAAGAATGCTCTCATGGGATAGAAGCCTCAAAACAACCCTTTCCCCAAATTGCGTGGGTAATGTCGAAACTCTTATGTCTATTTGCTTTCCACCAACCTTGATGTTTATCTTTCCATCCTGTGGAAGTCGCTTTTCGGCTATGTCTAAGTTTGACATGATCTTCAACCTTGATATAACCGATGGTACATGCGAAAGGGGAACTTCGGTTATCTTATGCAGAACACCATCCACTCTAAGCCTGATTCTCATACCATTTTTGAATGGTTCAAAGTGTATGTCGCTTGCCCTTACCCTAACAGCTGTTGTAAGCATGTCATTTATAAACTGAACTACAGGTACTTCAGATACGGTACTTATTATGTCTTCTTCCTCGCTTCTATCCTTTTCCTCTGAAAATGTACCTTCACTGTTTTGACCGGAGAGAAATTCATTAATCTTATCAAACGGCACCACCAAGGTAGTTACAGGCTTCAAAAATATCCATTCTAAGTTCTTGACAGATTCTTTTTCAAAGGGATTATCGGTAGCAACACTAACTGATTTTTCATTCTCTGTTACAGGTATCAACCTTTCCTTTCTCATGAAGGTTCTTGAAACCTTTGAAATTACGTTTTTATCCGGTTCTGGAATTGATGGGGAAAATTTAAACCCAAAGGATTTAAAGATCTCAGGTATCCTTTTATCTTCCCACTTGAGAATGCCCACGATTTCCTTAAAACCCTTAAATTCCTTGTTAGGAATCAAGCCATCGGCTTTCAGTCTTTCGATAAGCCTTTTTTCTAATGTCACTTTTCAACCTCAAAAGTTCCAAATCCCTTAACATCATAAGTTAAGCCTTTTCTCTCCTTCTTAATCCTCATTAGATTGGTTTTGTACTCAGTTATCTTGCTATTCGTTAATCTTCTTTCCTCTTTCTGCGTTCTAACCACCCTTGGGGTTATGAATATGAGCAGATTGTTCTTCTCTATTTGATGACCCGTTTTTCTGAAAAGATTGCCTACAACAGGAATGCTTCCTAAAATAGGAACTCTTTCTATGGTTGTAACCTTCTTTGTCTTTACAAGGCCACCTATTACCAAGGTTTGGCCATTTTCAACGTCAACCGTTGTCCTTACTTCCCTCTTTGATGTTTCCGGTGCTGTTTGGTCTGAATTGGCATAGCCGGTTATGTCCTCCACCTTTGCGTATAGCTTCAACTTTATCTCGTTTGAAGCTGTGATGTGTGGTGTGATCTTCAGATCTATGCCGACGTCCTTGTAATCATAACTTATAACAGGGTTGTTGTTTGCATCATATTTGACACCTGTTGAGTACGGAATGTTTTGGGAGATGTTTATCTCTGCTGGTTGATTGTCAAGCGTAAGCAATTGTGGTGTAGCTATAACATTGACACCACCTTCCTTTGCGTATGCCGATAGAAGCAATCCTATATCTGGGATGCCGTTTTTCCACTTTGCCAAGCCAATCATCAATCCACCAGGTGCAGGTAAACTCGTTGGATAACCAGGCTGTAAAGGTAAACTTCCATAGAGGTTCCCACCTATTGGAACGTAGTTTCCCCTTGAAAGGAATTTCCACTCTACGCCAAGTTGCATCAACCTATCCATCGACATCTCGGCCATCTGTGTTTCAACGAAGACCTGAGGTCTTTTTACGTCAATATTATCTACGATGCCTTTAACTACGTTAAAATCCGATGGTGAACACAGAATTATCAATGAATTTGTAGGCTTATCCGATACAAGTTTAACCTCACCTGAAAGCCCT
Source organism: uncultured bacterium (assembly GCA_964640245.1). GTDB lineage: Bacteria > Aquificota > Aquificia > Desulfurobacteriales > Desulfurobacteriaceae > CAZXGR01. The sequence goes on along the minus strand of CAZXGR010000012.1, from coordinate 25,963 downwards.
ACGTTTTTACCCTTTAAAAGCTTTGACAGAACCTTTGCAACATCGTCTGAAAAGGCATAGTTCAGCCTTATTACATGTATGTCACCTTCCTTTACACTTACCTTTTTATCTATCTTTGGAAGCAAGGAGTTAACCTCGTTTATGACGTTTGACGTTCCTATTACAAATATCGTGTTCGTCCTGTCATCGGAAACTATGTGGTAGTAATCTCTGCCAGGTATCGGCACGGAATTAGCTATATCAAGTGCGAATGTTTTATAGAATAAGGCTTTAAGTATTTTTTCAACACTACTTGCCTTTGTATTTCTTATCTGATAGGTCTTTAACGAAAATTTATTGCTGTACCTATCAATTCTTTGAATAACCTCTTCGACCTTATGTATGTTTCTTTCCTTGTCCGTTAAAACTATTGCATTTGAGTTTCTTACAAAGGATATTCGCGCTATAGGTGATAGGAGCTGCCTAACGACACCACTTAACGTATAAACGTTTAAATGCCTTGGAATTATGATGGATGTAACGATTCTATCACCACCATCTAAGTTTGAAAGCTTTACCGTTGAGCTTTCCTGTGGTGCCTGATTATTTCTAACTATCTTTATATAACTTCCATAGCTCACTGCTTGATAGCCTAACTCATCAAGAGCTGCTATATAAAGATTATAGAGCCTCGATTTTGGAATGGGTCTTGGGGATATGATCGTTACTTTTCCGGAGAGATTAGGTGGCATTATTACATTTTTCCCTAAAGCCTCACTTATGATCTTTGTGAAGTCCTTAATATCAACATTGTTAAAGTTTACTTGGATCTTGGGAACACCTTTTGAAAACGATGCGTTACAGGTAAATAAACTTAACACGACTAACCATACAGCAAGCAACCTTCTCATGTCTCCTCCCTATTCAAGTTCATAGTGAAGCTTAACTTCCCTGCCGTTTCTTATAATGTTAATCGTCACGGAACCAGAGCTTTTCAACTGTTCAAATGCAGAAAATGAATCCTCCGGAGTCTTTATCGGAATGTCATTTATCGATGTAATGGTATCGCCTGGTCTTATGCCAAATTTATATATGAAACTTCTTGGATCAACGTAATTTACGTGCAGACCGTTTCCGGATGGGATTATATTTATGTAGCGCAGGAAAGTTCCAGAGGATATTTCCGATTCTATTTCACTCCTACTTACCGAGAATACACTTTCATTTGGCGTGCCTTCATTGGATGATGTTTTGAATAACTTAACGATTGTGTTTTTGCCATTTCCTTCAAATACTACTAAGTTGGGTTTAACATCCTTTATTCTGAAGCCCCTAATTCTATCTCCAACGGTATATGATTTCACAGTTTTAGTATTCTTATCCTCAATTAAAGCTATACTATGACCACAGGCCGTACATATAATTGTGCCCTTCAAGGAAAGACTATTTAATAGGGCAGGGTTAGACTCGACCTCAGGCTTTGTTCTACTGTAAAAGAAGTTTGGTCTTGATAGCCTTGTTATAGATATTGGTTCTATGGATCTATGCTTTGATGCTTCAACCGAAATTTGGATATGCGGTCCACTAAAATGGAAGAGGTAGAGATTTGAAATTAAGGATGATACAGAACATGCGAGTACAAATAGAGAAAGAACTATAATTATATCCCCAAAGTGTTCCTTAAGACTAAAGTTCAAACATACCTCTTTTTAACGTAGCTTATTTGACTTTCTCTATCGCTAAGCTGTCCATCAAGTATTTTATGCTTTACGTCCATTAATATAGTCTTAAAGATAGGTCCTGTTGGTAAACCCAATTGTATCAAATCACGTCCGGATATTGCCGGTGATATAAATCTCCATGACTTCAGGTACGCAAGGAGCTTTGATTTAATTTTTGGGTTTAGTTTGGATGCTACAGCATAGAGAATGGCCTCTGTAGTTAATCGCTTTAGAATCTCGTATGCCTTACTGTTCAACATATCAGGTTTAATGTTGCGTTCTATAATTCTCATCGATTTTCGCACCGATTCCACTAACTTTAGTTCGGTTTCAGGAACAGCCAACGATTTCATAAGCTTTTTTAAATCATCTGTATTTAGGTTACTTGTTAAAGCAGAAAAGTAAATGACAAAGCTGTTCACCTTTAAGTTTGGAAAACTTAACCTATACCAGATGAGCAGTTTTCTTATCCCTTCAAACAGGTCTCTTTTCTCCTTGTTCCATGTTATCTTTGGTTCTATAGATTTCAATATTCCGTAGCTGTCCATTTTATTTATAATTCTTAAAGGGTTATCTTCTTCAAGTATATGTTTGATTTCGAGATAAAGCCTTTGCCCCTCTATGTTTTTAAAGGCATTTCTCTCGACTGCATCCTTTATAAGCCTTTCCGTATACTTTCCGAGCTTGAATCTGTACCTTACGGCAAATCTCAAAGCCCTTAGGATTCTCGTTGGATCTTCCACGAAGCTTAAGGAATGTAAAACCCTTATCTTTTTTTCTCTTATATCCCTTAAACCTCCAAAGAAGTCTATTAGGGTTCCAAAGCTTCTTTCATTAAGCTTTATGGCTAATGTATTAATGGTAAAATCACGCCTAAAGAGGTCCTTTTTAAGCGGTGCATCACTTACCTCTGGAAGGGCACCTGGAGACCTATAAATTTCTGTTCTCGCTGAAGCCATATCTATCTTAAACCCATTGGGAAACACCAACCTTACAGTTCCAAACCTCTTAAAGGAATGGACCTTGGCATTCATCTTTACAGCGATTAACTTCGCAAGTTTCTCTGCCTTACCCTCAACAACTATATCGACGTCAAGGTTCTTCCTGCCAATTATCAGATCCCTTACGAAGCCCCCTATAACGTAAACGTTAACATTTATGGAATCTGCTAACTTACCGATAGACATAAGAAGCCCAAATACGTTCTTAGGAACCCTCTGTTTTAAAAGCCTAAGAATGTTTCTTTTACTTGCCCTCCTTTTAAGGTTTTCGATACCCTCGTGCACATTCGATAGGATATCTGTCCTTGTAACCACGCCGACTATTCTTCCCGCCCTATCTACAATTGGAACGAGTATTTGATGCTCCTTAGCAATTAGAAGTTCAGCCTTGCCAATGGACTGGTTAGGATATAGGGTTTGTATATTTTTCCTTGCTATTTTTGATACATCCTCATTTCCAAGCCCCATACTTATGGCCTTATCGACGATTTCCCTATCCACAATCCCTAAAAGTTTTCCGTTTTCATTGACCACCGGCATGGCATTTAAGGCATACCTCTTTAAAAGCTCATTGACCTTCAAAACGGTTTTACCTTCATTTACCATTTTTACCGGAAAGGTCATTATGTCGCTAATAGTTTTAACCGGTTCTACACATGAGTACAAAATGCTTAGGAGCTTTTCCTTAATCTCAGGAATGGTTTTCCCCTTTATCGTGGCCGAGGCTGCTTTACGATGTCCACCTCCACCAAAATGGGACATGATCCTTGAAACATCTACAGAATCTGAGCTTGACCTTCCTATAAGAAAGGTGTTTTCTTTTATGTTAACGATGGCAATTACGGATGATAGACCTGTAATTGATAAAAGCTCACTGACAATATGGGCAATATCAGGCATGTATTCTTCTAAGTAAAGTTCCGTAATGCCTATGAGGTTTCCGTATATGTTCCTTAGGCTAAGGTTATTTTTAAGCTTTTCAAGCGTATCGATATCCTTAGCCGAAAGGTTTAACGGCAGGTAGTGCTTGACAATTTCAACGTTCGCCCCCATTGATGTAAGGTAGGCTGCTGCTAAAAAGTCTATGGGACTCGTACTTGAAAATGTAAAGTTGCCGGTATCGGAGTATATACCGGCAAGCATGATAGATGCCTTTAATGGTGACGGAATAATATGTTTAGCCTTCAGTATTAATGTAAGTAATGATGTTACCGCTCCGCATTTCTTGTAGTGAACCACTGCCCTTTTAAGGTCGGAATTCTTGTTGTGATGATCGTAAACCTCAACCTGTACGTGCTCATTGTTCCTAATATAATCCCTAACGATATCCGGAATTCTTTGAATACTGTTAGTATCAACAACTATAAGCTTATCAAATTGGGGTTTTTCTGCGCTTACTAAGAGTTTTGGGTTTTCTCTTAGAACCATTCTAACATCGCTTCCAAGCGTATTTGGTAGGAAAACATCTGCTTGAGGATAAATTTCCCTCACAGCAATGATAGCTCCAAGTGAATCCATATCCATGTTTTTATGTGCCGTTACGGCTATCCTCATACCATCCCAATTGTCTATAATTTCAAATTAATTATATAGGAGAAGGCAATGTTTCTCAGCATAAGGAAGTTTAGGTCTAAGGATGAAGCCCTTAAAATCTTTAAAAACCTTGGTAATACAATGGAAGGTGCCGAAATTTTATCCTCAAAGGCTACAACCTTCGCTGTTGAAATTCAAGGCATCGATACGAGAGCTGCCAATATTCTTAAACAGGATTCTATATCTGTATGTGGGGATTGCTCACTTCCAAGAGATGCATCTACATTTAAAAGGGGAACCTGTTCGGTAGTTCTTTTGCTTAACCTCAGAAGTGGCAGAAGGTTAATAGAAAAGCTTAAGCTCCAGCCCTTCGGCTTGAAGGAAGTTGCGATTAGACTTGAGAAGCTTATAAATAATTACTTTAAAAATGACTTTTCTATTAGTTATAAAAACAAAAGGTTAGAGTTAAACAAGACCACGATAATGGGTATCTTGAACGTTACACCGGATTCATTTTCTGATGGTGGATTATGGAATATGCCAGATATAGCTTTAAAACACTCGGAAGAAATGGTAGAGAACGGTGCTAAAATAATAGATATAGGTGGTGAGTCCACGAGGCCCGGTGCACGGGTAGTTCCCTTGGACGAAGAGCTAAAACGTACCATGCCCATTATAGATGCGTTAGGTAAGGAATTTGGCAATGATGTCTTTCTATCGATCGATACGTATAAATCAAAGGTAGCATATGAGGCGCTGTCACATGGTGCCGATATCGTGAACGACATAAGTGGCCTTCATTTTGATGAAGAGATGGCAAGTATAGTTTCAAATTGGCAATGTCCATGTGTTATTTCTCACATAAAGGGAACGCCTAAGAACATGCAGAAGAACCCCCATTACGAGGATGTAATAAAGGAGATATGCGATTACTTTAGTGAAACTATAAATTATGCCAAAAGTAAGGGAATTAAAGCTGAAAAGCTTATTATTGATCCTGGCATTGGCTTTGGAAAAAGGCTTGAGGATAACCTCTGCATACTTAGAAGGCTCGATACCTTTAGGATCTTTGGTCTTCCAATACTTATAGGAACATCACGCAAAAGCTTTATAGGTATGATAAACAAGGAGAAGGACCCGAAGAAAAGGCTTGAGGGGACGTTAGCATCGCTATATGCATCCATCGTAAGGGGTGCAAGGATAGTTAGGGTACATGATGTAAAAGAGGTAAGAAGATTTATTGAGGTCTTAGAATCGATAGAGGATGCAAATTGTTGAACTTCATCCCCAAGATAACTGCTTGGGATTTAATTGACATCTTTATAGTAGCATTTGTACTTTATAAGGTTTTTCTTTTCCTTTCAAGGACAAGAGCATTTCAAATACTTATAGGACTTTTATTTCTTCTAATCGTAAGTGTTTTCGCAAAGTTCTTTCACCTCTACACCGTATCATTTATATTCAATAACTTTGCGACGATAGGCATATTTGCCCTTATCGTGGTATTTCAACCTGAGATAAGAAAGATCTTGGCAAGGATAGGTGAAAGGCAATTCGGAATATTTTCCTCAAAAGAAGAAGCTGAACATGTAATAGATGAAACAATTAAAGCTGTTTCCTACATGTCAAGCAACAGGATTGGTGCACTTATTGTAGTTGAAAGAGAGGTGAATGTAGATAACTACATAGAGGCTGGAACGGTTTTGGATGCTGAAATCTCAAATGAATTATTAACAACCATCTTTTGGCCCGGCACGCCACTTCACGATGGTGCATCAATAATAAGGTTTGACAAGGTGTACAAATCAGGGGCGTTTCTTCCTTTAACGCTTAATCCAAACATTCCGCAAACACTTGGTGCACGTCACAGGGCCGCTGTAGGCATAACCGAGGAAACGGATGCTATCGCAATTGTTGTTTCCGAGGAAACGGGTTATATATCACTTGCCTACTCCGGAAAGCTTATTAGGGAATTGGATATTCAAAGGCTAAAGGTCATGCTGAATAGGTTCATGGTTAAAAGGGTAAGGTTTAAATCCTTTATGGACATGCTTAAGGAAACATTAGAGGAAAACATTGGAAAGCATAGTTAAGTTTGCCTTCAAGAACACACGTTACAAATTACTTGCCATAGTCTTCGCTATCCTCTTATGGCTTCTCGCATCAAATAAGGAAACCATCGAATCAAAGGTAAATCTTAAGGCTATACCAATGGCTACAGGTAATTACATAGTCTTAAACTATCATCCACGTATGTTTACCCTAACCGTTGAGGGATATAGAAAGGACGTGGCACTCCTTAACGATGAAGGTTACGTTAAGTTAATGCTTCCAAAGGAATTGAAGATTACCAATGGAACATCGATCGTCAAGCTTAGTACGGATGAATTAATTTTGCCTAATAGAGAAACGGGCCTTGTGAAGGTAAAGCGTATAAGGCCTAAGAGAATTACCGTAGAGGTCGAAAAGCTCATTAAGAAGGTTGTCCCAATTAAACTTGAAGCTTATGGGGTTGATCCTAATTTTAAGCTTATTCTTTCCCCAAATTACTCTATAGTAAATGTGCCGGAGGATAAAAAAAAGTCTATAAGGTTTGTTAAAACAGAAAAAATCGACCTTTCAGGCATCAGGGGAAATGCGGAGATATACCTTAACGTAGTTTCGCAATACAAGGTTGAACCTGATAGGGTAAAACTCATAATAAGGAAAAGGTAACGGAGGATCTATGTCAAAGAAGCTTTTTGGAACCGATGGTATAAGGGGAATAGCGAACGATTACCCACTTACACCGGAAATGGTTCAGAGGATAGGAATGGCCTATGGAACTTATCTCAAGGCAAAGGGTAAAAATGAAAAGGTAGTCATAGGTAAGGATACAAGGTTATCATCCGATATGATATCCTCTAGTTTCGCATCGGGTCTCAATGCCGTGGGCATCAATGTGGTTAACGTTGGCGTTACTACGACACCCTCTATTTCGTTTTTGGTTAGAAGGTTTAAGTTTTCGGGTGGTGTAATGATCTCGGCGTCACATAACCCATGTCAATACAATGGATTAAAGTTCTTTAACGATGATGGAAAAAAGTTTTCAGAGATTCAAGAGCTTTCACTTGAAGCTGTAATATTTACAAAGTACGATATACCGAGGGCTTTACCCGAGAAAATTGGAACACAGAATAATAGCTGCAGTCTTATCGATACATATGAAAAGTTCATAGAATCCTGCGGAACATATCTATCAGGTATGAGAATAGCAATTGACTGTGCAAATGGTTCGGCATCAAGCATAGCACCAAAGGTTTTCAGTGATTTAGGGGCAAATATCTATAGTTTTAATGATAAGCCCAATGGTAGGAATATCAATGAAAACTGTGGGGCAATATCTACAGACTTTATATCGCAAAAAGTAAGGGAACTCAACGCCGATATAGGTTTTGCTTACGATGGGGATGCGGATAGGTGCATAGCCATCGATGAAAATGGAAGGGTAATTGATGGTGATATGCTTATCGCTGCCCTTGCGGTTAATTACTCAGATAAGTCCAAGACTGTTGTTTCAACCATTATGAGCAACCTAGGGCTTGAGCTTTTTCTTAACTCAGTTGGATTAAACTTGATAAGAACTCCCGTTGGCGACAGGCAAGTCTCAGAGGAAATGAATAGACAAAACGCAGTAGTTGGTGGGGAACAGTCAGGACACATTATCGTAAGGCAATTCATGGAGACAGGTGACGGTATACTAACTTCCGTTCTAATTTCATCAATAGTTAAAAAGGCAAATAAACCCGTAAGTAAGGTTGTTAACCTCTTTAAACCCTTTCCCCAAAAGGTCAAAAGCTTTAAGGTAAAGGTTAAAAAGCCTATTGAGAACCTTAAAGAGGTTGGAAATGCCATATATAGGTCAAATGAAATGTTAAAAGGCAAGGGAAGGTTAGTGGTAAGATATTCAGGTACGGAACCGCTCGTAAGGTTGATGGTCGAGGCAGAATCCGCTGAAATCATCGATAGGATAATAGGTGAGATACATGGTGCATTTTTAAGGGAGGGTATCTTAGATGAAAACAGTTAAGATCTTATTTTTACTTGTATTGATTCCGCTGAATGTTTTAGCTCATACCTATGCTGCAAATATATTGGATGATAACTGTAGCGTTAGGTTTTTTAGAGATGGAAGGAAGGTTTGGACAGAGAGAAAATCCGTAAGAATAATGGGTAAAAGGGGAATAAAGGATTTTGGTGAAGTGGTAATACCGTTTTTCTCCTCACATCAGAGGGTAAAAATTCTCTATGCCTATACGGTGCTTCCGAACGGTGTAAAGATTTTTCCATCTAAAAGGGCATTTAACATTGTTTATCCCCCATTTTCAAGCGGTGCTCCTATTTACTCGGACCTTAAATATAAAACAATATCAATGCCAGCCGTTAAAAAGGGAAGTATCGTAAGTTATGCTTTCAAGGTTATAACCTTTAAACCATTTATAAGAAAGGAATTTTGGACTGAAAATGTATTTCAGTGTAACTATCCTGTAAAACATGCAGTTTTCAAAGCTTATGTGCCTAAGGGTATTAGGGTAAAGTACAAGTTTTATAACGGATCAGATAAACCAACTGTAGTTATGTTGAATAACCTTAAGGTGTTAACATGGAATCTAAGAAATCTTCCCCCCATAGATGATGAGACTTCAATGCCATCAATAGAATCACTTTCAAAACGTGTGATAGTAACTTCTTTAAAATCATGGAATGATGTTGCCTCATGGTATTCGGGTCTTTCCAGAAGCGCTATAAGACCAGATAGGATGATTAAGGACATAACCAAGAAAGTTATAGAGGGCAGGAAAGATAAGGTACGTGCAATATACGATTTTGTTTCACAGAACATACGTTATGTAGGGATGGAGTTTGGCATCAATGGATTTAAGCCCCATAAGGCATCGGTAGTCCTAAAGAATAGATATGGTGACTGTAAGGACCATGCTACGCTTTTAGTTTCAATGTTAAGAGCAGCAGGTATAGAAGCGTATCCGGTTCTTGTTCCAACAAGTGACATAGCCAACATGGATCCAGATATGCCGTATCCTATGGCTTTTGATCATGAGATAGCAGCAATAAAGTATAACGGCAAATTTAGGTTTTTGGATACTACAAGCGATGTCACTCCATTTGGTTACATTCCAGCAATGGATCAAGGTAGGAATGTGCTTGTGGTAAATGTTGATAAGGGCACTGGCTACATCAGAAAAACACCTATTTTAAGTGCCAATAAGAATCAGGAAAACTTTGAGGGGAACTTCACGCTATTGGATAATGGGAGCCTAAAGGGTAGGTTTAGCTATATCTACAAAGGCGTTTACTCTGATATTGAAAGATACAGATTAATGTCATCAAGCGAAAGTGAGATCAAGAGTATCATTGATAGTTTTGCGTCTAAGCTGTCTCCAGGATTCAACATTAAGGTATTTAAACTTTCAAACTACAAGGATATTGATGTTCCATACGTAACAATTACAATAGAGGGAATTGATACTAACTTCGCCACAAAAACAAAGCATATTATGCTTTTAAGACCTCCTGTTCCGGATTACTCAAGGCTTGTATCGCTTGTTGCCTCGAAACAGCGGAGATATCCCTATGTAGTTGGCTATAGGATGATGAAGAATACATCTATAAACATTAAGATTCCAAAGGGATACACAATTTACCTCATGCCTGAAAATTTCTGTTATAAAAACAGGATTGGGACTTTCATGCTAAATTGGTCTGCATCAAAGGACAAGGTCAACTTTACTGACAGATTGGTTTTAAACACACAGAGAATCCCTGCTACGGAATACCCATATTTAAGGAAGCTCTTTAATGTTACCGTTAAAACCATAAGAAACCAAATTTTAGTGTTGAGGAAGGATAAGTGATATTAGGCATAGATACATCATGTGATGATACATCTATATCTGTTTACTCTTCAACAACAAACAGGGTTCTCTCAAATGTCATTTCATCACAGTACGCTCTTCATAAAGACTTCGGTGGAATCGTTCCTGAGATTGCAGCAAGAAGTCATGCTGATGTAATCGATATTGTATTCAAGGAAGCCTTGGATAGGGCTTCCGTTGGTCCAAAGGACATTAAGTTGGTTTGCGCAACGAATAAACCTGGATTGGTTACCGCACTCTTAGTTGGCCTGACATTTGGGAAGACTCTTTCATTTTCCTTGGGCGTACCATTTAAATCTGTAAATCATATAGAGGCACATATGTTTTCACCCTTCATAGAGAAGGAAGTCAACTTTCCGTTTCTTTCACTTATCGTAAGCGGTGGGCATACCTTGATAACAGTTTCGGAATCGATTGGTAAAAGCAGGGTAATAGGTGAAACGCTGGATGATGCTGTAGGAGAAGCCTATGATAAGGTAGCAAGAATCTTAGGTTTAGGGTATCCCGGTGGGCCTGCCATAGATAAGATATACCATTCTTTCAAAGGTAATTACCTTCCGTTGCCAAAACCAAAGGTAAATGGACTAAACTTCAGCTTTAGCGGTCTTAAAACAGCCACAAAATTATTAGTAGATAAAGGTTACAATGGAGACCAGATAGCAGCGTCGTTTCAGAAAACAGCAATAGACTACCTTATATCGAAGCTTGAAATGGCTATAAACCAAACAAAAATCAAGAGGGTTGCCATATCAGGTGGTGTATCTGCCAATTTACTTTTGAGGGAAAGATTAATTGAGCTTGGCAAGAAGTATAACTTAAAAGTTTTCATGCCTGAAATGGAGTTTGCATCAGACAACGGTGCAATGATTGCCTTCTTGGGTTATAAAAGATTTCTATTTGAAGGTCCGAATTCCTTATCGGTAAATGCATTTGCAAGAGCATCATTGTGAACGGTAGCCAAAAGGCTACCGTAAGTGGTTATATTTCCTTGGGTTTCTTTACATCGTAGAGTATATCATCCCATGGATGTCTATATAGAGGCATGGCAAGTCTTTTCTCATCTAATATATGGCCAATGAAGCCAATGGATCTTCCAAGAACAAAGAATGCATTAAAAGCTCCGGCATCTATAAGTGCATCTACATCCGAGTCAGAGTAACCAAGGTTCTTAAACATATCAACTAAAAGCACGCCAACAGTCCCATCGACATTAAGTATAAGGTTTTCCTTCTTTGATGTTGTAACCTTTTCAACCCCAAGTGCATAGTTTAAAAGGTCGGTAGATGGAAAGTTTTCCTTAGCAAAGGACTTTAAAAGTTCAACCCTCTTATCCGGATTCTTCGTTGATTTAATCCTATGACCTATACCAGGTATAGGTATTCTCTTAACATTCTTCATGTACTCGACAAATTCATATGGCTCCATACCCTTTTGCTTTGCCATCTTAAAGTACCTTGCAGCACCATCTATCGCACCTCCAAACCTTGGACCTATCGTTAATAATCCAGAGGTTAAACATGAAATGATGTCCTTGCCTGCCCTTGCAGTAACCCTTGCATTGTGGGCACCCGAAACTGCAGGCCCATGGTCTGCCACTATTCTTATTGCCATATCAACGAACTTGGATGCCCATGATGGAAACTTTATCTTAAACCAGAGAAGGCCTATTACATCGGCTATCGAATAGTTTTCCTGTATGATCTTGCTTATCGGTATACCACAGTAAGTTGGCTCTTCGCCCCTATCATCGGATATCGTACAGACAAAATGGGTGGCTTTTCTTACCTTTCCTAATTTTTCAGCAGTCGAAAAGTCCATAGGTATTTCGGGAATCGGTGGTTCATGAACCTCGCCTATGATTCCCTTTCTCTTCAAATCATCGTAGACATTTCCTATAGCTTCAGGGAACTGATCAAATGAATCAAGTGAAATAGCCCCGGCTTCCTTCAGTGCTTTGTTCTTAGCTTCGGCCGTTTCCCTTTCGGCACCTGCCTTTGCACCTGCATGACCAAACTGTACGTCTCCTCCAAAGTACTTTGCTATTGTACCTATACACCATGCTATAACTGGTTTTGTTATAAGGCCATCACTTATAGCTTGTGCAACCTTATACTCTAACTCTCCTCCTACCTCGCCAAGCATTACCATAAACTTTACCTGTGGATTTTTCTGAAACCTCAAAAGATGGTCAAGAAAATCGGAGCCAGGATACCTATCGCCACCTATAGCTATACCTTCAACTATACCATCAGCATTTCTTGCAATGGCATTACAAAGCTCGTTAAAAAGACCGCCTGATCTCGTTACAAGGCCTACGGAACCTGGCCTATTAAGCTTTGACCTAATAATGTTCTCAATTGTTCCACCGGCATTTCCGATTCTGAATGCACCGGCTGCAATTCCGCCTACAGTTGCAGGCCCTATTATCCATTTTCCCTTTTCCTTTGCCCTATAGGCCATATCTCTTGAAAGCCTTTCGGGGATACCCTCAGCTGTTATAGCAATAGTTCTGATCGTTGGGATGTTCAGGGCATCAACGGTAACATCGTAAGCAGTTCTAAACGATGCAAAGTTAACGAGAACATCGGCATCTGGATGTTCGTTTGAGGCATCCAAGGTGGTTCTGTATATAGGTATTATTACTTCCTTTGTTCCATAGAAGAACTTCTCGAACTTTCTATTCTGCGTAGGTGCAACGATTGCCGAAACGCTTGGAAGCCTTCCGATGAGAAAGTCATAATCAAGCATTCTCTGAATGGCCTTTGTATTAAGGTTCCAAAATATAGCCTTTGTATTTTTATCAAAGAGCAGATAATCGGTTTCCATGTTCTCCCCCTATGGATTTTCCTTTAAAGCTTTACTCACTATTGCTGTCATATGCGTTTCAGGTCCATAAACCTCTATTGGCAAACCCAACTTTTCGGCTGCCTCCTTTATCCTAACAAGTCCAAGCTTGTAGTTTGGGCCCCCACGCCTAACGTAGATCCTTACACCTGTATCCTTTAACCTTTCCGAATACTCCTTGAGTGCATCAATGATACCTTCAAACGTTTTAGCGATATCCGTAAAGTTTGCAATAGCACCGCCTATTATAATTATTTTGGGTTTACCACTGCTATTCTTCTTCCTTGTCATAAGATCAAACATCGTCTTTGCATATTCCCTTGTTTCTGCCCTTGAGGGATTTCCGGAGTACTCACCGTAGTCTGCAAGTTCCTTTGCATAGCCAAGGTCTGCAACTGTATCTGCATAGACTACAGATGCCCCACCACCTGCAACTAAATTCCATATTCTCCCATTAGGATTAAGGATTGTGAGCTTCAGTGAAGCACCAGAATTTTCATCCATCTGCTTTATGTATCTTTCCTCGGATGTAAGTTCACTCCCAAATCCCGATGGAAATGTGAGGTTACCCCATTTTCTCCCAACCATAAAACGGGCTGTATCATCAACCCTTCCAACAAAATCTATGGGGAAAACCTTATTCTTGATGATTACAAGCGGATTAATCTCAAGGTATGTGAAGAACATATCCCTAAAAAATTTATAAAGACCAAGAACAAAGTTTCCATACTTTGCTTTATCATCTATATCACTTGGTATGTTTTCGGTTATAAGCTTTCTGATTTCATCCTCAGAGGAAAGTGGAGGTATCAACACTTCATTTACCTTGTCCCAGTTTTCCTCTATATCGATACCACCAAAGGCTGACATGAATATCTTGTCGCCCTTGCCCGTCATGGCCATAGCTATGTAGTATTCCTGGTTTTGTGTATGTGGGACAAACGGTTCAACAAGGAAATGCGTAATTCTTCCCTTTTTACCCTTTATCGTTATCGTCTCCTTGCGTTTTTCCTCTATCCATGCCTTAGCATCATCCCATGTTACGTCCCCTGGTGTATGCTTCTTATAGAAGACAAGGCCAAGTTTCCCTCTTTTCCCAAATAGCATATCTGGCTTTACGACTAAATGGGTATTCTTAATCCATGGATACTCCTCCGGAAGCCTATCGAGATCCGTTTCAGGTGAAACGAGAATCGATTTAAAATCATAACTGAACTCCGGAGCAAAGTAATCCCTCCAATACTTGTGAAGCAATGTCTTACCGTCATATTCCCTTATTGCTCTCTGGGCCATTTTTACCTCCACCTAAGTTTTACAGTGAGTTGATTATATCGTTAAAGGTTTTACTTGGTCTCATAGCTTTCTTGACCTTTTCCTCATCTGGATAGTAATAACCACCTAAATCCGCTGGCGAACCTTGAGTAGCATTTATCTCATCTAAAATTATTTTTTCATTTTCAGTAAGCTTCGCAGCGATCAGTTCGAACACCTTGGAAAGCTCGGAAGTTCCTAATTGTGAGGCAAGCTCTTCAGCCCAATACCGTGCAAACCAATAGTGGCTTCCCCGTGTATCAAGTTCTCCAACTTTTCTCTTCGGTGTTTTGTCACTTTCGAGGTATCTGCGAACGGCTTTGGATAGAGTTTCCGAGGCAACTGGTATCCTTTCGTTTTCATCATTTGTTTGTCTATATGCAAGCTTGAGACTCTCTGCAAGTGCTAGGTAATCTCCAAGGCTATCCCACCTAAGGTGTCCTTCAGTTTCAAATTGCCGAACATGTTTAGGGGCAGAACCACCGGCACCAGTCTCAAATAAGCCACCACCTGAGATAAGTGGCACTATGGAAAGTGCCCTTGCACTTGTTCCAACCTCTATTATTGGGAAAAGGTCAGTAAGGTAATCCCTAATTATGTTTCCGGATACCGAGATGGTATTTAATCCCTTTCTGAATCTTTCAAGCGTAAACTTCATGGCATCCTCTGGCCTTTTAATATACCATTCAACATTGGACAGGTCATATTTCTGAAGTTCTTGCCTTACCTTTTTGATGATTTCCCTATCATGAGCTCTTAAGCAATCAAGCCAAAAGACCATAGGCTCGCCTGATTCCTTTGCCCTATTCACGGCAAGCTTTACCCAATCTCGTATTGCAATGTTCGTTGCAATACAGCTTCTATAGATATCATCCTTTTTAACCTCATTTTCTATAAGGATGTTTCCGTCCTCGTCGACTATTCTAAAGGTTCCATCTGAAGGGGCAAAGAACGTCTTATCATGAGAACCGTATTCCTCTGCCTTCATCGCCATGAGGCCTACGTTCGACACACTACCAACCTTAGATGGATCAAATTGCCCCCTTACTTTGACATCCTCAACAATTTCACTGTACATCGTTGCATACGATCTATCAGGAATCGTGATTACACAATCATCAAGCTCCCCGCTTGGCCCCCAAGCCCTAAGGCCATTTTTAATGATCGGTGGAATTGAAGCATCGATGATTACGTCATTTGGCTTATGAAGATTGGTTATGCCCTTAGCTGAATTAACCATGTATAATCTGGGCCGTTCCTTATATATATCATTTATGGTTTTTTTAATATCCTCTTGTTTTTCCCTAGGTAACTTTGAAAGCTTGGCTTCAAGATCAACAAGTCCTTTGTTTGGGTCGAAGCCTGTTTCCTTAAGCTCCCTTCCGTACTTTTTAAATAGTTTTTTATAGTAAACCCTTATTGCATCACCGAATATGGCAGGGTCTGAAACCTTCATCATTGTACCCTTAACATGGAGAGAAAAGAGGATATCTTTCTGTTTTGTATCAGCTAAGACCTTTGCGTAAAAGTCTTTAAGTTTAGATCTATTCATAAAAGTTCCATCAACAATATCCCCCATCGCAAGCTCAACTTCCTTTAAAACTTGAACATTCCCGTTTTTATCAACAAACTCATAACGTATCTTAGTATCCTTGCTTAGTGTAACGGACTTTTCATTATCATAGAAATCACCGCTTTTCATGTATGCAACATATGTTTCAGATTTTCTTGAAATTGGCTTCATCGTATGTGGATGCTTCTTAGCATATTCCTTAACAGCCGGAGCTATCCTTCTGTCGGAGTTTCCCTGACGTAAAACCGGATTTACTGCACTTCCCACACATCTATTGTACTTCTGTCTTACCTTCGTTTCCTCGTCGGTTTTTGGATTTTCAGGAAAATCCGGAAGATCAAAACCCTTACCCTTAAGTTCCCTAACAGCTGCCATAAGTTGAGGTAATGTAGCTGATATATTCGGAAGCTTTACTATGTTGGCTTCTGGTTTCCAAACTAATTTCGCAAGATACGAAAGGTCATCGGGTGCAAGACCAAACTGTGCAAGCACCCTACCGGCAAGTGATATGTCGCGCATTTCCACTTCAACATCTGCATGTTTTAAAAATTTCTTGATAATTGGAAAGAGCGAATAGGTTGCAAGTAGCGGAGCTTCATCGGTTTTTGTCCATATAATTGTAGGCCTTTTCATCGTACCTCCTAAACGTTAAATTTGTTCTTAACGTACTTTAAAACGCCACCTGCCCTTACTATCTCTACTTGCCTTTCATTTAACCCGTGCTTCGTAGGAATGCTTATGCCCTTTGTTCTGTCAATTACGGTAATTATGTTGTTGTCACCAGGGGTAAAGTTCGAAACGTCAATTTCCAGATAATCATTTTCGTCTATCTTGTCATAATCGGATGGATTGATAAACGTAAGCGGAAGGATACCAAAGTTTATAAGGTTCGCATGATGAATCCTTGCAAAGGATTTGGCTATCACCGCCTTTACCCCTAAGTACATAGGTCCAATTGCAGCATGTTCCCTTGATGAACCCTGTCCGTAATTCTCACCACCTACTATAAATCCACCACCCTTTTGTTTTGCCCTGCTTGCAAAGTTTTCGTCAATAACACTAAATACAAACTCCGATATGGCAGGTATATTTGATCTCAACGGCAGTATCTTTGCTCCACCAGGTATGATATGGTCAGTTGTGATGTTATCGCCTACCTTTAGGAGAACTTCTCCTTCAAGCCTATCGCCAAGTGGTTCCTTGTAGCCAATGTAGTTTATCGTAGGAGCTTTGTATATTTCAACTTCATCCGGATCCGCTGCTGGTGCGTATATCATAGAATCATCCAATTCAAACTTTTCTGGAAGGTAAACCTTAATTTCATCAAGGCCTAAATCCCTTGGATCAGTAATTACACCGTTTATGGCTGTAGCTACAGCAGTTTCAGGTGACGAAAGATAAATCTGTGCATCCTTCGTTCCGGAACGGCCGTAGAAGTTTCTATTAAACGTTCTAACAGATATGCCATTTGATGGTGGGGAAAATCCCATTCCAATACAGGGCCCACATGCATTCTCAAGTATCCTGAATCCGGATTTAACAAAGGTATCATAGTAACCTTCCTTGACCATCATCCTTACAACTTGCTTTGAACCTGGTGATATGGCAGCCGAAACCGTTCTTGCTACCTGCTTTCCCGTTCTAGTTAGAATCTCACCAACCATTTTTAAATCTCGGTACGATGAATTGGTACAGGATCCTATGGCAACCTGGTCAACCCTTAGGCCCTCTATTTCCTTAACCTTTTTAACGTTATCCGGCATATGAGGACATGCTATAAGCGGTTCAAGCTCTGAAAGGTCAATATCGATAACCTCATCGTATGTTGCATCTGGGTCAGCTTCCAATCTTCTCCACTGGGATTCCCTACCTTCGGCTTTCATAAAGGCATAGGTTTGTTCATCGCTTGGAAATATCGATGTTGTAGCACCAAGCTCAGCCCCCATGTTGGTTATAGTAGCCCTTTCGGGAACTGTTAATGTTTTGACACCTTCTCCGCCATACTCATAAACCTTTCCTACACCACCTTTTACAGTAACGCGCCTTAAAACTTCAAGTATGATGTCCTTTGCGGAGACAAACGGCCTTAATCTTCCATACAGATTAACCCTTACAACTTTTGGCATGTTCAGGTAAAATGGTTCACCTGCCATTGCAAGGGCTACATCCATACCGCCAGCACCTATGGCAAGGCTTCCGATTCCACCAGCTGTTGGTGTATGAGAATCAGAGCCAAGAAGGGTTTTACCTGGAACGGCAAATCTTTCAAGTTGAAGTTGATGGCATATACCATTTCCAGCCTTACTTAGAAAGGCACCAAACTTCGCAGCAGCGGTTTGCAGGAAAAGGTGATCATTTGCATTTTCAGGACCGCCAGCCTGAAGGGTATTGTGATCAATATAGGAAACCGAGAGCTCCGTTTGGACCTTTGGAATTCCCATTGCCTCAAAGTGAAGGAATGCCATTGTTCCCGTGGCATCCTGCGTAAGCGTTTGGTCAATCCTTATTGCGATTGGCGTTTCTGGAACCATTTCGCCACCAAGAAGGTGTGTCTTGATGACTTTCTGTGTGATGTTTAATCCCATAGCTCCTCCTCAAACGTTAATGTGATGTTAAAATTATGTTAAAATTTTGTAAAAAGTCAAGCCTTTACAATCAATTTTAGCTTTGATAAAATAACATTACAATGAAAAGAAGGGAAGTGCTAAAGGGTCTGATTGGGAGCTTACCGTTTGCATCATTTCTAACTAATACTTCCTTTGCCTCTTATATCCCTAGGGTTGAAAGGGTAAGGTATTCCGTAGGTACACGGAAAACAAGAATAGTATTGGACCTTACCGGAAGGATTGAAAGAACATCGGTTAAGAGCTTCTTAAGGGGAAAGAAACTCTATGTTGATGTCCATGGCCTTAGGACAAATTGGATTAGAAAGGATTTAAAAGGTCAACTTACTAAAAATTTTCGCCTTTTTCCTATGAACCATCATCTCTCAAGACTTGAGGTAAGCTTAAAGGATCCTCACGCTTACAAGGTATTTGCACTGAAACCGTCCTGTGGGAGACCTTTTAGATTGGTAGTAGATATACTACCTGAATTTTCAACGACAAGTTGTAAAGTTAGAACTAATACGAAAAGAATCGTTGTGATTGATCCCGGTCACGGTGGAAGGGATCCCGGGGCTGTATGGCCTATAAACTCGAGACATCCTGTCTTGGAGGAAAAACATGTAACATTGCCAATTTCCAAGAAGGTTGCCTACTTGCTATCAAGAGATAAAAATATAAAGGTAATAATGACAAGGCAAAAGGATGTATATGTTCCCCTTTTAAGGAGGGCAGAGATAGCTGCAAAGTCATGTGCCGATGCCTTCGTAAGTATACATGCAGATTCCATGCCAAACTACCCAAACTGGGATGGCGTAACAGTTTTCAAGGCATCACCTCGCCTATTTGAAAAGGCTGAATCTACGGCGAAAGCCGTTGCAAGGCATGTAAAACTATGCAGTAATACGATGTGTTGGAGCATAAGTCCACTTCTCTTAAACATGTCAACAACCGTTACATTTGTTGAGAGCAGTAAGCTTGCAAGTTTTGTTGTTAAAAGTATGAAGGCGAAGGTAAACGATAACCTTGTAAATGGAATTAAGAACATGCAGAGAAACATCCTAGTGCTTAAAACACCGGGAAGGCCCGCAATACTTATAGAGACCGGATTTATGACGAATAGATTGGATAGGCATAGGCTTTTTGAAAATGGCTATCAGTGGAAGATAGCGAAAGGTATATCAAGGGGTATTAGAAACTACCTCGAATTGTTAAATACCGTGGCGCTTGAATCTTAGCTACCACCTTATACTGAAGGCCAAACCCTTGTAATCGGAACTATTGTTAGCCAGGGCATATACAAGGGAAAGCTTCGAGCCCTTAAATGGTTCAAACATCAACTTAACATCACCTTCCTCACCTATGGAGCTTCCGTTAAATTTCTTAAGCTTAAGGTAGGAAATTGAAAGGTTAGGTTTAAGCTTAAACGGTAAATTTCTCGAGATTGATAGCTTTAAAAGTCTAAGGTTGCTTTCGGTAGGTTTGTAGATAAAGCCTATGTTTCTGAAGAATTCCCTTAAACCAAAGGTTGTAAACTTCCTCGAAAATACCGCATCTAAAATGTCAAAATTGAACGTTTGAAATTCTTTAGATAGGTCTATACTCGAGCTCCAAGCGTTTCTTAGATTGCTTCCATATTCCTTTGTATAACCACATCTTACAGGCCTTGAATTGTAGTAAGCACTGTAAATCTGGTTGAATTCGGATCTATTTGTCCTGTACATATAGTTAAAACTAAAACTCCTATAGTCTATCCCCGATACAATGTAGTTTATCCTATCACTTCCCCTTTTAGTAATGCCATGTTGTTCCCAAAAATACCCAATTTTAAAGGGTTTTAAAAGATCTATACCCGCAAGGTTTTCATTTACAAACCCGTTTAGCTTAACATCTTGAAGGCCAAGCCTTAAATTCCCAACATTGTAGTTTAACGATTCAAAGTGCCATAGTTTTCCGTGGTTTCTCTGGTACTTAAGATCATCTGCCGTATTGCCAAAGACAACATAGTTAATTTTTGAGTTTCTTCCGGTAGAAACCTTTAGGTGAAATCCACTGTACCTAAAATCATATTTAAAGGTTGAATGCCAAAATCCAATATGTTCAGCACTTTCCCATCCCTCGTAGCCATTTTGTGGTTGATAGTAAACCTCAGGCGGATTCAGGTATTCTCCCCAAGTGTTAAAGTAAAAGCTTTGCTCGTAAGGCTTTGATATATATGGTATTTCTTGATTTTCAAGGTTAAACCTGTATCCGGTATAGAAAACGTAACTGCCACTCGTTCCCTTTGATGCATCCAAGAATAGATTTCCGCCAAAAAATGGGTATGAAGTATCCAAAGTCAGTTCGCTTCCAATTGGTTTTCCTTTCGTACTTTGAAGGTACAGGTACGAGGGTTCTAACCTTAGCTTTCCAACATTGAACGAAAAGCTCGACCTTATAAAGAAAGTATCGGAAAAGGTTGGCTTATATACGGATCCTATATCCCTTTCGAACTCTCTAAAACCATAGGATGTTATACCTTTTTGGCTGTACCCTGAAAGAAACGAAAGGTTATTGAATTTGTAGTCTAAACATCCAGAAACCTTGCCATTTTGAAGCAAACCATAGAGGTCTAAACCCTTATCCTTAAGGGACAGGAGAACGTTGTTGATGTTCCTTCCGGGCTTTTCGCCTCTTGCATCAGATATCCTCAAAAAGCCAACAGACAATTGTTTACCGTTAATAATGTACCTAATTTGTGGCCCAAAGACATCAACATCATCCTCTGCTCTTGTTCCGAATAGAAGGTACTTCCCTTCGTATCCTGCTATTTGATTCCATTGAATTGATAGATTCTTGTTGAACATATACATAAACCTTCCACCCCAAAGATAATCCGATATAAGCGGTGGAGCATTAAAGAGAAGTTTTCCGAAATTCATTGAGAAACCATTGAATGGAAAATCCCTTAAACCCAATGAGAGTTCCTCTATATCAAAGCTTTTAGATAAACGATTAAACGGTGTGTTTCCTTCAAGTTTTAAAAATTCATCCTTTGTATTCCCACTTGTAATTCCAAGTCTGAAGCTTGTTCTATCATTTATGCTAAAGGTGTCGTTATAGTTGAGTTTATAAACTAAGCCTGTTTTTCTATTCTTCCATCTGTAATAGCCTGTTTGTCTCCTGTAATTCCCCTTTAAATTTGAGCTTATGAAGCCAGATTCGGCACTAAGGGTTCCCGCGTATAGAGGACCAGCAAACAGCACGGGAATAGAAAACATAAGCCATGCTTTCACCTTAAATACCAACTAATAATGTTGTTTCCAAACAGTACGGTTATGTAAGCTGCTAAGGAAATGTAAGGTCCAAATGGAATAGGTGTTTTTCGGCTTTTACCATTTACAATTAGGAATATTCCAACAGTAGCACCCATAAGTGAAGCCAAGAAAAGCGTAAGAAAAACCTTCTGCCACCCTAAAAATGCGCCTACCAAGGCCATTATATTTGCATCACCGTAGCCCATACCCTTCTTACCAGTTATTATGTAATAGGTTTCAATGATGAAAAGTATAACCCCAGCTCCAAAGGAAGCACCAAGCATCGATGACTTAAAGGTAATTGATGATGTAAACGGCGATAGAATTATTCCTAAAACCATTGCGAAATAGCAGGGTTTCACCGGAACAAGCATGCTCTTTAGGTCAATCACAGATATGACCACTAGAACATAGGTTAATATTAGATAATAAATGGTATCAAATGATATGCCAAACCTAAGAAAAATTCCAAGCGTTAAAATTCCAGTTAGAAGTTCAATGATTGGATATTGGATGGATATAGGCTGCCCGCAAAATCGGCATTTTCCCCTTAAAATTAAATAGCTTATTATAGGTATATTATCATACCACCTTATCCTTTTACCGCAGTTTGGACAGTGAGATGGTGGCATTACAACAGATTCGCCCCTTGGTATCCGGTATATGCAAACGTTTAAAAAACTGCCAATGATAAGCCCAAAGACAAATACAAAAGTATCATAGGGAATCTGATTCAATGGATCTCCTTTGAAGATCTTTCAATGAGAACTACGTAGTTCCTTAAGAATTCTCCCCACTTTATAACCTCTAACTTAAAATTACTCCTAAAGAATTCAACGGCTTCCTCTTCATTGCCATTCATTAGTTCATCCAACTTCATAATTGTCGATTCCAAACTTAGTATGGATTCGTCAAGGCCTTCCATTATTGGAAGGTATCTCGAATTTTCCTCAACAAACTTCAATGACCATTCAATAGAACTTAAGAGATTATCCATACGAAACTTCGTTACATCGGGCACGTAATTTCTTGCGATGTCATCGATTATTCCAGGAAAGTTAGAAAAAGCTGAGGCTATCGTTTTCACCTGCTTTAGAATCATATCTACCATATTTTCGGTAATTATATTAATTGTCTTAATATCATTTATCTCTTGAATCTCATACGGTAGAACGGTTTTTCCGTTACGTTCAACGTGCTTTATGCCCCTTTCTGGAAAGAGATACTTATACTCGATAAGCCTAAGTGCTTGCTCTGTGTTGATATTGGACTTTAACTCGAGTTTCACATCCTTTCCATCTATCTTGACCTTTAGCAACTTTGCTTCCTGTGACTTTTCCAAACTACCTCCTTACCGTTTTGATTATATCAATAAGCCTCTTTGCATCCCTTACGGCATCCCCGTTAAAGTCATTATTAAAGTAGCAGAATACCTCCTTCCTTTCGCCTAAAAAGTTATCTATAAGTTTTGCATATTCGTTTAATTTTTCATCTGAATAACTGCCTGCATAATGTCCATTGGTACCATGAAACCTCATGTAAACCGCATTTGCCGTGCATATTCTCGGTGTTGGCTTTTGATCAAAGTCATGTATACAAAAGCTCACATTAAACTCCTTAAGTAACTCATAGGTTTCACTGTTGTACCAGGATTTATGTCTGAATTCAACGGCATACTTGAAGTTAGGTGGTAAATCCTTTAGGAAACCCTTTAACCGGTCTTTGTTGAACTTTAACGATGGAGGAAGTTGAAACAGGAAAACCCCAAGTTTTTCTCTTAACGTGCCGAAGAGTTCCACAAAGCTCTCGACATCGGCTTTGACGTTTTTTAATCTCTTGTAGTGTGTAATTCCTTTGAAGACCTTTACAGAGTATATGAAGTCCTTTGGAGATTTTCTATACCAGTTTTTAACCGTAGCTTCCTTCGGTATATGATAAAAGGTACTGTTCATCTCAACAGTTTTAAAATTTTTAGCATAGAACTCGAAAAGTTTATCTTTCTTTAAATCAACTGGATAAAAGATACCCATCCAATGTTGATAATAATATCCAGATGTCCCAATATGAATCTTCAAGACAGCGTTTTCCTCCATTTAAAAAGCTCCTCTGGATGATCCGTGGCAATAGCATCAACCCCATTATCGATGAGTCTTTCCCATCTTTTCTCTGTATTTACGGTCCATGCTACTACCTTCATATCTAATTCATGTGCAAACCTAACCGCCTTTTTGGATGCAAGACGAAAGTGCGGTAGGACGATCCTTGCACCAATATCCTTAGCATTCAATACATCTCCGGGTGGCTCAGCATATATTAAACCAATAGTAAGATTGTCTGATGTGTCTCTTACAATTCTTAGGGCATTTTCATGAAAGCTAATTATGGCAATCCAATTATATGAGGGCTTCTTAAGAACAAGTTTCGCAATATTCGGTGCGGTTTCCACTTCCTTTATCTCGATGAAAAGTCCAACTCGCCCATCTATAAAGTCGATAACATCTGATAGTAAAGGAACGTTGCCTACATTATTTCTAATGAATTTGTACGTGACATCCTCAGGTGCAATATCGATGCCCCAAACCCTTTTAAAGGTTTTATCATGCAGAAGTATCAACTTATTGTCCTTTGTTCTTCTAACATCGACCTCAACGATATCGGATCCGGCTTCAATGCCAAGCTTAATAGCCTCAATGGTGTTTTCCTTAACGGCCGAACTTCCTCTATGTCCTATAATTGCAAAGGGTTTTCTCGATAGAATCGAAATTATATCCATAGCCCTTTCTCCTTGATTTAAAAATTTATTATAACTCAGCAATAAGCAAAGGAAAGAAAAGAAAATCGTTTCACCTTGAGACCATCATAAGTACAGATGCTATTGTTTTTAAATGTTGAATCTGAAGTAAACTATATCGCCGTCTTGGATCTCATAGCTCTTTCCTTCTAAATGCATGAGTCCTTTTTCCTTGCATGTTTGCATTGAACCTTCTCTAATAAGATCATTGTACTTAGTTACCTCGGCCCTTATGAAGCCTCTCTCTATATCCGTATGAATCTTGCCTGCAGCTTCTGGTGCCTTTGTTCCACCTTTTACAGTCCATGCTCTTACCTCAGGTTCACCTGCGGTGAAAAACGTAACTAAATCTAAAAGCTTATACCCTTCCCTTATCACTGCGTTAAGCCCAGGTTCCTTCATTCCGAGTTCCGATAAGAATTCTATCTTTTCATCTTCATTCAACTCTGAAAGCTCCGATTCTACCTTTGCCGATATCTTCACAACCGCAGCATTCTCGGTTTTAGCTATCCTTTCGACTTCCTTAATGTATTTGTTTTCCGTATTATCCTCACCAACATTTGCTATGTACATCATAGGTTTTGACGTGAGCAAACAAAGTTCCTTTAAAAACCTTTCCTCCGCGATTGAAAGCTCATCTGTTAGCATATAGGCCCTTTTTCCGGATTCAAGTGTTTGTTTTAGATGTTCCAAAATCCTTACCTCGTTTTTTGCGCTTTTATCTCCGGACCTTGCACGTTTCAGGGATGAGTTTAACCTCTTCTCAACCGTTTCGAGGTCCTTCAATATAAGTTCAAGGTTAACTATTTCCATGTCTCTTTTAGGATTTACGGATCCCTCGACATGAACAACATTTTTATCCTCAAAGCATCTCACAACCTGGGCAATTGCATCAACATTCCTTATATTTGCCAAGAACTGGTTGCCAAGCCCTTCACCCTTACTTGCACCCTTTACAAGTCCTGCAATATCAACAAACTCTATGGTTGTTGGCGTAATTTTTTTAGGCTTTACAATATTTGCAATCCTATATAATCTCTCATCGGGAACTTCAACGATGCCAATGTTTGGCTCTATTGTGCAAAATGGGTAGTTTTCAGCCTGCGCCTTTGCAGTGTTGGTTAAAGCATTAAAAAGTGTTGATTTACCAACATTTGGAAGTCCAACTATTCCACAGTTAAAGCCCATATTTACCCCTTTTTGTGAAATTGATTGAAGTGAACTACCCCGCCTTCATAGACGGAGCTTCTAATAGGATTCAGTCCCCTGCCAAAGAATGCTACATGGTAAGGGCATCTGTGGATTCTCTCAACTAATGTTTTAGGAACCCTATGCCCACATACATAACAATTCTGCATTGTATGTACCATAAACTTAT
>CAZXGR010000011.1:37405-40212 GCA_964640245.1 uncultured bacterium | reverse complement strand
GATGCAAGCAGCAATAGGGAAAGCAAGTTCATACTGACAAACGATATAATTGGCCTCTCAATATCGCCAAAGGACTATCCGTTTTCTACTAAGATTGAGCTTGGAGGAACATCAGAAGCACCAGTTCTCGGATACAATGTAAAGGATAGAAGTGCTACCCCAGGCTTTAAGCTCAAATGTGCAGATCTTTCACTAAATGTTGTTCCAAAACTTAAGCTTGATATTGGTCTACTTCACTCAGTTGCTGGTCGTGAAAGTGCATATTCATTTAACAATAAAAACATTGCCTTTGGCGTATTAGCCTCGCAAGAACCTGGCAATGTTTATGGTACAAGAGCTACATACTCAATAAACGGATTCGACGTATATGCAGGTTACTACAGAAATAGAATGAATGATGGTGAATATGCTATCAAAAATTATGATGATGCTAATCATAGCTATGAGTTTGGTGTCAGCGGAAACGTTGCAGGTTTCGATGGAACAGCTTACTATTATAACATTAATAGGATAAAATCCTTAGCAGGTCTTACATTTGATAGGGACTTCGGTAACATTTATGTAGCCTTCGATGGAGGTTACTGGCAGTGGACAAATGATGCAAAGAAGTTCCAAGGTTATAAGGATAAATCAGCCTATGGGCTTGGAGTCTACGTTTCACCAAAGTTGAACAAAAACATAGAGATACCCGTAAGGCTGGAATATGCAAACCAACATAAGAGCCACATATACATAAGTAATAGTAATGAGGATAACATCTATACCATTACCGTTACGCCAACCTATCATCTAACGGATGCTATATACCTTAGAACAGAAGGTGCATACATACATGCTAAGAACAGTTTTGCGGATAATGACGGAAGTTTAAAGGATGGCAAGTACTACTTAGGTGCTGAAGTGGGCTATATATTCTAATTTTTATAAATTACGGAGGCCTCTTCATCGAGGCCTCCCTGCTTATAAAATTATGCTTATTTTATAAACGACACTGAACCTATAAACATCGATATACCAAAAAATAGAATAATCATAGACGATAGTATATCCACAATTCTAAGAGTCTTTATGGCCATGAACTTCTTTGTCTTATGTATAAGGAACGGCATTATGGTTATCCACAGACTAATGGCAAATATCAAACCGAGAACCGTAAACATGGGGCTCATGTTGTTCGTTGCAATGTAGGCTGTCACGCTAAGCCAGAAACCTATGGTATATGGATTTAAAAGTGTTATAGGATATCCCTTCAAATACGACATAAGAATACTCCTTGATGGCTTTTGCGAACTTGAAATTTCGCATCGGGCATTCCTGCTCTTAAATATGCTAAAAGATAGGTACATTAAAAATATGCTTCCTGCAATTCCCATTATTGAAAGAACAGTATGATTGTTCTTAATTCTTGAGAACAATCCGAAAAGTATTAGGGATAGGTATGTCAGATCTGCACTCATTGCACCCGCACCTATAAAAATAGCATTTCTATAGGATATTAAAGCTTCGTTCATTATTAGTATGTTTACCGGTCCTATAGGTACCGCAGCACCCAAACCTAAGAGAAAACCTTCAACGAGGGAATCAATCATCCTACAGACCCCTTGAACTTTTTAGTAATCATGTCATAAAAGGATCGTATTAAATCAGAGAAGCGCTAAAGCCGCCATAACCTCTGCATCCCCTACCATATTCTCTACCTTGGCATATTCATTGGGCTGGTGGGCAAGCTCGTCGATCGTTGACCAGACAACCGCCGGAATTCCAAGTTTTCTGAAGTAAGCAGCAAACGTTCCACCACCTATTCCGCCGACCTTGGCTTCCCTTCCTCGAAGTTTCGTGAGCGCATCTTGAAGAAGCTTTACTATATTACTGTTTGGATTCGTAGGTTTTGGCGCATCAAGACGTTGGAGAACATTAATCTCTATTTTAGGTAGAATTTTGCCGTTGATTTTCTTTATGTATTTTTCCTTAACTTCCTTGCCAAGTTCTTCCGCATCCTTTAATATTCCATCGAGGCTGTAGTTCGGAAGGAGGCGGCAATCGAAAACAACTTCGTGTTCCCCCGGAGCTATATTCGGACTGTCTGCCGGATTATGAACCATGGTTGGTTCAAATGTACTTTCCGGAGGGTCAAACAATCTATCCTTCATGGAATACTTCCCATGGAGGAATTTGTCGAGGTGATATGTATAATCAAGGGCAACACGATGTGCATTTAAACCTCTTTCAGGCATACTTGCGTGAACTTGCTTGCCTATAACCTTAAGTTTCATCCAAAGTATGCTCTTCTCGGCAACTTCAATGAAGGTTCCACTCTCATTACCCCCATCAGGAACAAGGACAAGGTCATCCTTTAGGAAAAGTTCAGGGTGTTTCTTCATAAGCCATTCTATGCCGTACTTGCTTCCCGTTTCTTCATCACTAACAAATGCTAAAACAACTGTCCTTTTCGGCCTTATGTTAAGGTCCATAAGAGCTTTTACTGCATAGAGAGATGAAGTAAGGCTCTGTCCGTTATCTTCACTTCCCCTACTGTAAACCTTATTATCCTTAACAATTGGTTTAAAGGGTTCGGTAACTGTCCATTTACTTAAATCTCCAGGTGGAACAACATCAAGGTGCGTTAAAATCAAGAGGCGGGGACTTTTCTTACCATTTTTGCCATAGTAGTATGCAAGAATGTTTGGCCTAACACCCTTTTTAGCCCTCTTATCCGGTGCATTGTAAACTCTAACTTCATCAAACGGCCAATCTTTTATGATCTCAATCAACTTTTGAGCTTTATCGTATTCCCCATCATATCCATA